>NZ_JBEXVE010000011.1:0-292276 GCF_040629205.1 Streptomyces sp. NPDC005962 | reverse complement strand
ACCTTCGTGGCCTACCGGGGTGAGTCGATCGGCCTGATCGGCTCCAACGGTTCGGGCAAGTCGACGCTGCTGAAGGCGGTGGCGGGGCTGCTGCCTGCCGAGCGTGGCAGTGTCTACACCGATGGCCAGCCGTCGCTGCTGGGCGTCAACGCGGCGCTGATGAACGATCTGACCGGTGAGCGGAACGTCATACTGGGCGGTCTGGCCATGGGGATGTCGCGCGAGCAGGTCCGCGAGCGGTACGAGGACATCGTGGAATTCTCGGGCATCAATGAGAAGGGTGACTTCATCACCCTCCCGATGCGCACGTACTCCTCCGGTATGGCGGCCCGCCTCCGCTTCTCCATCGCGGCGGCCAAGGACCATGACGTGCTGATGATCGACGAGGCACTGGCCACGGGCGACCGGAAGTTCCAGAAGCGCTCCGAGGCCCGCATCCGGGAGCTGCGCAAGGACGCCGGAACGGTCTTCCTCGTCAGCCACAACAACAAGTCCATCCGGGACACCTGTGACCGGGTGCTGTGGCTGGAGAAGGGCGAGCTGTTGATGGACGGCCCGACCGACGAGGTCATCAAGGCCTACGAGAAGGAAACCGGCAAGTAGTCGGCGCATAGCCGAAAACTCCGGAAGGGCCGGGGCCGCGGGGCGGTCCCGGCCCTTCGGTTGTGTACCCGTCCTGTGGAAAAGCTCACGCACCGTCACCCCGCCCCACTAAGGTGGTGGTCACAAGGTCCAATGGGCTTACGGGGGGTTACGCGTGCAAAGCGGAAGCTGTGTTCCGTATCGGGGGAGGGACCTGGTGAACACACGTCCACCAGGGGGAATTTCACCGTGCCGCCAGGGTGCGGAAGGCCGGTCCGGGGCGCCCTTGGGCACCACCGCAGGCCGCCGACCGGCCGTCCCTCGGTTCCGGCCGCGGTCGCGCGGTCTCCCGATGGGCCGCGCGCGGACCGGAGGTGACGCGGAGGCACCGCCGCTGCCGCTGTTCACTAAACGGAGGCGCTGTATCGTGTGCGTGTACGCCGGGTTGCCGAGCGGCGGGGTATGAGGGAGGGGGACGCGTGTCGCCAGGGGAAGCGCACGTCGCAC
Organism: Streptomyces sp. NPDC005962; assembly: GCF_040629205.1. NCBI lineage: Bacteria > Bacillati > Actinomycetota > Actinomycetes > Kitasatosporales > Streptomycetaceae > Streptomyces > Streptomyces sp. NPDC005962. The sequence goes on along the minus strand of NZ_JBEXVE010000011.1, from coordinate 291,187 downwards.
CGTACTCACGGCGTGAGCGGTTGCGCATCGCGACCATCCGCGAAATCAAGGACGTTGCCCGGACGCTCCTGGTTCAGGAGGGCCCGGAGAATGTGACCATCCGGGCCATCGCGCGGGAGATGGGCATGACCGCGCCGGCCGTCTACCGCTACTTCAGCAGCCGGGACGCGCTGATCCTGCAGTTGCGGGTGGACATCTTCGCGGAAATGGCCCGCTATATGCGCGGGGTCATCGGGCAGCTCCCCGAGGGCGAGCCCGGCCGCAGACTGATCGGCGGCGCCCGGGCGCTGCGCGTCTGGGCCATCAAGCACCCCCATGAGTTCGGGCTCATCCTCGGACCCTGGGCCCCGGGCCTCGGGCGCGAGGAGACCAAGCCGGAGCGCACCATGGGCTGGGTCTTCGGGTCCGTCTTCTCCGACCTGGTCTCCGACCTGTGGCGGGTGCGGGGTTTCCCCGCTCCCGAGGAGGAGCAGCTCGATCCGGCGCTCGCCCGTCAGCTGGGGGCGCTCAGCGAGGACCAGGGCGTCGAGATGCCGCCGGGCGCCATCGCCGTCATGTTGCGCTGCTGGGCGCGGCTGTACGGGGTGATCTCCATGGAGGCGCTGGGGCACATGTCCTTCGGGCTGTCGGAGGGGAAGTCCTTCTTCGAGTTCGAGCTGCGCGACCTGTGCACCATGCTGGACATCACCGAGTTCTACGACGAGACCGGCTGATCCGGCCGCCGGGCGCGCCAGGGGGCCTCACCGGGGTGTGGCCCCGTACGCGTGTGCGCAGGGAAGCGTAAGCTGTAGCAATGCCCAACCGGATCATGTCGGACGTGTGCGGCTGTCCCCTGTTCGGGGGTGCGCGGCCGCACCGCGTTGACGTGTCGGCGCGGCGTGTCCGGATCGTGCCGACCCTGGTAACCGGTGTAGAACGGGGGATGTGACGGCATTGGCTCCACGGCCCATTTCCAGTACGCCCACGGGCCCCGGTCACCGGGACGCACACGGCGTACCGGCCCTCGCCCGGACGCCTGGCTGTCCACGGTGACCGCGGAGGACGAGCGCAGCGGGTCCTCCATCACGTCGGGCAGCCCCAGCGGCGGACAGGAAGCCGCCCGCGCCGTGCTCGACAAGGCCGCGCACGAGAACTTCCCCGTGGCGCCCTTCTTCGTCCCCCGCGCCTGGCGCGCCGACCTCATGGCCGTCTACGGCTACGCCCGGCTCGTCGACGACATCGGCGACGGAGATCTGCCGCCCGGCGGCGCCGACGCCGCGCTGCTCGGCCTCGACCGGTCCCTCGCCGGCGATCCCGTAGCGATGCTCGACGCCTTCGAGGCCGACCTCGACCGCGTCTTCGACGACACCCCCGCCGCGACGCCCCGCCATCCGCTGCTGCGCGCGCTGCGCCCCACCGTCCGCCGCCATGGCCTCACCCCGGCGCCCTTCCGCGGCCTGATCGAGGCCAACCGCCAGGACCAGCGGGTCCGGCGGTATGCCACCTACCAGGAGCTCCTGGACTACTGCGAGCTGTCCGCCAACCCGGTGGGGCGGCTCGTCCTCGGCATCACCGGCACCGCCACCCCCGAGCGGGTCCGCCGCTCCGACGCGATCTGCACCGCCCTGCAGATCGTCGAGCACCTGCAGGACGTCTCCGAAGACCTTCGCAGGGACCGCGTCTACCTCCCCGCCGAGGACATGAAACGCTTCGGGGTGACCGAGGCCGACCTCGCCGCCCCGAAGGGCGGCGCATCGGTGTGCGCCCTGGTCGCGTACGAGGCGGAACGCGCCCGAGACCTGCTGAATGAAGGCACCCCCCTGGTGGGTAGCGTCCACGGCAGGCTGAAGGTGCTGCTCGCCGGATTCGTGGCCGGGGGACGGGCCGCCTTGCGGGCGGTCGCGGCCGCGGGACATGACGTACTCCCTGGACCGCCCAGGCCCACCAAGCTCAGCCTGCTGCGCGAGGTGGGGGCGACACTGCGAAGAGAGGGGTGAGCCGGACCGTGGACGGATCTCCGCACGCGTCCGCGCCGGTGCTCGCGGCATACCGCTACTGCGAGGCCGTGACCGGGCACCAGGCCCGGAACTTCGCCTACGGCATCAGGCTGCTGCCCACCGAGAAGCGCCACGCGATGTCGGCGCTCTACGCCTTCTCGCGCCGCATCGACGACATCGGCGACGGCGCGCTGCCCGTGGAGGCCAAGCGCGCCCGGCTCAACCAGACCCGCGCCCTGCTCGACCGGGTCCGCGGCGGCGCGATCGAGGACGACGACACCGACCCGGTGGCCGTCGCGCTCACCCACGCCGCCCGGCGCTTCCCGGTCCCGCTCGGCGGGCTCGACGAGCTGATCGACGGCGTGCTGAAGGACGTGGCCGGGGAGACATACGAGACCTGGGACGACCTCAAGGACTACTGCCGCTGTGTGGCGGGCGCCATCGGGCGGCTCTCCCTCGGCGTGTTCGGCACCGTACCCGGCGCGCGCGATGCCTCTCGCGCTCCCGAATACGCCGATACGCTCGGCCTCGCGCTCCAGCTGACCAACATCCTGCGCGACGTCCGCGAGGACGCCACGACCGGACGCACCTATCTGCCCGCCGAGGACCTCGCCAAGTTCGGCTGCGCCGAGGCCTTCCACACCTCGGTCGCCCCGCCCGACGCCGACCTCACCGGGCTGGTGCAGTTCGAGGTGCGGCGCGCCAGGGCGCTCTTCGCCGAGGGATACCGGCTGCTGCCCATGCTGGACCGGCGCAGCGGGGCGTGCGTGGCCGCCATGGCGGGCATCTACCGCAGACTCCTGGAGCGGATCGCCCAGGACCCCGCGGCCGTCCTGCGCGGCCGCGTCTCGCTGCCGGGCCACGAGAAGGCGTATGTCGCGGTGCGCGGCCTCGCCGGGCTCGACACCCGCGCCGCCGCCCGCCGCGGGGCCGGGGGGCCGCGGTGACCGACGCAACCTCGCGGCCCGGCGCCGCGTCGTGTTCACCCGAGGGGGTGAACGCATGACAGCTCACACCGGAGACTCCGCCGACCGGCCGGACCCGGACCCGGCAGGCCGCCCCGAGGGGGCGGCCGCGCTCGTCCGTGCCCCGCGTGCGCACGCGAGCGCGCCGGAGGGCGCGCCGGTGGGTGCACCGCAGGGCGCGTCGGTGGCGAACGGGCGCGGCAGCGGCGGGCGGACGGCGCTGGTGATCGGCGGCGGGCTCGCCGGGGCCACCGCGGCGCTCGCGCTCGCCGACGCCGGGGTGCGCGTCACGCTGGCCGAGGGGCGCCCCCGGCTCGGCGGGCTCGCCTTCTCGTTCCGCCGCTCCTCACCGGCCGGTGAGCTGTCCGTCGACAACGGGCAGCACGTCTATCTGCGCTGCTGCACCGCGTACCAGTGGTTTCTGGACCGGGTCGGCGCCGCCCCGCTCGCCCCGCTCCAGGCCCGGCTGGACGTACCCGTGGTGGACGCCGCCGCGCGGCCCGGCCGTCGGCTCGGACGGCTGCGCCGCACCGGTCTGCCGGTGCCGCTGCACCTGGCCGCGAGCCTCGCCACCTACCCGCACCTCTCGCTCGCCGAGCGCGCCCGGGTGGGCCGCGCCGCGCTCGCCCTGGGGCGGCTCGACCCGCTGGACCCGGCGCTGGACGGGGAGGACTTCGCGGGCTGGCTGCGCCGCCACGGGCAGTCGCCGCGCGCCGTCGAGGCGCTGTGGGACCTGGTGGGCGTGGCCACCCTCAACGCCACCGCCGCGGACGCCTCGTTGGGCCTGGCCGCGATGGTCTTCAAGACCGGGCTGCTCTCCGAGGCCGGGGCCGCCGACATCGGCTGGGCCCGCGCCCCGCTCGGCGAGCTGCACGACACCCTCGTCCGCGCCGCCCTCGACGCCGCGGGCGTGCGGACCGAGCTGCGCGCCCGCGTGAGCGCCGTCACCGCCACCGACGGGGGCCGCTGGGCGGCGCACACCGACACCGGCCCGCTCCACGAGCCGGTGGACACCGTGGTCCTCGCGGTCCCGCAGCGGGACGCGCACGCCCTGCTGCCCGAGGGCGCCCTCGACGATCCGGACCGGCTGCTGCGGATCGGCACCGCGCCCATCCTCAACCTGCACGTCGTCTACGACCGCACTGTGCTGCGCCGCCCGTTCTTCGCCGCGCTCGGCAGCCCCGTCCAGTGGGTCTTCGACCGCACCGACGCCTCGGGGCTGCGGGACGCGCCGGGGGCCGGGGACAGCCAGTATCTGGCGGTGTCGCAGTCCGCCGCCCACGACGACATCGACCGCCCGGTCGCCGAGCTGCGCGCCCGCTATCTGCCGGAGCTGGAGCGGCTGCTGCCGGGCGCCCGCGGCGCGGAGGTACGGGACTTCTTCGTCACCCGGGAGCGCACCGCGACGTTCGCCCCGGTTCCCGGCGTCGGCCGGCTGCGGCCCGGCGCCCCCACCAACGCGCCCGGTCTGTACCTGGCCGGCGCGTGGACCGCCACCGGCTGGCCCGCGACCATGGAAGGCGCCGTGCGCAGCGGGCTCACCGCGGCCCGTGCCGCCCTCTCCGCGGGCCATCTGATTCCGCTTCCCGCCGTCGGCGGGGGGACGCCCAAGGAGGCGGCATGAGCACGACCACAGAACCCAGAGGAGAGACCGTGACCCCGGCGACCCCAGGTGCCGACTCCGCAGGCGTCATCGCGCTGCTGGAGCGCGGCCGTACGCTTGCCACGCCGGTGCTGCGCACGGCGGTGGACCGGCTGGCTCCCCCCATGGACACCGTCGCCGCCTACCACTTCGGCTGGATCGACGCCGACGGCCGGCCCGCCGCGGGCGCCGGCGGCAAGGCCGTGCGCCCGGCGCTCGCGCTGCTGTCCGCGCAGGCCGCCGGAGCGGACCCGGAGGTCGGGGTGCCCGGTGCGGTCGCGGTCGAGCTGGTGCACAACTTCTCCCTGCTGCACGACGACCTGATGGACGGCGACGAGCAGCGCCGCCACCGCGACACGGTGTGGAAGGTGCACGGACCGGCCCAGGCGATCCTGGTCGGGGACGCGCTCTTCGCCCTCGCCGGGGAAATACTGCTGGAGCTGGGCACCGTGGAGGCCGGGCGCGCCACCCGCCGGCTCACCTCCGCGACCCGCAAGCTGATCGACGGCCAGGCGCAGGACATCTCCTACGAGCACCGCGAGCGGGTCACCGTCGAGGAGTGCCTGGAGATGGAGGGCAACAAGACGGGCGCGCTGCTCGCCTGCGCCGCCTCCATCGGCGCCGTCCTCGGCGGCGCCGACGACCGCACCGCCGACACCCTGGAGCGGTACGGCTACCACCTGGGGCTCGCCTTCCAGGCCGTGGACGACGTGCTCGGTATCTGGGGCGACCCGGTCGCGACCGGCAAGCAGACCTGGAGCGATCTGCGCCAGCGCAAGAAGTCGCTGCCGGTGGTCGCCGCCCTGTCCGCGGGCGGCCGGGCCTCCGAGGACCTGGCACAGATCCTCGCCGCCGACGCGCACAAGCCGGAGGAGGAGTTCGCCGACTTCAGCGAGGAGGAGTTCGCGACCCGCGCCGCGCTGATCGAGGAGGCGGGCGGCCGGGACTGGACCTCGCAGGAGGCCCGCCGCCAGTACGCGACGGCCATCGAGGCCCTCGACGAGGTGGATATGCCCGGAGAGGTACGAGAACAGTTCGTGGCGCTGGCGGACTTCGTCGTCGTCCGGGAGAGATGATCACAACCGACCGCGCCTAGGCCCGTAGCCAGTAGGACCAGGCTCGCAGTCGCCGGCCGGCACCAGCCCGGTGCCGGCCGACGGAGGCCCCAACGACGGCAGTCACACTGCAGAGGGGAAGCCATGACAGCGACAACCGTCCAACCGTCCGAGTCATCCGAGTCCGAGACGTTAGTCCTCGCCCGCCGGGCGACGGCCCGCGCGGTCCGGCAGCTGCTCTCCCGCCAGGACCAGCAGGGCTGGTGGAAAGGCGACCTGGAGACCAACGTCACCATGGACGCCGAGGACCTGATGCTCCGGCAGTTCCTCGGCATCCAGGACCCCGGCGTGCTCGACGCCGCCGGCCGCTACATCCGTTCGCAGCAGGGCGCGGACGGCACCTGGGCCACCTTCCACGGCGGCCCGCCGGACCTCTCCGCCACCGTCGAGGCGTACGTCGCCCTCCGGCTGGCCGGGGACGCGCCCGACGCACCCCATATGGCCGCCGCCTCGGAGTGGGTGCGCGACCAGGGCGGGGTGGCGAACAGCCGGGTCTTCACCCGCATCTGGCTGGCGCTCTTCGGCTGGTGGCGGTGGGAGGACCTGCCCGAGCTGCCACCGGAGATCATCTACTTTCCGAGCTGGCTGCCGCTCAACCTCTACGACTTCGGCTGCTGGGCGCGGCAGACCATCGTGCCGCTCACCATCGTCTCCGCGAAGCGCCCGGTGCGCCCCGCCCCGTTCTCCCTCGACGAACTGCACGCCGACCCGCGAAGACCCAGCCCGCCGCGCCCCACCGCCCCCCTCGCCTCCTGGGACGGCGCCTTCCAGCGGCTGGACCGGGCCCTGCACCTCTACCGCAAGGTGGCCCTCCGCCCGCTGCGCCGGGCCGCGCTGCGCTCCTGCGGCCGCTGGATCGTGGAGCGGCAGGAGAACGACGGCTGCTGGGGCGGCATCCAGCCGCCCGCCGTCTACTCCGTGATCGCCCTCCACCTCCTCGGCTACGACCTCGACCACCCGGTGATGCGCGCCGGGCTCGCGTCGCTGGACCGCTTCGCCGTCCCGCGCGAGGACGGCAGCCGCATGATCGAGGCCTGTCAGTCCCCGGTCTGGGACACCTGTCTGGCCGTCATCGCGCTGGCCGACGCCGGGCTCGCGCCCGACCACCCCGCGCTGGTCAAAAGCGCCGACTGGATGCTCGCCGAGCAGATCGACCGGCCCGGCGACTGGTCGGTCAAGCGGCCCGGGCTCGCCTCCGGCGGCTGGGCGTTCGAGTTCCACAACGACAACTACCCCGACATCGACGACACCGCCGAGGTCATCCTCGCGCTGCGCCGCGTCGCCCATCCCCAGCCGGAGCGGCTCGGGGCGGCCGTGCGGCGCGGGGTGCGCTGGACGCTCGGCATGCAGTCCCGGAACGGGGCGTGGGGCGCCTTCGACGCCGACAACACCAGCCCGCTGCCCAACCGGCTGCCGTTCTGCGACTTCGGCGAGGTCGTCGATCCGCCGTCGGCCGACGTCACCGCCCATGTGGTGGAGATGCTGGCCCACGAGGGCGGCGCCCGCGATCCGCGCACCCGGCGCGCCGTCCGCTGGCTGCTGGCCGAGCAGGAGCCGGACGGCGCCTGGTTCGGCCGCTGGGGCACCAACTATGTGTACGGCACGGGCTCCGTCGTGCCCGCCCTGGTCGCCGCCGGGATTCCGGTCTCCCATCCGGCCGTCCGCCGGGCCGTCCGCTGGCTGGAGAGCGTGCAGAACGAGGACGGCGGCTGGGGGGAGGACCAGCGCTCGTATCCCGACCCCGAGTGGATGGGGCGCGGCGCCTCCACCGCCTCGCAGACCGCGTGGGCGCTGCTCGCGCTGCTGGCGGCGGGGGAGCGGGAGAGCAAGGCGGTCGAGCGCGCGGTCGGCTGGCTCGCGACCACGCAGGACCAGGACGGTTCCTGGGACGAGCCGTACTTCACCGGCACCGGCTTCCCCTGGGACTTCTCCATCAACTACCACCTGTACCGGCTGGTCTTCCCGCTCACCGCGCTGGGGCGCTATGTGAGCGGTGAGGCCACCGGGGCGCGGCCGCGGAGGACGTGATGGCCTCCGGACCGGCCCCGGACCCCGGCGGTGCCCCGCTGCTGATCGCCTGCGCTCTCGGCATCGAGCGGTTCGCGCTGCGGGGGGCCGGTCCCGGCGGCGCCGCCGGGCCGGTGACGGTGGTGCGTACCGGCATGGGACCGCAGGCGGCCGAGCGGGCGGTGAGCCGCGCGCTGGCCGGGGAGCGGGCCGGGGCACGGCCGGTGCCCTGGGTCCGTACCGCCGTCGTCGCCACCGGTTTCTGCGCCGGGCTGGCTCCCGGGATGCACCCGGGGGATCTGGTGGTGGCCGACGAGACCCGCGACCCGGCCGGGCGCACCCCGTGCGACGGCAGCCGGGTCCTCGCCGAGGCGCTGGCCCGCCATGCCCGGCGGGCCCGCGGCGGCGCCGGGCGCACCGTGCACATCGGGCCCGTGGCCGGCTCCAACCATGTGGTGCGGGGCGCGGAGCGGGCCGAGCTGCACGCCACCGGGGCCATCGCGGTCGACATGGAGTCCGCCGCCACGCTGCGCAGCGCGGTACGCGGCGGCGGACGCCCGGTTGCGGCCGTCCGGGTGATCGTGGACGCTCCTGAACATGAGCTCGTCCGCATCGGGACGCTGCGCGGTGGAATATCAGCTTTCCGGGTACTACGAACTGTTCTTCCCGCTTTCTTCGACTGGCACCGTTCCTCTTTCCTCTCAGGAGATGAGCTAGATGGCCATGCCGCTCCGCCAGACCATCCGGGTCGCGACGTATCTCTTTGACCAGAAGGTGATCAAGCGGCGGGACAAGTTCCCGCTGATCGTGGAGTTGGAACCGCTCTTCGCCTGCAATCTCAAGTGCGAGGGCTGCGGCAAGATCCAGCATCCGGCGGGGGTGCTGAAGCAGCGCATGCCGGTCGCGCAGGCCGTCGGCGCGGTCCTGGAGTCGGGGGCTCCGATGGTCTCCATCGCGGGCGGCGAGCCCCTGATGCATCCGCAGATCGACGAGATCGTCCGGCAGCTGGTGGCGCGCCGGAAGTACGTCTTCCTGTGCACCAACGCGATGCTGCTGCGGAAGAAGATCGAGAACTTCACGCCCTCCCCGTACTTCGCGTTCGCCGTGCACATCGACGGGCTGCGCGAGCGGCACGACGAATCGGTGGCGCAGGAGGGCGTGTTCGACGAGGCGGTGGCGGCGATCAAGGAGGCCAAGCGGCGTGGCTTCCGGGTCACCACAAACTCCACCTTCTTCAACACCGACACCCCGCAGACCGTCGTCGAGGTACTCGACTTCCTCAATGACGACCTCAAGGTGGACGAGATGATGATCTCGCCCGCCTACGCCTACGAGAAGGCACCCGACCAGGAGCACTTCCTCGGGGTCGAGCAGACCCGCGAGCTGTTCCGGAAGGCGTTCGCGAACGGCAACCGGCGGCGCTGGCGGCTCAACCACAGCCCGCTCTTCCTGGACTTCCTGGAGGGCAGGACCGACTTCCCGTGCACCGCCTGGGGCATCCCCAACTACTCGCTCTTCGGCTGGCAGCGGCCCTGCTACCTGATGAGCGACGGACACGTCCCCACCTACCGCCAGCTGGTCGAGGAGACCGACTGGGACAAGTACGGCCGGGGCAAGGACCCGCGCTGTGACAACTGCATGGCCCACTGCGGCTACGAACCCACCGCCGTCCTGGCCACCATGGGCTCGCTCAAGGAGTCGCTGCGCGCGGCCCGCGAGACCGCCGCGGGCTGACACACCGAGGAGGGGAACCGCGCATGCCGATGCTGGAGAACATCCGGGGCCCGCACGACCTCAAGGCGCTGACCGGGGAGGAGCTGGCCGCACTCGCCCAGGAGATCAGAGAGTTCCTGATCACCGCGGTCGCCAGGACCGGCGGCCACCTCGGCCCCAACCTGGGCGTCGTCGAGCTGTCCATAGCCCTGCACCGGGTCTTCGACTCGCCGGTGGACCGCGTCCTGTGGGACACCGGCCACCAGTCCTACGTCCACAAGCTGCTCACCGGCCGCCAGGACTTCTCCAAGCTCCGGGGGAAGGGAGGGCTCTCCGGATATCCGTCGCGCGCCGAGTCCGAGCACGACGTCATCGAGAACAGCCACGCCTCCACCGTGCTCGGCTGGGCCGACGGCCTCGCCAAGGCCAACGAGATCCGCGGCCGTACCGACCACGTGGTCGCGGTCATCGGTGACGGCGCGCTCACCGGCGGCATGGCCTGGGAGGCGCTGAACAACATCGCCGCCGCCCGCGACCGCCCGCTGATCATCGTCGTCAACGACAACGAACGCTCCTACGCGCCCACCATCGGCGGCCTCGCCGGACACCTCGCCACCCTCCGCACCACCGACGGCTACGAACGCTTTCTGGCCTGGGGCAAGGACGTCCTCCAGCGCACCCCCGTCGTCGGACAGCCGCTGTACGGATCGCTGCACGGCGCCAAGAAGGGGTTCAAGGAGACCTTCGCGCCGCAGGGCATGTTCGAGGACCTGGGGCTGAAGTACGTGGGCCCGATCGACGGGCACGACCTGGAGGCGGTCGAGGGGGCGCTGCGCCGCGCCAAGCGGTTCCACGGCCCCGTCCTGGTCCACTGCCTCACCGAGAAGGGGCGGGGCTACCGGCCAGCCCTGGAGGACGACGCCGACCGCTTCCACACCGTCGCCGCGATGGACCCGCTCACCTGCGCGCCCCTCATCCCCTCCGGCGGCCGGTCGTGGACGTCGGTGTTCGGCGAGGAGATGGTGCGGATCGGGGCCGAGCGGCCCGAGGTGGTGGCCCTGACCGCCGCCATGCTCGATCCCGTAGGCCTCGCGGGCTTCGCCGAGGCGTACCCGGACCGGGTGTGGGACGTCGGCATCGCCGAGCAGCACGCGGCGGTCTCGGCGGCCGGGCTCGCCACCGGCGGGCTGCATCCGGTCTTCGCCGTCTACGCGACGTTCCTGAACCGCGCCTTCGACCAGCTGTTGATGGATGTCGCCCTGCACCGGTGCGGGGTGACGTTCGTCCTCGACCGGGCCGGTGTCACCGGCACCGACGGGGCCAGCCACAACGGCATGTGGGACATGTCCGTCCTCCAGGTGGTGCCGGGTCTGCGGATCGCCGCCCCGCGCGACGCGGACCAGCTGCGCGCCCAGCTGAGGGAGGCGGTCGACGTGGACGACGCGCCGACCGTCGTCCGCTTCCCCAAGGAGTCGGTGGGGCCACCGATTCCGGCACTCGCCCGGGTCGGCGGCATGGACGTGCTGCGCGAGGGCGAGGACGTACTGCTCGTGGTGGCCGGGGTCATGGCGCCGGTCGGGCTGCGCGCCGCCGAACTGCTGGCCGAGCGCGGCATCGGCTGCACGGTGGTCGACCCGCGCTGGGTCAAGCCCGTCGACCCGGAGCTGCCCGCGCTCGCGGCCCGCCACCGCGCGGTGGCCGTCGTCGAGGACAACGTGCGCAGCGGCGGGGTGGGCGCGTCCATCGGCCAGGCGCTGCGGGACGCGGGCGTCGACCTGCCGCTGCGGAACTTCGGCATCCCCGAGGCGTTCCTGCCGCACGCCAAGCGCGGCGAGGTGCTCGCCGACATCGGACTCACCCCCGCCGAGATCGCGGGCCGCATCGGTGCGGTCCTCACCCGTACCGACGCGCGCACCGCCGCCGGGGAGGCCGCCGCCAAGGAGAGGGACGCATGACAGCAGCCGAGCAGCGCACGGGTTTCGACCTGGGCAAGCTCCTGGCCGGGCGCGGGTCCGAGCGCTACGACCTGCACGCCCGCTACCTCAATCACCAGCTGCCGCGGATGCTGCGCACCATCGGCTTCGACAAGGTCTACGAGCGGGCCGAGGGCGCGTACTTCTGGGACGACGAGGGCCAGGACTACCTGGACATGCTCGCCGGGTTCGGGGTGATGGGCCTGGGCCGCCACCACCCCGTCGTCCGCCAGGCGCTGCACGACGTGCTGGACGCCTCGCTCGCCGATCTGACCCGCTTCGACTGCCAACCGCTGCCCGGGCTGCTCGCCGAGAAGCTGCTCGGCCACGCCCCGCACCTGGACCGGGTCTTCTTCGGCAACAGCGGTACGGAGGCCGTCGAGACCGCGCTGAAGTTCGCCCGCTACGCGACCCGCAAGCCGCGCGTCCTGTACTGCGAGCACGCCTTCCACGGGCTCACCACCGGCTCGCTGTCGGTCAACGGCGAGGACGGCTTCCGCGACGGCTTCGCGCCGCTGCTGCCCGACACCGCGATCGCGATGGGCGACCTGGGCGCGCTGGAACGGGAACTGGCGCGCGGGGACGTCGCCGGGTTCGTCGTCGAACCGATCCAGGGCAAGGGGGTGCACGAGGCGCCGCCGGGTTTCCTGCGGGCCGCGCAGGAGCTGCTGCACCGCCACAAGGCGCTGCTCATCGCCGACGAGGTACAGACCGGGCTGGGCCGTACCGGGGACTTCTTCGCCTACCGCCACGAGGACGGCGTCGAACCGGACCTGGTGTGCGTGGCCAAGGCGCTGTCCGGCGGCTATGTGCCGGTCGGCGCGACCCTCGGCAAGGACTGGATCTTCAAAAAGGTCTACTCCTCCATGGACCGGGTGCTGGTGCACTCCGCCAGCTTCGGGGCCAACGCCCAGGCCATGGCGGCGGGGCTCGCCGTCCTCGCCGTCATGGAGGACGAGCAGATCGTCGCGAACGCCCGCCGCACCGGCGACCTGCTGCGCGACCGGCTCACCGCGCTCATCGACCGCTACGAGCTGCTGCACGACGTACGCGGCCGCGGGCTGATGATCGGCATCGAGTTCGGCAGACCGTCCTCGCTCGGGCTGCGCAGCCGCTGGGCGATGCTGCAGACCGCGCGCAAGGGCCTGTTCGCGCAGATGGTCGTGGCGCCGCTGCTCCAGCGCCATCGCATCCTCACCCAGGTCTCCGGCGACCATCTGGAGGTCATTAAGCTGATTCCGCCGCTGATCATCGGCGAGCGGGAAGTGGACCGTTTCGTCGAGGCGTTCACCGCGGTCATGGACGACGCACACGGTGGCGGGGGCCTGATGTGGGAGTTCGGGAGGACTCTCGTCAAGCAGGCGGTCGCCCACCGCTGACGAGATGGGGGAGCATGACCGACACGAGTGTCGTGCGGGCCGTCAACGCGCTCACCGGGCGCTGGGCGCGGGCCGCGGTGACGGACGACGAGGGCACCGTCTTCACCGGCGCCGGGGTCTGGCCGTTGCTGGCGCTGCTCGCGGGCGCCGCCGACGGCCCGGCCCGCGGGGAACTGGAGGGCGCGCTCGGCGTCGGCGCGGAAGGCGCGGACGGTGCGACGGCGCTCGGCCGCGCGGCCGTCGAGGCGCTGGCCGCGATCGACGGCGTCGACGCCGCCACCGGGCTGTGGACCCGTCACGACCTGCCGGTGCGGTCCGCATGGGAAGCGGAGCTTCCGTAGGGCGTACGCGGCGTGCTGACCGGTGACACCGAGCGCGACGGCAAGGAGCTGGACGCGTGGGCCTCCCGGCACACCGGGGGCGCGATCGCCGAGATGCCGGTGCCGCTGACGCCCACCACCCAGCTGGTACTGGCCGGGGCGCTCACGGTGAAGACGGCCTGGCGCGAGCCGTTCCAGCCGGGGATGCTGACGCCGAAGGACGGGCCGTGGCAGGGCCGGGCACTGGCCGGTCTCAGCCGGACGACGGGCGACCTCGACGGGGTGCTGCGGGTCGTCCCCGACACCCCGGCCGGGCCGCTCACCCTGTCGGGGGTCGCGGGCGACAACGGGCTCGATGTGCATCTGGTCCTCGGCACCGAGGGCGTTCCGGGCGGCGAGGTGCTGGAGGCCGGAATCGGCGCGGTGGCCGGACGGTACCCGGGGCGGGGAGGCCGGGCGCTGCTGGACGGCGAGACGGGGCCCGGCGTGACGGTCATGTCGGTCGCCAGCTGGGACGACACCCCGTCGGTCGCCCTCACCACCCCGCAGTTCACCGTCGATGCCCGGCACGATCTGCTGCGGCACGCGGAGCTGTTCGGGCTGCGCACCGCGCAGGACACCGCCCGTGGCCACTTCCCGGGGATCAGCCCGAGCCCGCTGGCGATCTCCTCCGGCCAGCAGTCCATGACCGCTTCGTTCAGCGCCGAGGGTTTCTGGGCGGCGGCCGTGACCGCGCTGGCCATGGCGCCGGGCGGGGGCCCGCCGCAGCGGACGGCGAAGCGGATCTCGGTGAGGTACGACCGCCCGTTCGGCTTCCTGGCCGTGCACCGGGCCAGCGGTCTGGTGCTGACGGCGGGCTGGGTCACCGAGCCCGAGGCCGGTGCCGACAACCCGTGGGGGCTGCCGGGGCGCTGACCCGGCGCGTCAGCCGGTGAGCATCCGCTCCCGCAGCCGTTCCCGCTGCGGGGCGGTCAGCCCCAGCCCTTCGGTGAGATAGCGCTCGGCGCCGCCCCAGGTCTCCTTTATCGTCTCGAAGGCCGCCCCCAGATAGGCGGAGCGCGCGTCGAAGAGCGGGCCCAGCAGCTCCAGCACCTCCGGGGACATGGGGTCGGACCCGTCCGCGGGATTGCCCTTGCGCCAGATCTTGTAACGCCGGTGGGCGGCGGCCGACTCCAGATAGTCGGCCTCGATGGCCTCCCGCTCGACCCCGAGCGCGAGCAGGGTCACCGCGACCGAGATACCGGCCCGGTCCTTGCCCGCGGAACAGTGCATCAGCACAGGGGAGCTGTCCTCCGCCATCGCACTGAGCACCCGGCCGTGCTCGACGATGCGGCTGGTGATGATGGCCCGGTAGGCGTTGATCATCCGCCGCTCGGCGCGTCCGTCGTCCAGCAGCTCCCGCAGGGTGTTGAGGTCGCCCTCGCGCACCATCGTCCAGAACCCGGCGCCGTCGGCCGGGTCGGACAGCGGAAGGTTCACGTTCCGCACGCCCGTGAGGGAGACGTCCGGGCCCTCCAGCTTGATGTCCGCCGCGTTGCGGAAGTCGAAGACCGTGTGCAGGCCGAGCGAGTCGAGGAAGGCCGCGTCGCTGTCGGTGGCATGGGCGAGGTGCCCGCTGCGGAACAGCATGCCGGGCCGCAACCGCCGGCCGTCGGAGGTCGGCAGACCGCCGACGTCGCGGAAGTTGCGTACCCCCACCAGCTCGGGCTCGGCCTGCGGGACCTGCGGCGACGGCTGCGTCACGGGCGCTCCTCACGTTCGGCCGCCACGCCGCTCGTCGACGAGGCGGGATCTGCTGACCATACGACATTGAGTTCCTGCTGCAATCAGTTCTTCCGACCGCGCGGTACGGAGCCATTGCCGTGCGCGGAACCCTGCCCGATGATGTTGCTACCTGTGGGGAATTGGGGATGCGTGATGATTGAAATCGGCGAAAACGGTCGGCTCTGGCTGCTCTCGGGGCGACGCAGCAGCTACGCCCTGCACCTCACCGACGAGGACACCCTGCTCCATCTCCACTGGGGCCCGCGCCTCACGGTCCCGGATGCCGAGGCCCTCGCCGCCGAACCTCTGCCCGCTGATCGAGGGTTCGAATCGCCGTGGGACGGGCGCGAGGAGTACCCGGTGGAGGGCGGCCCGCGCTTCGTGCGCCCCGCCCTGTCCGTCCGCGCGGCGGGCGTACGGGGCACCGAGTGGCGCTTCGAGAGCGCCACCGTCGGCGACACCGGCGATGAGCTGCGGCTGCGCTTCCACGACCCGCTCCACCACCTCGACATCACCCTCCACTACCGGATGCGGGACGACGGCGACGTCATCGAGCGCTGGACCACCCTCACCCACACCCTCACCCACACCCTCGCCCCTACCGGCACCCCGGACGACGCCCCGCTGGAACTGCTGCGCGCCGACTCCGCCGCCTGGTCGCTGCCGACCCGCGACCGCCACCGGCTGAGCCATCTGTACGGGCGGTGGGCCGCCGAGAGCCAACTCGCCCGCACCGACCTCACCCCCGGCGAGAAGGTCATCGGCAGCCGCCGCGGCCACACCAGCCACCAGCATCTGCCCTGGATCGCGCTCGACGACGGAACGGCCACCGAGGAGAGCGGCGAGGTGCACAGCTGCGCCCTCGCCTGGTCCGGGTCCTGGCGGATCGCCGTCCAGCAACTCGCCGACGGCACCGTACAGACCGTCGGCGGCGCCGGTCACGACGACGCCGGGCTGCTGCTCCTCGCCCCCGGCGAATCCTTCACCACCCCCGTCTTCGCGGGGCTGTGGACCGACGGCGGCTTCGGGGCCGCGAGCCGCGCATGGCACGCCTGGCAGCTCGCCCACGTCATCCCCGGCGCTGACCGGGACCGGCCGGTCCTCTACAACTCCTGGGAGGCCACCGAGTTCGAGGTGAGCGAGGAGCAGCAGCGCTCACTCGCCCGGCTCGCCGCCGGGCTCGGCGTCGAGCTGTTCGTCGTGGACGACGGCTGGTTCGGGTCCCGCACCAGCGACCGGGCCGGGCTCGGCGACTGGACCCCCAATCCGGACCGCTTCCCGCAGGGGCTGGGGCCCCTCGCCGACGAGGTGCACGCGCTGGGCATGCGGTTCGGCATCTGGGTCGAACCGGAGATGGTCAACGCCGACAGCGACCTCTACCGCGCCCACCCGGACTGGGTGCAGCACCACCCCGGCCGCACCCGCACCGAGTTCCGCAATCAGCTGGTGCTCAACCTCGCCCGGCCCGATGTCCGCGCGTATCTGTGGGAACGGCTGGACACTCTGCTGAGCGACGCGCCCATCGACTATGTGAAATGGGACTTCAACCGCTCCTTCACCGACCCCGGCTGGCCCGGCGACCCGTATCCGCAGCGGCTGGGCATCGAGCATGTCCGGGGGCTGTACGAGCTGCTGGGGCGGCTGCGCGCCGCCCACCCCGGGGTCGCGTTCGAGTCCTGCTCGGGCGGCGGCGGCCGGATCGACCTGGGCATCCTCGGCCTCACCGACCAGGTGTGGACCTCGGACAACACCGACCCGCTGGACCGCCTCGCCATCCAGCACGGCTTCAGCCAGCTGCACCCGGCCCGGGTGATGGCCGCCTGGGTCACCGACAGCCCCAACGTCATGGGCAACCAGCGCACCAGCGGGCTCCGCTTCCGCTTCGTCAGCGCGATGGCCGGGGTGCTGGGCGTCGGCGGCGACCTGACGAAGTGGAGCGAGGCCGAACTCACCGAGGCCCGCGACTGGGTGGCGCTCTACCAGCGGATTCGCCCCGTCGTCCAGCACGGTGAGCAGTACCGGCTGCGGCCACCGGGCGGCGGCGGGCTCAGCGCGGTGCAGTACGTACGCGGCGAGGAGACGGTCGTGCTGGCGTGGCTGCACGCGCAGAGTTACGGCGAACCCCAGCCCCCGCTGCGGCTGCGCGGCCTGGACCCGGCCTCGGCGTACGAGGACCTGGCCACCGGAACCGTCCACCGTGGCGCGGTGCTCAGTCATCACGGGCTGCGCACCGGACTGCACGGCGACCTGGACGCCGTCGTATTCCACCTCCGCCGAACTGACCAGGTGGGATAACTCACCCCTGGTCAAGGGGTGGTTACGGTGGCGTAGGTCACGAGTCGGGGTGAAGGATGTCCGGATGTGGCAGACGATTCGCAAAGACTCAAGCATGACGTGATCGGGTCGTACGCAGCCATCGGGGACAGCTTCACCGAGGGCGTCGGCGATCCCGGACCGGACGGTGTGTTCATCGGATGGGCCGACCGGCTCGCCGTCCTTCTCTCCGACCGGCGGCCCGAAGACGAGTTCCGCTACGCCAACCTCGCCGTGCGCGGCCGGCTCCTGGACCAGATCGTCGAGGAGCAGGTGGAGCGGGCGATCGGCCTCGGGCCCGACCTGGTCACCTTCTGCGCGGGCGGCAACGACATCCTGCGGCCCGGCAGCGACCCCGACGATGTCGCCCGGCGCTACGAGGCCGCCGTCGCGGACCTTAAGTCCCAGGTGCCCACCGTGCTGTTGTGCACCGGCTTCGACACCCGTGGCATCCCGGTGCTCCGCCATCTGCGGGGCAAGATCGCCACCTATACGGCTCATGTGCGGGCGATCGCCGACCGCTACGACTGCCCGGTGCTCGACCTGTGGTCGCTGCGCTCGGTGCAGGACCGGCGGGCCTGGGACGACGACCGGCTCCATCTGTCGGCCGACGGACACACCCGGGTCGCGCTGCGGGCCGGTCAGGTCCTCGGCATCGAGGTGCCCGCCGACCCCGACCAGCCGTGGCCGGACGACGGCCGGCGCACCCCCGCCGAGGTGCGCCGGGACAACATCCACTGGGCGCGCGAGTATCTGGTGCCCTGGATCGGCCGACGGCTGCGCGGGGTGTCCTCCGGAGACCATGTGGAGCCCAAGCGCCCGGACCTGCTGCCACTGCGCCACTGAGCCGCCGCGCGCCTCAAGCGGTGCGCCGCGCTACTCCGTATGGGTGAAGCTGGGCTGGTCCTTCAGGCCAGGTAGGCCCAGACGGCGCGGCCCGCGCCGCCCGTGTGGGGCCGTACGCCCCAGGCCTGGGACAGGGCCTCCACGAGCATCAGCCCGCGCCCGCCCTCCTGGTCCACGCTCACCGACGCCCGCGCCTGCGGCACTGTGCGCGCGCAGCCCTGGTCGGCCACTTCGAGCCGCAGCCGGGTTCCCATCAGCTGCAACGAGCAGCGCACCTCATCGCTGGACGTGTGCCGTACCGCGTTGGTGAACAGCTCGGAGACCACCAATTCGGCGCTGTCGAGGGTGTCCTGATCGACACCCCATGAGCGCAGCCGCAGGACGACATGCCTTCTCGCCTCCGCGACGGACGTGCTCAGCGCCGGGAGACGAAACGCGTCCTGAAGGCACGCAGCGACTGCTGAGCCGCTGTGCCCTAACCGGAGAGCCTCGTAGGAAGGAGCCACACCGGACACTATGCTCTGTCACGATCGCTTGTGACAAGGTTCAGTCTGTAAATTACAGAATCGCAAGGACAGACTGTTCCGAAAGCTGAGCCCGTGCCAGACTGCTGTGCTGTGACAGTAAGTGGAGGGGGACGATAGTGGCGGATGCGCGGTCGGGCGGTGCCCCGACCGTCCTGCGGGTCGTGCTCGGTAAGCGGCTCCAGGACCTTCGCGAGAAATCCGGACTGTCCTTCGAACAGGCCGGGCGAGCCCTTGACGTCACCCATGCCACGATCCGGCGCATGGAGAAGGCCGAAGTCGGCCTGAAGCTCCCCTACGTCGAGAAACTGCTGCGCACCTACGGCGTCACCGACCCCGAAGAAGTCGAGGGCTTCCTCTCCCTCGCGCGGGAGGCCAACAAGAACGGCTGGTGGCACCGGTTCCGGGACGTCCTGCCCGACTGGTTCAACACATTCGTGAGCCTTGAGGTGGAAGCCAACCTCATCCGGGCCTACGAGCCGCACTACATCCCCGGGCTGCTGCAGACCGAGGACTACACCCGCGCGGTGCTCCGCGCGGGCATGCCGCACGCCCCCGAGACCGAGATCGAGCGCAACGTCGCGCTGCGCCTGGAGCGGCAGGCCCTGCTGCGCCGCCCCGATCCGCCCATGCTGTGGGTGGTGATGGACGAGACGGTGCTGCGCCGCCCGATCGGCGGGTCCGAGACCATGCGGGCCCAGATCGGCCGCCTGATCGAGGTCGCCGACTCACCCCAGATCAGACTGCAGGTCATGCCGTTCGACGCCGGTCCGCACCCGGCGATGTACGGCCCCTTCCATATCTTCCGGTTCCCGATCCCGGAGCTGCCCGACATCGCGTATACGGAGACGCTCGTGAGCGGCTCCTACTTCGACCAGCGCGATGACGTCTCGGCGTTCCTGGAGGCCCTGGACCGGATGTGCGCGCAGGCCGCGCCTGCACAGACCACTCAGGCCATTCTGAGTGGCATTCGCAAGGAGATCTGAACGATGGATCGCATATGCGGGAGCCGCGCCTACAGCGGCATGCCTGCCAGGGACCTCGGTTCCGAAGGCTGGCACAAGCCGTGGAGCGGTGGCAACGGGGGAAGCTGCGTCGAGGCGATGAGGCTGAAGGACGGCCGGGTGGCACTGCGCCAGTCGACCGACCCGGACGGCCCGGCTCTGATCTACACCGACCTGGAGATGAAGCGCTTCATTCAGGGAGCGAAGTCCGGAGAGGCCGACTTCCTGCTCCTGTGACGCCCGCGCGACCGACGGGGAAAACGGGGACGACGGGCAGCAACAGGCAACAACGGGGAAAAACGGGAACGATGGGGAACGAGGGGGACGGACAAGGGGAATGGCGTGACCGACCAGCGATTATCCGGCCGGCGATTATCCGCCTCACGCATATCCGGTACGCGGGTATCCGGCCAGGACATCGACACCAGCAGACCGCATCCGGCCCGGATGTACGACTACTACCTGGGGGGAAAGGACAACTACGAGATCGACCGCGAGGCCGCCGAGCGCATCATCGGGCAGTCCCCGGACATCCTCGACAGCGCCCGCGCCAACCGCGAGTTCCTGCTGCGCGCCGTCCGTACGGTGGTGACCGGCGGCATACGGCAGATCATCGACATCGGGACGGGCATACCGACCTCGCCCAACACCCATGAAGCGGCCCGGGAGATCGCCCCGGACACCCGCGTGGTGTACATCGACAACGACCCGATCGTCGCCGCGCACGCGGACGCCAAACTGACCAACACCCCGGGAACCCACTTCGCGCTGGCCGACGCGCGCAGACCCGCCGACATCCTGGCGCACCCGGCGGTACGCGACGGCATCGACTTCACCGAACCCGTGGCGCTGCTGCTGGTAGCCGTCCTCCACTTCGTCTCGGACGCGGAGGACCCGGCGGGGACCATCGCCACCCTGACCGAGCCGATGGCCGTCGGCAGCCATCTGGTCATCAGCCACGGCACCCTGGACTTCCATGGCCCCGACCGGGTGGCCGACGAGGTGTACCGGAAGTCCAGCGCCCAGCTGAGCCTGCGCGCCCACGCCGGGATCGTCCCGTTCTTCGACGGGTTCACGATGCTCGATCCGGGGCTGGTGCGGGCGCCGCTGTGGCGCCCGGACGGACCGCCGCCCGATGCCGGGGCCCTCGAATCCGTCGGCATCTACGGCGGTGTCGGCCGCAAGGGCTGAGTCGGCCTTGATTCCCGACGGTGTGCGAAGAGTTGTACCAAGCGCCACCGACAGCCGCCCCGGCGGGAGTTGCGGACGCCCGCACCCCATATCGGCTTGGTCTGGACCTTGACTGGTATAGACCAAGCCGATTGAGTGTCCTCCGACAACACGAGGATTGGGGTGGTCTCATGTGGAGAAGACGCGCCATGACGTGGTTCGCCGCGCTGGCGGCCGTGTGCGCGGTGCTGTTCGGTATGCCCGTGGCCTCCGCGTCGGCGGATGCGGCGGGTACGGCGGACACGACCCCGCGCGCGGCCTGTAGCTACCCGAACTGGGTCGCGGGCAAGTCGTACGTGACCGGTGACATCGTCCGGTACACCGACGGCAAGTACTACCGCGCCGAGCACGACAACCCGGGCTACGACCCGGTGATCAGCACCTGGTACTGGGAGCCGTACGACTGCGGCGGGAGCGGCAACCCGAGCGGCTTCGTCGTGAGCGAGGCGCAGTTCAACCAGATGTTCCCGAGCCGGAACGGCTTCTACAGCTACCAGGGCCTGACCGCCGCCCTGAGCGCCTACCCCGGCTTCGCGAACACCGGCAGCGACACCGTGAAGAAGCAGGAGGCCGCCGCCTTCCTCGCCAACGTCAGCCATGAGACCGGCGGTCTCGTCCACATCGTCGAGCAGAACCAGGCGAACTACCCGCACTACTGCGACTGGAACCAGCCCTACGGCTGCCCCGCGGGCCAGGCCGCGTACTACGGCCGCGGACCGATCCAGCTCAGCTGGAACTTCAACTACAAGGCCGCGGGCGACGCGCTCGGCATCGACCTGCTGGGCAACCCCTGGCTGGTGCAGAACGACGCCGCGGTGTCCTGGAAGACCGCCCTGTGGTACTGGAACACCCAGACCGGCCCGGGCACCATGACCCCGCACAACGCCATGGTCAACCAGCGCGGCTTCGGCGAGACCATCCGCAGCATCAACGGCAGCCTGGAGTGCAACGGCGGCAACCCGGGCCAGGTGCAGAGCCGGATCAACGCGTACCAGAACTTTGTCCGGATACTCGGCACCACCCCCGGCTCGAACCTGAGCTGCTGATCCGCTGATCTCCCGGGATAAATGAGATGCGCCGGACGGGCCGCGCGCGCCAGCCTGGTACGCATGGCGTGGACGACGACCGACGATCTCGATGAGTTCCGGGCCGCCGCGGGCGCGTTCCTGCGCGCCCGCCCGGTCCGGCACACCCTTCTCCTGACCGTCGTCTCCTCGCTGGCGGCGGCGGGACGTGGCCGCTACGGCGACCAGCCACCGGTCTACGGCTGGTGGCGGACGCCCTCGGGCGAGGTCGACGGTGCGTACGTCCGCACCCCGCCCCGTCCGCCGCTGCTCTCCGCCATGTCCGCCG
The DNA here is from genome assembly GCF_040629205.1 of Streptomyces sp. NPDC005962. NCBI lineage: Bacteria > Bacillati > Actinomycetota > Actinomycetes > Kitasatosporales > Streptomycetaceae > Streptomyces > Streptomyces sp. NPDC005962. Next base: position 269,063 of record NZ_JBEXVE010000011.1, on the reverse strand, counting down.
AGGCGGCGGACGCGCTGGCCCGCACCCTCGCGGGGGCGGACCGGCAGGCGGTGGAGCAGTCGCGGATCACCGGGGTGAACGGCGCCCGCCCGGTCGCCGAGGCCTTCGCGGACGCCTGGCAGCGGCACACCGGGGAGACCAGCGGGACCGGCCACGTCCAGCGGCTGTACCGGCTCGACACCCTGACCCCGTCCGGGCCCGTACCACGGGGGCGGGCCCGGACGGCCACCACCACCGACCGCGAGCTGCTGCTGAGCTGGTACGAAGCGTTCGGCCGCGACACCGGGGCACTGCCCGAGGACGAGGCCGCCCGCGCGGTGGACGACCGGCTCAGCCACCGCGGCGCCCTGCTGTGGGAGGTGGACGGCGAACCGGTCGCCACCGCCGCGGTGAGCCGCACGGTCGCGGCCACCGTCCGGGTCTCGCTCGTCTACACCCCGCCCGAGCTGCGCGGACACGGCTACGCGGGTGCGGTCACGGCGGCCGTGAGCCGGGCGGCGCGGACCGCGGGAGCCGAGCGGGTGCTGCTCTTCGCGGACCTCGCCAACCCCACCAGCAACGCGCTCTACCAGCGGATCGGCTTCCGCCCGGTCGAGGACCACCTGCTGATGACGTTCACGGACGTGCACTGACGTTCACGCCCCTGAGAACGGCCTGAGCAGACCTGGAGCCCACTTCCGGAACAAGGTCACCGCTCGGGAGAGTTGTCACAGTGCAGCAGCACAACAGCACAGGACACGGGGTGCCCCGTCGCTCCCCTTCACCCAGGAGGTGCCGTGACCGGTTCCAGCCGTCAGCGTGCCCGGCTCGCCACAACCCTGCGCCCCGTCGCCTTCGGCGCGGACCCGGCCGGGGAGCGGATGGAGCGCATCCGGCGGTCCCCGAACTTCGCGAACGGTGTGTTCACCAACCCCGGCGGTGGCCGCACGGCCCCCTCCGGCTCGATGCTGAAGTTCCTGCCGACGTACTTCCGTAAGGAGAATCGCGTACGCCGGGCCCCGTCCGGGACCATTCCGGTGTACCCCACCACCCTCGCCGAACTGGCCGCGCCGCCCGCCTCCGGGCTGCGGCTGACCTGGATGGGCCACTCCAGTGTGCTCGCCGAGATCGACGGGCGGCGGGTGCTGTTCGACCCGGTGTGGGGTCAGCGCTGTTCGCCCTTCGCGGGCGTCGGGCCCAAGCGGCTGCACCCGGTCCCGGTGCCGCTCCGGGAGCTGGGGCCGGTGGACGCGGTGGTCATCTCCCATGACCACTACGACCACCTCGACCTCCCCACGATCCGCGCGCTGGTACGCACCGGCACGATGTTCGTCGTACCGCTCGGGGTCGGCGCGCATCTGGAGCGCTGGGGCGTCCCGGCGGACCGGATGACCGAGCTGGACTGGCACGAGTCCACCGATGTGGCCGGGCTGCTGCTCACCGCCACCCCCGCCCGCCACTTCTGCGGCCGCGGACTGCGCAACACCCAGCACACCCTGTGGGCTTCCTGGGTGGTGGCCGGGCCCGAGCACCGGATCTACCACAGCGGGGACACGGGGTACTTCCCCGGCTTCGCGGAGATCGGGACGAGGTACGGGCCGTTCGACGCGACCATGATCCAGATCGGTGCCTACAGCGAGTTCTGGACCGACATCCATATGACGCCCGAGGAGGGCATACGCGCCCACCTCGACCTCCAGGGCGGCGAGCCCACCCGGGGGATCATGCTGCCGATCCACTGGGGCACCTTCAACCTGGCCCCGCACCCGTGGGAGGAGCCCGCCGAGGGCACCGTCACCGCGGCCCGGGCCGCGGGGGCGAGCGTGGCGGTGCCGCGTCCGGGGCAGCCGTTCGAGCCGGACCGCGGGCTTCCGCTGGAGCCCTGGTGGCGGGCGGTGGCGGCCCCGTCGGCGACGGTCTACCCGGATCTCGCCGAGGAGGTGCGCCCGCCCACGGCTCCGGTCGCCACGGCGGGTGGCGACACCGACCCGGCGGTGCCCATTCCGCAGCCGTAGTACGCCAGTTGAGCCGAAAGCCTTGTGGGTGGTGTGGCGTGCTCGCTTGAATGGTTAGGAAACATTCCTAACGGACCGGCTCAAGCGAGGAGTCCCCCATGTCCAGAAGGATCGGTCTGACGGCGGCGGCCGTGGTGTTACCCGCCGCGCTCGTGTTCACCGGCATCGGAGTCGGCGTGGGCCAGGCGACGGTCGTGCACCCGGCCGCCGCCCCCGTACAGCCCCCGGCTCACCAGGCCGCCGCGGCGGTCAACCTGGACGATCCGGCCAAGAAGGAGATCGCCATGAAGCTGGTCTCCAGCGCCGAGAACTCCTCCCTGGACTGGCGCGGCCAGTTCAAGTACATCGAGGACATCGGCGACGGCCGCGGCTACACCGCGGGCATCATCGGCTTCTGCTCCGGCACCGGCGACATGCTGGAACTCGTCGAGTACTACACCGCGCAGAAGCCGGGCAACGTCCTGGCCAAGTACCTCCCCGCCCTGCGCAAGGTCAACGGCGGCGACTCCCACAGCGGCCTCGACCCCAACTTCACCAAGGACTGGAAGACGGCCGCCGCCGACAAGGCCTTCCAGGACGCCCAGGAACACGAGCGCGACCGCGTCTACTTCAACCCGTCCGTCAAGCAGGGCAAGGACGACGGGCTCGGCGCGCTCGGCCAGTTCATCTACTACGACGCGATCGTCATGCACGGCCCCGGCGACAGCAAGTACAGCTTCGGCGGCATCCGCAAGACGGCCATGTCCAAGGCCAAGACCCCGGCGCAGGGCGGCAGCCAGACAACGTATCTGAACGCCTTCCTCGACGCCCGCAAGAAGGCCATGCAGAGCGAGGAGGCGCACAGCGACACCAGCCGGGTCGACACCGCGCAGCGCGTCTTCCTCAACGCGAGCAACTTCGATCTGAACCCGCCGCTGAAGTGGAAGGTCTACGGCGAGTCCTTCGAGATCAAGTCCTGACCGCGTCCGAGACCCGGCGCGGCGCCCTCGCCCTCACCGGGTGCGCGAGGCGGAGGCTCGCTTCGCGCACCCGCTCGCCGATGCCCGGGCCGGAGGTCAGCGGCCCGCGGCCGTCACCAGCGCCCGCATGACGCGCAGGTCGTCGCCCGCCTCCGGGTGCCACTGGACGCCCAGTACGAAGCCGTCGGCGCCCGGCAGCTCCACCGCCTCCACCGTGCCGTCGCCGGACGCGTACGCGCTCGCGATCAGGCCCTCGCCGAGGCGGTCCACTGACTGGTGGTGGAAGGTCGGGACGGAGAGGGGCTCCGGTAGTGCCTCGGCCAGCAGGGTGCCGGGGACCGGCTTGATCTCGTGCCGTTCGAAGACGCCGGGCGCGCCCGCGTGGGCGTCCAGGTGCTGGTGGAGGGTGCCGCCCAGCGCCACGTTGAGGAGCTGGTGACCCCGGCAGATGCCCAGCAGCGGCACCCCGGCCGCCAACGCCGCCTCGATCAGGGCGAGTTCCCAGGCGTCGCGCTCCCGGGCGGGTGGGCCCGTCCGGGGGTCGGGCTCGGCGCCGTACCGTACGGGCTCCACATCCGGGCCGCCGGAGATCACGACCGCGTCGAGACGGGAGACCACGGCGGCCGCCGAGCCCGCGGCGGGGTCCGGGGGCAGCATCGCGGCCAGGCCCCCGGCGCGCTGGACGAGTCGGTGGTACCCGGTGGGGAGGAGGGCGGCGGGGAGGTTCCAGACGCCCCAGTGCGCCGTGGCTTCGAGGTAGGTGCTGATGCCGATCAGAGGGGGCACGGTCGTTCCGATCTCTCAAGTTCTCTCAGTCGCGGGACAGTTCGGCCTCGGCCTCCGCCAGCGCCGCGAACTCCTCCTCCGGCGCCGACGCGACCAGACGGTGGCGGCTGTAGAAGGCGAAGTAGGCGAGCGCCACGGCGTAGACGCCGAGGGCGATGAAGGCCGCGTCCTGGTCCACCAGGAAGGTGGCCAGCAGCGCCGCGCAGGCCAGGACGAAGGCGATGGACGAGGTCACGACGCCGCCGGGGGTGCGGTACGGGCGGTCGAGGCCCGGCTCGCGGCGCCGCAGCACGATGTGGGAGAGCGACATCAGGGCGTACGAGATGGTGGCGCCGAAGACCGCGACGTTCAGCATCCGGGCGCCGTCGCCCGACCAGGCGGCGAGGCCGAAGCCGATGGCGCCGGGCACGAGCAGGCCCAGGTAGGGGGCCTTGCGGCGGCTGGTCAGGGAGAGGAAGCGGGGGAGGTAACCGGCCCGGGAGAGGGCGAACAGCTGCCGCGAACCGGCGAAGATCAGGGAGAAGAAGGAGGCCACCAGACCGGCGAGACCGGCGTAGTTGACGACGCGGGAGAGCGCGGTGGGCTCACCGTCCGGCTGGAGCGCCTCGACCAGCGGGTTGCCCGCCGCCTGCACGGCGTCCGGGCCGCGGGCGCCGGTGGCCGCGAGGAACGTGAGCAGCGCCAGGAGCAGCAGGATGCCCATCGAACAGGCCATGGCCTTGGGCAGGGTGCGGGCAGGCTCACGGGTCTCCTCGGCCGCGAGCGGAACGCCCTCCACGCCCAGGAAGAACCACATGCCGAAGGGGAACGCCGCCCAGATGCCGAGCAGTCCGAACGGCAGCCAGGAGTTGGCGCCGAACGCCGAGTGGTCGACGGCGATGTCGTTCAGCGAGCCCGAGTCGAACTCGGTGAAGGCGGCGGCGGCGAAGATCAGCAGCGCGGCGACGGCGATGACGGTCACGACGAGGCTGAACCGCAGCGCTTCGCCCACGCCCCACAGATGGATACCGATGAAGATCGCGAAGCAGGCGAGATAGACCGGCCAGCCGGACTCCAGGCCGAAGAGGCCGAGCGATTCGACGTAGTCGCCGATGAAGATGGAGATGGCGGCGGGCGCGAGGACGTATTCGATGAGGATCGCCGTGCCGGTGAGGAACCCGCCCCAGGGGCCGAGGGCGCGCCGCGCGAAGCCGTAGCCGCCGCCCGCGGTGGGGAGGATCGCGGCCAGTTCGGCGAGGGCGAAGACCATGCACGTGTACATCAGGCCCATGAGCACGGCGGCGATGGCCAGCCCGCCGAAGCCGCCCTCCGCGAGGCCGAAGTTCCAGCCGGAGAAGTCGCCGGAGACCACATAGGCGACGCCGAGGCCGGTGAGCAGCAACGGGCCCGCGCTGCCGCGCCGCAGGGTGCGCCGCTCCAGATAGCCGGATGTGCCGGGTTCACCGGATGCGCCGGGTTCACCGGGGTCGGGGGAGGTGCGGGCGGTCTCGGTTCCTTCGGCCATGTCAGCCATGGGCACTCCTGGCTTCGCACGAGGGGACGGGCACGGGGTGGGGATTGGTGTAGCCGCATACCTTTGCCGTACGGGGAGGGTCCGCGCAAGACCCTCCGCGAGAAACAGGGGTTACCGCAGGAACCCGCGCAGCAGCGCCGCCGTGCCCTCGCAGTGCTCCCGCATCACCTCGCGCGCCCCGTCCGCGTCCCCGTCCAACACCGCCTCGACCAGCGCGCCGTGCTGGGCCTGGGAGTGCTCCAGGTTCCGTACCAGCAGCGGGATGCAGTCCAGCAGGTCGTTGACGGTGGCGCGGACGGCCGCGTACTGGGCGGCCAGCGACGGTGAGCCCGCCAGCTCGGCCAGGGTCAGGTGCAGCATCGTGTCCAGGCGGCGGTAGTCGGCGGGCGGGGCGTCGCGCGTGGCGTCGAGGGCGGCGCGCAGCCGCGCGGCCCGGCCCTCGTCCAGGCCGTGGGTGGCGCACAGCCCGGCCGCGCCGACCTCCAGGACCTCCCGGAAGCGCAGCGTGTCCTCGACGTCCACCGCCTCGACCCGCCGCCGCAGCTCGTCCCCGCCGCCCGCGGCGGGCTCCGGCCGGGCCCGTACGAACGTGCCGCCGTACCGGCCGCGGCGGCTCTCCACGATCCCCTGGTCCTGGAGCACCTTCAGCACCTCGCGCAGAGTCACCCGGCTGATCCGCAGCCGCTCCGCGAGCTCGCGCTCGGCCGGGAGGCGGTCGCCGTCGGGGACCAGCCCCAGCCGTACGACCTGGAGTATCTGCTCCAGCGCCTCCTCGAAGCCGTTCCCGGCGCGCACCGGGCGCAACACCGGCGCCAGCCGGTCGCCACCGCCGCCGTATGTTCCGCCGTGTGTCCCGGCGCCATGTGTCTCGTTCATCGAAGCGTCCGCACCTCCTTCCCAATCAATGGTCTGCGGTATTACCTTAAGGCCACCCCGCGTCCTCCACACCCGTCCGAAGCCAGGAGGCACCACCGTGGCAGACCGCACGCCCCCACTCTCGGTCGACGAGCTGACCAGGCTCGTCGCCGCCGGGGAGATCGACACCGTCGTCCTGGCCTTCACCGATATGCAGGGAAGACTGCAGGGCAAGCGCTTCGCCGCCCGCTTCTTCCTCGACGATGCCCTGGAACACGGCACCGAGGGCTGCAACTACCTGCTCGCCGTCGACGCCGACATGAACACCGTCGGCGGCTACGCCATGTCCTCCTGGGAGCGCGGCTACGGCGACTTCGCCCTGCGCGGCGACACCGCCACCCTGCGCCGCACCCCCTGGAACCCCGGCACCGCGATGCTCACCGCGGACCTGTCGTGGCACGGCGGCTCGCCCGTGGTCGCCTCCCCGCGGCAGATCCTGCGCCGCCAGCTCGACCGGCTCGCCGAGCGCGGCTGGACCGCGTACGCCGGGACCGAGCTGGAGTTCATGGTCTTCCGGAACACCTATGAACAGGCCTGGGACAGCGCCTACCGCGGGCTCACCCCCGCCAACCAGTACAACGTCGACTACTCCATCCTCGGTACCGGCCGCGTCGAGCCCCTGTTGCGCCGCATCCGCAACGAGATGGGCGCCGCCGGAATGACCGTGGAGTCGGCCAAGGGCGAGTGCAACCTCGGCCAGCACGAGATCGCCTTCCGCTACGACGACGCGCTGACCACCTGCGACCAGCACGTCATCTACAAGACCGGCGCCAAGGAAATCGCCTCCCAGGAGGACATGGCGCTCACCTTCATGGCCAAGTACGACGAGCGCGAGGGCAACTCCTGCCACATCCACCTCTCGCTGCGCGACGAGGCCGGACACCCCGTGCTCGCCGACGACGACGGCACGTACGGCATGTCCAAGACCATGCGCCACTTCCTGGCCGGGCAGATGGCCGCGATGCGCGACTTCACCCTCCTCTACGCCCCCAACATCAACTCCTACAAGCGCTTCCGGCCCGGCTCCTTCGCGCCCACCGCCGTCGCCTGGGGGCCGGACAACCGCACCTGTGCGCTGCGCGTCATCGGCCACGGCCAGGCGCACCGGCTGGAGAACCGGCTCCCCGGCGGCGACGTCAACCCGTACCTCGCCGTCGCCGGAATGGTGGCCGCCGGGCTGTACGGGATCGAACAGGAGCTGGAGCTGCCGGAGGTCTGTACCGGCAACGCCTACACCGGCGACGCCGCACACGTGCCGACCTCGCTGCGCGACGCCGCCGACCTGTGGCAGGCCAGCCCCATAGCGCGGGCCGCCTTCGGCGACGAGGTGGTCGAGCACTACCTCAACATGGCCCGCGTCGAGCAGGAGGCGTACGACACCGCCGTCACCGACTGGGAACGCTTCCGGTCCTTCGAGCGCATGTGATGAGGAACGCGATCATGCCCCACCCCCACGAACACCACATCCTCAACCCGGCGACCGAGGAGGTCATCGCCACCGTCCCGGCCGCCACCCCCGGGGACGTGGACGCCGCCGTCGCCCGCGCCGCCACCGCCCAGCGCGGCTGGGCCGTCCTCGCCCCCGCCGACCGGGCCCGGCTGCTGCGCCGCTTCGCCGCCACCGTGGACGACCACGTCGAGGAACTGGCCGCGCTGGAGGTCCGCGAGGCGGGCCACCCCATCGGCAACGCCCGCTGGGAGGCGGGCAACGTCCGCGATCTGCTGGAGTACGCGGCCGGGGGAGTGGAGCGGCTGAACGGCGCCCAGATCCCCGTCGCGGGCGGCCTGAACATCACCTTCCACGAACCGCTCGGCGTGGTCGCCGTCATCGCGCCGTGGAACTTCCCGATGCCGATCGCCGGGTGGGGCACCGCGCCTGCCCTCGCCGCGGGCAACGCCGTCCTCCTCAAGCCCGCCGAGACCACCCCGCTGACCGCCCTCCGGCTCGCCGAACTCGCCCTCGCCGCCGGGCTGCCCGAGGGGCTGTTCCAGGTGCTGCCCGGCGCCGGGCCGGTGGCCGGGGCCGCGCTGGTCGAGCACCCGGGCGTCGCCAAGGTCGTCTTCACTGGGTCGACGGCCGTCGGCAAGGAGATCATGGCGAAGTGCGCGGTGGGCGTGAAGCGCGTGACGCTCGAACTCGGCGGCAAGAGCCCCAACATCGTCTTCGCCGACGCCGATGTCGAGGCGGCGGCGGCCGCGGCACCCGGCTCGTTCCTGGACAACACCGGCCAGGACTGCTGTGCCCGCAGCCGCATCCTGGTCCAGCGCGGCGTCTACGACCGGTTCATGGAGCTGCTGGAGCCCGCCGTGCGGTCCTTCGCGGTCGGCGATCCGGCCGACCCCGCCACCGCCATGGGCCCGCTGATCTCGGCCGCGCAGCGCGAGCGCGTACGGTCCTACGTCCCCGAGGACGCGCCCGCCGCCATCCGCGGCGAAGCCCCCGGTGGCAAGGGCTTCTGGTACCCGGCGACCGTCCTGGAGGCCACCGCGCCCGGTGGCCGGACCGCCGTGGAGGAGATCTTCGGCCCCGTCGCCGTCGTCCTCCCCTTCGAGGACGAGGCCGACGCCGTACGGCTGGCGAACGCGACCGACTACGGCCTCTCCGGCTCGATCTGGACCCGCGACGTGGGCCGCGCGGTGCGCGTCTCGCGCGCCGTCGCCGCCGGGAACCTGTCGGTCAACTCGCACAGCAGCGTGCGCTACGCGACCCCGTTCGGCGGCTACAAGCAGTCCGGTCTCGGCCGGGAGCTGGGCCCCGACGCCCTGACCGCCTTCACCGAGACCAAGAACGTGTTCATCAGCACCGAGAACAGCACCGAGAACGGCACCGAGAACAGCACCGAGGAGCAGTGACGTGACCGAGACCGTGACCGAAACTGTGGCCGAGACCCCCGTCTGCCGCCGCCTGGTGGGCCGTACCGCCGTCATCACCGGCGCGGGCAGCGGCATCGGCCTGGCCACCGCGCGCCGCCTCGCCTCCGAGGGCGCGCGCGTCGTCTGCGCCGACATCGACGAGTCCGCGGGCAAGGCGGCGGCCGACGAGGTCGGCGGGCTCTACGTCCGGGTGGACGTCACCGATCCGGAGCAGGTCGAGGCGCTGTTCAAGACCGCGTACGACACCTACGGCTCGGTCGACGTGGCGTTCAACAACGCGGGCATCTCGCCGCCCGACGACGACTCGATCCTCACCACCGGCCTCGACGCCTGGAAGCGGGTCCAGGAGGTCAACCTCACCTCCGTCTATCTGTGCTGCAAGGCCGCGCTGCCCTATATGCGGCGCCAGGGCCGGGGGTCCATCGTCAACACGGCGTCCTTCGTGGCCGTCATGGGCGCCGCGACCTCGCAGATCAGCTACACCGCCTCCAAGGGCGGGGTGCTGGCGATGTCGCGCGAGCTGGGCGTGCAGTTCGCGCGCGAGGGCATCCGGGTCAACGCGCTGTGCCCGGGGCCGGTCAACACACCGCTGCTGAAGGAGCTGTTCGCCAAGGACCCGGAGCGGGCGGCGCGGCGGCTGGTGCACGTACCGGTCGGGCGGTTCGCCGAGCCGGAGGAGATCGCGTCCGCGGTCGCCTTCCTGGCCAGCGACGATTCCTCGTTCGTCAACGCGGCCGAGTTCCTGGTGGACGGCGGCATCGCCGGGGCGTACGTCACTCCTCTGTAGTCACGGGGGACGGTGGCCGGCGGGCACCACGGGGCGGCCGCCGGCCGGCACTCCCGCTCCGTTGCGGGCTCATGGCGGCCGCGTCGTTGCCGCCCGGACACACCCCATTTACCGGCGCGCCAGATTCTCTGGCGCGCCGGAGGTTTTTTTTCTGCCCTGAAATATGCCCCCGGCAAGAAACGGAAATGCGGGATGTGATTTTGTCGCCGTTCGGACATGCGGTCCTCATTGCCGCTCGGGCCCGGTGGGGTCTGTCTCGAATGGCCTTCCGCGATATGGAATACGGTGGCGGGTATTCGGTGGCCGAGACAAAGCGTTTCGGTCTCCGTATCGGTGCGTCCCGGGTCGTGCGCAGCAGTTGCGGTTGTGCATGCTGTGCACTGCGTGGCGCTGCCTGAACCTACGGCGCGCCGTTTCCACGGGAGGGACGAAGCCTTGTCCATCACGTCAACCGGTGATAATTCGCCAGAGAAAGTTGATCCATCAGATTCAGCAGCGCGGATCCGGGCCCGGGTCGAGGTACCGGTACGTTTGGCCAACGGTGAATGGCACACTGCCGAAACGATCACATTCTCCGGACTCGGCGACGGGCAGGAGCACATCGCGGTGTCCTTCGCCCCCGGGGCGGCCGTCCCGCTGGTGAGGCTCCACTCGGAGTGCCTGACGGGCGATGTCTTCGGTTCCGGTCGTTGTGACTGCGGACCACAGCTCGCCGAGTCGCTGCAACTGGCCGCCGAGTCGGGAGGCATCCTGCTCTACCTCCGTCAGGAGGGGCGCGGTATCGGCCTCTACAACAAGCTGGACGCCTACCGCATCCAGGACGAGCTGGGCCTCGACACCTTCGCCGCCAATCGTGAGCTGAACTTCTCGGACGACTCGCGCGATTACCGCGCCGCCGCTCAGATGCTCCACACCCTGGGCGCGACCCGCATCCGGCTGCGCACCAACAATCCGGATAAGGCACGGCAATTGATCGCCCATGGGGTCAAAATCGAGGAAGTCATCCCGACCGGCATCTTCAAGACCGAACGTAATCACGGCTATCTGCGCGCCAAAGTCGAGCAAAGCGGGCACACCATCGCCCTCGTAGGGGAGTCCATATGATCCAGCATCGAGGTCCGATCAGCGGCATCGCCGCCTGGCAGGCCGAGTACGTGGCCACCGCCGGGTATGACAACCAGGTCATCTGCTGGGACCAGAGCACCGGCCGGGCCCTGGCCCGGGCGAGCCACGATCATCTGGCCAATCAGTGCGTGTTCTCGCCGGATGGCCGGTATCTGCTCACCTCGTCCAGTGACTACACGGCCCGGCTGTGGACCGTGCCGGACCTGCGCCTGGTGGCGGTCTTCGCCGAGCAGCAGGACGACGTCGAGATGTCGGTGTTCCATCCGTCGAAGGAACTGATCGCCACCGCCTCTCGCGATCACCGGGTGCGGGTGTACGACTTCACCGGTCGCCTCGTCACCACCTTCACCGGTCACACCGCGGACGTCATATCCGTCGAGTGGGCGCGCGACGCCGATGAGTTGATCTCCTCCAGCGATGACGGCACCATCAAGCGCTGGTCGCTGGCGACCGGCGGGATGGCCGCCGACCTGGACATGGACGGGGTGGAGACCGACACCATCGCCATTTCCTCCGACGGGGTCATCTTCGCGGGCAACGACGACGGCCAGATCATCGTCGTGGGGCCGAAGGAGCGGACCGTGATGCCCGCCCACGAGGCCGGCATCAAGCGCCTGGTGCTCGACGACTCCCGCGGTTTGCTGGTGAGCCTCAGCTACGACCGCACCATGCGGCTGTGGAGCGTCTCCTCCGGCCTGCCCGAACTGCGCGACACCACGGAGCTGCCCGACGACGTATGGCCGCGCTCCTGCGCGTTCGCCGGCGGCTCGCGGCTGGTCTTCGCCACCTTCGGGGCGCGGTACCGCGGGTACGACTACGAGGCGCGGGCCTGGGACACCGGCGTGGTTCCGCCCACCGGTGGGGTCAACGCCGTCCTGCCCGCCGACGGCGGCACCGCGCTCACGGTCGGCGACGCGGGGCTGGTGCGCGACGACGGAAGGGCGGTGGCCGAGACGGGCAGTCTCTGCAACTTCCTGACCCCGCTGGGCGGTCTGGTCCTCACCGGGGGGCAGCTCGGCAAGGTCTTCGACGCCTTGACGGGGCGTGAGCTGTACCAGCACCGGTCCCCGCTGAACTGCGGAGTCGCCTTCGAGCGCGATGGTGAGCGGTACGCGGTCGTGGGGACGTACACGGGCGAGGGCCTGTTGCTGAAACTCGGCGGCGACGGTGGTGTCAAACATGTCATGGACCTGCCATTGCATACCAATGCCGTCAAGGGAATCGCGGTGTCGGGGGACTACCTCTTCTCCGTCGCCGCCGATGCCTCCGCCACCTGGTACCGGATCTCCACTCTGGAGCGGGCCGCCACTGTCGACGACGTGCACGAGAAGATCGCCAACGGCTGTGCGGGGCTGGGCGAGGGCTGGTTCGCCAGTGTCAGCCGCGACCTGAAGCTGCGCATCTGGGACCCGGAACTGCGCGCGGAGACCCTTTCGACGCCGCACACCCACTCCATCAAGTGCGTGGCCGCCTCCGACGACGGCCGGGTGGTGGCCACCGGCAGCTACAACGGTCTGGTCGCGCTGTACGACCGGACGGACCGCAGCTGGCGGGAGAACGCCAAGCCCACCACGGCGGGCATCTCCTCCCTCGCGTACGACGCGGTGAACAAGGCGTTCGCCGCCTCGTCCTACGACGGTCAGGTGTACACGATCGGCGTCTGAACCGCGGACGTCCGAGGCGTGCCGGGGAAGAGCGGGTCCGTCCCGCCTTCCCCGGCCCCATGCCCGCGCATCGCCGCGGGATCTCCAGGCAGTGGCCGTATCCCCACAGGACAGGACTGCGCACCACCATGGACAGGTACGAGATAGCCGACCAGTACACGATCACCCCCGCAGCGGTGCCGCCGCCCGACCGGTCGGCCTACCACGCCGTGCTCCACTCCGACTTTCAGGGCCATTACGCCGACGGACGCGATGTGTGGACCGCCGAGCGGGCCATGCGGGAGACGCCGCTGCTGCTGATGCGAGCGCTCGGCGGGACCCAGCCCGCCCATGTTCCTCATGTTCTCGACATCGGCACCGGACACGGCCGCGACGCCGCCATCCTGCTCGACCACGGGCACCGGGTCACCGGGATCGACATCGTCACCTCCCCGGAGTGGCCGGCCGTCACCGCCGACCGGTCCGACCGGGCACGTTTCCTCACCACCTCCGTGATGGAGCTCGCGGGCTCGGCGGAGTACGACGCCGTCCTGGACAACGGCTGTCTGCATCACCAGCACCCCGACGACTACCCCGCCTATCTGGGGCGGATCCGCGCCCTGTTGCGGCCGGGCGGCCTGTACACCGTTTCGGTGTTCCAGTCGGCGGACGAGCGGGGCCGACTCTTCGTCAACGATGCCAGCCGCCTCTACCAGGAATTCACCACCGATGAACTGACCGCCCTCGTCACCGGACACGGCTTCGAACCGGTCGCCACGCATCTGGTGCCGCGCACGACGCCCGGCCTCAACTACCTGGTGGGCACCTTCCGCAGCACGGAGCCAGGCCAGGCGCCGCGCCGACCGTAGGCCCTTCCCCGATCACGGACCGGAGACTCTCGTGACCACCAGCCCACACCCCGCCGCCTCGACCGCGGTCATGGCCAATCCCAACACCCTGTCCGACCGGGCGGCCATGGGCCTTCCCGACATCTTCACGGCCCGTCTCGGCCCCTGGCCGCTGAGCGACCACCGCGACCTGCTCGCCGCCCCCGCCGACCTGCTCGTCGCGGTCGCGGAGGACCCCGGCCAGTCCTTCCTCCGGCGGTACGCCGCCGGGACCGTCCTGGGGCTCATCGGCGACCCGCGCATACGTCCCGATGATCCGCCGATGGCCGACATCCCGGCGGCCCGCGCCCGGCTCGGCCTGGCACCGGAGCTGGTCGGGGACGTCACCGAACGCTGGCGCCACGCGGGGGTGCAGGAGGACTGGATCGCCAAGGAGTGCCCCGTCCACGAGACGGACCTGGCGGCCTTCCGCATCGCGCTCCATCCGGTCACCAACGCCGAATATCGCCGCTTCCTCGAAGACACCGGCAGCACCCTGCTGCCCACGTCCTGGCGGTTCGGCGGCTACCCGGAAACGCTCGGCAATCACCCGGTGTGGACCGTGCCCGCCGAGGCCGCCGACGCCTACGCGGCCTGCCTCGCGAACCGCACGGGCCGGGCGTTCCGGCTGCCGACGGAGGCGGAGTGGGAGTACGCGGCCGCCGGACCCGCGGGAGCGGAGTTCCCGTGGGGCGACGAGTTCACCGCCGACCGGGCCAACACCGTCGAGCACGGCCCGCTGACCACCACCCCCATCGGGGTGCACCCGGCCGGCCGCTCGCCGTTCGGCGTGCACGACATGGCGGGCAACGTCGAGGAGTTCACCGCCGACGACTACCGCCCATACCCGGGAGGGGCCGTCGTCGACGACGACCTGGCGCTCACCCGCGGCACCTATCGCATCGCCCGCGGCGGCAGCTTCACCCGCTTCGGCGATCTCGCCCGCTGCCGCCGGCGGCACGGATGGTACGAGCGCGACATCTACGCCATGGGCTTCCGGCTCGCGGAGACGCCGTGACGGCCGGCGACATCATGGCGCGCGTGTCGCCCACCGAGGAGACCGCCATGCGCCGGGCCGTCGAACTCGCCGCCATCGCGCTGGGCCGCACCAGCCCCAATCCCGTCGTCGGCTGCGTCGTCCTCGACCCGGCCGGACGTACGGTCGCGGAGGGCTTCCACCGCGGCGCCGGACACCCACACGCGGAGGTCGAGGCGCTCACCGTCGCGGGCCGGCGGGCGCGGGGTGCCACCGCCGTCGTCACCCTCGAACCCTGCGCGCACCGGGGACGTACCGGACCGTGCGCCGAAGCCCTGCTGAACGCGGGGGTCGCCCGGGTCCTGTACGCGGTGCCCGATCCGACCCCCGGGGCCGCGGGCGGCGCGCGCCGGCTGCACGAGGCCGGGGTGGAGGTCGTTCCCGGCGTGCTGCGCACGGACGCCGAGCGGGTCAACGAGCTGTGGCTCACCGCGGTCCGCCGCTCCCGGCCCTGCGTCACCTGGAAGTTCGGTGGCACTCTCGACGGCAGATCGGCGGCGCCGGACGGAACCTCCCGATGGATCACCGGGCCATCCGCGCGTGAGGACGTGCACGTCCTGCGCGCCGCGCACGACGCGGTCCTGGTGGGATCCGGGACGCTGCGCGCCGACGATCCCCATCTGGGGCTGCGCCACGCGGTGCAGGGCGACCCGCCACTGCGGGTGGTGCTGGACCGCACGGGCGCCATCCGGTCCGACGCGCGCGTGCTCGACGACGCGGCGCCCACCCTCGTGGTCATCGGCCACGGCACACCGCACCCGCGACTGCCGGGTCCCCACGAGGTGCTGGAGGTGCCCGTCACCGATGCCGGGCTCGACATCGCGGCGCTGGCCGACGAGTTGTACCGGCGTGGTCTGCGCTCGCTGCTCCTGGAGGGCGGTGCCGGGCTGGCGGCGGATTTCGCCGCGCGGGGCCTGCTCGACCGGGTGGTCGCCTATCTGGCACCCATGCTGCTCGGCTCCGGTGGGCGCCCGGTCCTCGACGGCTTCGGCGCGCGAACGCTGGACGAGGGCGTGCGGCTGCATCTGGACGAGGCACGCCGGATGGGCGACGACGTACGGCTCGTGCTCCGTACCGAGCCACTGCCCGGGGAGGCGGGATGACACCCCGGGTCGCGGTCATTCACCACAGCCGGCGCGGCACCATGCGCACCCTGGCCGCACTGGCCGCCGAGGGAGCCCGGGCCGGCGGTGCGGCGGTGCGGCTGCTGCGGGTGGCGGAGGACGACCCGCCCGTCATGGCGTGGCCGGAGCGCGTCGCGGAACCGGAGGACGTGCTGTGGGCGGACGGCCTGGTGCTGGCGACCCCGACGTACTTCGGGAACGTGTCGGCCGATTTCAAACGGTTCCTGGAGACCACCAGCCCGCTGTGGCGCAAGGGGCTGCTGGCCGACCGCATCGTGACCGGCATGACCTCCTCCACCTGCACTCACGCGGGCCGTGAGGCGACGCTGCTGGCGCTCCACCAGACCGCCTTTCACTGGGGTTCCTGGGTGCTCGGCGCGGACCCGGCCGACCCGGTCTTCGGGCCCGCGGGCGGAAATCCGTACGGCGTGTCCGCGGACAGCCGCCCGGACGGGGCGGGCGCCGAGGCGCGCAGCGCGGCCCGGAGCCTGGGCCACCGGCTGGCGGACCTCACCGCCCGGGTACGCCCGTCCACCGAGGGCCCGGCCGGCTCCGCCGTACCCGGTCCCGTCAAGGTGACCGTGGTGCACTGTGCGGACGACGGTCGCGCGCGGCTGATGGCGCAGGAATGCGCGGCCGGTGCCCGCTCCGTGGGCGCGCGGGTGCGGCTGCGGCGGGTCGCGGGCGCGGGCCGGCGGCGGGGACCCGTGGCCGCCACCGCCATGCGGGAGGACGTGGCCTGGGCGGACGCGGTGGTCTTCGGCGCCCCGGCCCGGCTGGGCTGCATGGCCGCGCCACTGCTGGACTTCGTCCAGTCGCTGGCGTCCGCCGACGGGCGAGGGCCGCTGTGGGGCAAGCCCGCGAGCGGGTTCGTCACGACCGCGCTCACCCACACGGGCAGCGAGTCGGCGCTGCTCGCCTTCCACCATCTGCTGCTGAACGGCGGCGCGGTGGTGGTCCCGCCGGGCTTCACCGACCAGGCCGTCTTCGAGGCGGGCGGGAACCCGTACGGCACCTGCGACGTGCGGAGCGCGAGCGCGGTACCGACCAGCGCGGCCCTGGCGGCCGTCGCGTACCAGGGGCGGCGCACGGCGATGGCGGGCGACCTGCTGCGCCGCCCGACCGCGGCCCCTCACCCCGGGCCGGGCGAGCGGGCCGGGGGCAACGAGAACACCGGAAATCTGGGAGGACTGCGGGATGACCACGCTGCAATATGACGAGATCGGCGAGGAGTACGAGGGCGTCAAGTCGCTGCCGATGGCGCGCTACCCGGAGCGGGCCGGCTTCCTCGGGATGCTGGGCGACATCCGGGGCAGGTCCGTGCTCGACCTGGCCTGCGGTACGGGCTTCTACACCCGGCAGCTCAAGCGGCTCGGCGCCGCGGAGGCGCTGGGGGTCGACATCTCGGGGGAGATGGTGGCCGCCGCCCGGAGCATCGAGGAGCGCGGCCCGCTCGGGGTGCGCTACGAGGTGTGCGACGTCACCGAACTGCCGCCGCCCGAGCGGCCCTTCGACTTGGTCACGGCCGTCTATCTGCTCAACTACGCCGAGGACGCGGCCGCGATGGAGCGGATGTGCCGCGGAGCGCACCGGAGCCTGGTGCCCGGAGGCCACTTCTACGCGCTCACCCAGGCCCCGGACTTCCGCTTCGACGGACCGTCCACGGACAAGTACGGCTTCCGGTACCAGGCGGAGGGAGAGAACGGGAACGGACCGCTGATGCGTATTACGGCGCTCCTCGACCCGCCGGTCGAGTTCGTGGCGGGATGCCCGCCCCATGAGGTCTACGAGCGCGCTCTGCGGGCAGCCGGCTTCGGCCCGGTGGAGTGGGTGCCGCTGACGGTGCCCGAGGAGGGCGAGGCGGCCCTGGGGAAGGCGTTCTGGACGGACTTCCTGGCCAACCCGCCGCTGGCCATGCTGCGCTGCCGCGCCTGACGACGAGACCCGCCGGAAACGCCCGCGCCCCGCCGCTGTAGAGCGGCGGGGCGCGGGCCATGGCGGCCGCCGGTCACAGCCAGGGCATCGAGTCCTCCCCGGACCGCCGCGGGGACGAGGCGGCGCGGGCCGCCGTCTCGGTCTGCCGGATGTGGAGCAGCAGTCGCATGGCCACGGCGGGGTCGGCGATGAACACCCGGCCGCCGGGCTCCTCCCGCAGGAGCCGCCCGGCGTGCCGGACGATGGTGCGCGGCCCCACGCTCTGGCAGGCCGAGCAGAGCAGCAACTGCTCGACCTCGGTGAACGCGGCCGGATCGGAGGCGTCGTCCGCGGTCGTGGTCAGCACGGCCACCGGCTTGTCGGCCAGCGGGGATCCGGCCCTGGGCCATACGAGCCAGTTCAGGGCGTTGAGCAGGGCGTCGGGCGGCCCGGCCGCCGGCTCCGGTACGGCGAGCACCAGCGCGTCCGCGGCGGCCGCCCGGGCGCGCAGGGCCCGGACGTCGGTGGGCAGCGCGTCCCCGGGGCGGTCGCCGTGCGGCGGCAGTCCGTCCCGGGCCGGGTACACGTCCCATCGCAGGCCGTCGCAGTCGGGCCCCGCGAGCGCTCTCAGCAGCGGCTCGCCGAACGGGTCCGTCTCCGTTCCCGCGCAGAGCCCCAGCAGTTGGATGAGGTTCACGGTCGCCTCCTGGTCTTCCCCGTTGTGCCGTCGTGTGAGGGTGGCCGGGAGTCCTTCAGGACACTCCGGGCCCGGCCGGGGCGGGCGTTGCCCGGAGCCGTCGGGACAGGAGCACGCCGAGCAGCGAGAGGGCCGCGGTGAGCCCGAAGAGGCCGAACAGCGCCGCACGGGTGCCGACGTCGTAGTGCTGTGCGATGGCGATGGCCGCCCCGCCGAGCCCCGCGATCACACCGGTGGCAAGGGTCTGGGCGAGTTGCAGTGCGCCACTGATCTCGCCCTGCCGCTCCGCCGGTGCCTGCTCCATGGTCTCGGTGGTGGAGGCGTTGAACGCGATGCCCATGCCGATGCCGCCGATTCCCCATCCCACGATGGCGATCCAGCCCGGAATCGAGGGGGTGAGGATGACCAGCGCGATGACCGCCACACCGGCCAGCAGGACGGCGAACCCGAGCGCGACGCCACCGGTGCGGCTGCCCTGCCCCTTGCCGTCCCGCTTCGCCTGGAGCGCGGACCCCAGCACCCAGGTGATCGCGCCCGCGGACAGTCCCAGGCCCGCAGTGGTGGAGCTCATCCCGTGCAACTCCTGGAGGCCGAGCGGCAGGTACGCCTCGCTGCCGAAGTACGCGCCGCACAGCAGGCCGCGGATGACGGTGCCGGCGCCGAGCCCGGCGCGCGCGGTCAGGGTGCCCTCCGGGGTCACCTGGCGCAGCGCGGGCAGTGCGATGGCCACGCCGAGCAGGGAGAGCGGGATGAGCAGGGCGAGGTTCTCCAGCAGGAGCGCCTGGAGCAGCAGACCGGTGCCCGCGGTGAGCAGGACGGCGCCGGCCAGCGGCCCCTTCCACCAGGGCAGGGCGGGGGCGGTGTCCGCGGCCGTCTCGCCGTCCCCGGTGCGGTTCAGGCGGCGCAGGCCAGGAAGGGTCAGCAGCGCGGCGACGGCGATGATCGGCAGCATGAGCAGGAACACAGCGCGCCAGGTGGTGTGGTCCGCGAGCGTGCCGGTGATGACCGGGCCGATGAGGGACGGGATGGTCCACGCGGAGGAGAGCAGCGCGAACATACGGGCCCGCAGGTGTGCGGGATAGGCGAGTCCGATGACCGTATACGCCATCGCCATGACGGCGCCGACACCGAGTCCCTGGGCGAACCGGCCGAGCAGGAACAGCGGCCAGGAGGTGG
Source organism: Streptomyces sp. NPDC005962 (assembly GCF_040629205.1). Lineage (NCBI taxonomy): Bacteria > Bacillati > Actinomycetota > Actinomycetes > Kitasatosporales > Streptomycetaceae > Streptomyces > Streptomyces sp. NPDC005962. Next base: position 249,633 of record NZ_JBEXVE010000011.1, on the reverse strand, counting down.
CCGATCCCGCCAGCGCGCAGCCCGCGGCGAAGACGAGCATGCCGCTCGCCGCGGGCCGCCAGGGGCCTCGCCGGTCGGCGGAGCGGCCCGCGAGGACGGTGCCGATGATGTTGGCCAGCATCAGCGCGGACAGGCCCCAGCCGTAGGCCCCGAGGCCGTCCAGTTTCCGGGCGATGCCCGGCAGCACGGTGGCCACGCCGAGCGATTCGAAGGCGACCATGCTGACCGAGAGGATCACGCCGAGCGTCAGGGCCCGGTACGGACCCGCGAAGACGCTCTCCGCGGGCTGGGGTTCCGCCGTGCCCGGCGGTGCGAGGGGCTCTTCGGTGGCGTCCGTCGTCTTGCCGGCCTGCTGGGACATGTCCTCACTCCTCGCCGAAGTATTTACATTACGTTCCGGAACGGAAGTGAACCATATCTATACTGCTGCCATGGCGAAACCCCCCGAAGCACCGGCCCCCGCGGAGGAATCGGTCAACAGTCAGCGCTCCGGCAGGCCGCGCGACGCCCGCATCGACACGGCCGTGCCCAGCGCGGTGATGGAGATCCTGGACGAGGTGGGCTACGGGAACCTGACCCTGGAAGCGGTCGCCGCCCGTGCCGGTACGAGCAAACCCGCCCTGCGCCGCCGATGGCGGTCCCGCCAGCACCTCGTGGTGGACGCGCTCGCCGAGCACATCGGCACCGAGCCCACCCCCGACACCGGCTGTACGCACTGCGACCTCATCGCCGGGGTGAGCACCCTCGGGCACGCGGCCACCACCGCCGCGATGGGTCGGCGCGTACTCCCCGCCCTGGTGGCCGACCTGGCCGGGAACCCGGAGCTGGAGGCGGCCTTCCTGGAGAAGTTCTTCTCCCCCCGCCGCGCGTCGACGGCCGAGGCCCTGCGACGGGGCATCAGCCGCGGGGACATCCGGGCGGACGCCGATGTCGATTTGCTATTGGACATGCTGGCGTCGACCACGTACTACCGGATGCTCTTCGGGCATCTGCCCGTCACGGCCACCCTTGCCGAGGATGTGGTCGAAGTCGTCCTCGCCGGGGTAGCGACTGATCAGTGGCACGTCCGGCATGGGCGCCAGGGGAGCCTCCGCACTTGACCGAGTGCCGGGGTGTACCGGGGCGTCCTGACCGCGAAGGATGAGGGATGGCTTTGCTGGGCCGAGAATGCGAAGTGTCAGCCCTGGAAGGGGCCCTGGCTTCGGCGGCTTCCGGGATGGGAGTCAGCCTTCTGCTGGAAGGAGACATCGGCACCGGCAAGTCACTCATGCTGCGCACCGCTTTAAAATTCGCACGTGGCAAAGACTTCGAGGTGATCTCCGCCCGCGCCCGGCAGCCCGAACGTGCGCTGCCGGGTGGCGTACTGCACCACCTGCGCGACCAGCTTCTCTCGCTCGTCGGCGGACTCGGCTCCCGTCCGGGCGTCCCCGCCTCCGCGGCCGTCGCCACGCACCGGCTGGTCGTGGCGCTCACCGACCGGACGCCGCTGCTGGTGTGCGTGGACGACCTTCAGTGGACCGACCCCGAATCGCTGCACTGGCTCGGCCACCTCATGGCGCGGCTCGAAGGGCTGCCCATCGTGCTGCTCTGCGCTCTGGGGCGTGACTACGTGCACCTCAGGGACGCTGAGCAGCGGTCTTTGGGCACGGCCACGCTGACCGATGCCGTTTCCGGTTTCCACCAGCGCTTCCTGCTGCAGGGGCTCAACGCCGACTGCGTCGGCTATCTCCTGGCCCGTACCTTCGGCGAGCCGGTGAGCACGGACATCGCCCGGGCCTGTCGCGCGGCAACCGGTGGGAATCCCCTGCTCGTGCAGTCGCTCCAGCGCGAGCTGCGGCGCAGCGACACCGGCCTGGCCGAGCTCTCCGCCGAGCGCGTCGCGGACATCGGCTCGGTGGAGGTGGCGGAGACGCTCGCCGCCCGTCTCGAGCCGTGGTTCCCCGGTGTCGGCCGGGTCCTCGAGATCGTCGCCGTCATGAGCCCGGTCAGGCACTGCGCCGTCGTGGCCCCGCTCATCGGCGTCACCTCCGAGGAGGCCGCCGACATGCTGTACACGTTCCTCCGCTGCGGCATTCTGGTGAAGACCGCGGCGGGCATCGGCTTCAGCCAGCCCATGATCCGGGCTTCGTTCCTGGTGGCCATGCCACCCAGTGAGCGGGCGCGGCTGCACGCGGAGACCGCCAAGGCGCTGCACGCGGAGGCCGCGCCCTGCGACGAGGTCATCGCGCATCTGGTCGTCGCCGCGCCGATCGGCGAACCCTGGGCCTGTCAGCTCCTCATCAATGCGGCCGACTCCGCCCTGGCCGATGGCGACCTGAACAAGGCCAGGACCTGCCTGGAGCGTGCCCTGGACGAGTGCGGGCCGGCGGAGCAAGCCGTACTGCTGAGGCGGCTGGGTCACGTCGTCCTCATCGACGACCCCGACGCGGCCATCGCCTCGCTCCGCGGCAGCCTGCGGCTCCTCGAGGGGACAGGCGAGGCACGCGTCCTGGTACTCCTCGATCTCCTCCAGGCCATCCTGCTGACCGGCGACATCGCCGAGGCATCGCGCGTCGCGGAGGGCGCCCTGACGGAGTTCGAGCACCGTGGCGCCGACGTGGAGTCGCGCCGGGCCATCGGCGCCGCGGCCGGGGTCCTGGCCCTCATGCACGGCGGAGGAGGAGTGCGGCCGGTGCCCCCGGAGGTGAGAACCGGTGCCACCGCCCCCTGGGTGACACGCCTTGAGGCGGCCTGGTGGGCCCTGAGCGCCCAGTGGCGCGGCACAGGGCGCACCGAGGCCGTGCGCTGGGCGCGTCTGGGGCTCGGCCAGACCTCCGGCCAGGTTCACGTCCACGTTCTGCCGCGCCTGTGGCTCGTCCTCGCCCTCTTCTGCGCGGGTGAACAGACGGAGGCGGTGGAGAAGTGCCGGACGATCGTGGACCAGGCGACCGCCGCGGGCTCCAGCACCATGGCGGCGCTGGCGCGGTCGGTGCTGGCCGAGTGTGCCTTCCGGGCGGGCCGCATCGAGGAGGCCGCGGAGGAGGCGCGCAAAGCGCTGGAGCACGGCCGTGGCCGCGCGTGGCTGGGTTCCGCGCAGGCCCGCTGCTGGCTGGGAGGCATACTCCTCGAATCGGGTGATGTCGGCCAGGCCCAGGAACTGCTCGTCGAAGACCGGACCGTGAGCACCACCCCGGACGTGCTGATTCCCACGCTGCTGTTCCACCGGGGGAGACTGCAGATCGAAGTCGGGTGGACCGCCGCGGGGCTGGCCGACCTGGAGGAGTGCGGCCGGCTACTGGCCCAGCGGGGCTGCCTGAACCCCGCAGTGTTTCCCTGGCGCTCCGAGGCCGCCCTCGCCCACGCACGCCTCGGCGACCCCGCCGCCGCGGACCGGCTGGCGCGCGAGGAACTCGACCTCGCCCGCGAGTGGGGGGCGCCGACGTCCATCGGTGTCGCCCTGCGCGCACTCGGCCTCCTGGCCCGTGGCGACCAGCGGACCGCCCTCCTGGAAGAGGCGGTCGGAGTACTCCGGGAGGCCGACGCCCCGCTCGAAGAAGCGCGCGCCGTGCGTGACCTCGGCCGCGAACTCCTGCGGACGGGCAAGGCCCGGCAGGCCCGGACCGAACTGCGGGCGGCCCTGAGGCTTGCCCAGAAGTGCGGAGCGGAGGGGCTCGTGGGCACCTTGGGGCAGGACCTGGCGGAGGCCGGCGCGAGGCCGCGTCGCGGTACCGAGATCGGGCCGGCGTCCCTGACCCCGGCCGAACGCCGGACCGCGCTGCTCGCGGCCCGGGGGCTGACCAACAGGGAGATCGCGAACCGGCTGTACGTGACGCGCCGCACGGTGGAGATGCACCTGAGCAGGGTGTACCGGAAGCTCTCGATCTCGGATCGACGCGATCTGTCCGTCGTGACCTCCGACCAGACCTCCGGCGAGACCTCCGATGAGATCTCCGCACCGCCGTCACCCGCCCCGGCGCCGGTGCGGTCGACGGTCGTAGGCCCCCTCCTCCCCAGGTTGAGGTGAGGACCTGTCGGGTCCGGTGGTATCCGGTGTACGGAGCCGATCCGTGGCCATAGGGTGACCGCGTGAGCATGAACACGCCCCCGGGCTGGTATCCCGATCCCGGTTACGCAGGCAGCGGCCCCGCCACGCACCGGTGGTGGGACGGCTCCGCCTGGACCGAGTACACGCGCGACGCCACCGCCCCGGCGGACCCGCCCTTCGGCCCGCCGCCCGTGCCCGGCTATCCGCCCGGCCAGGACGGCGGCCGGGGGCTCGGCCGGGGCCCCCGGGTCGCGGTGCTCGCGCTGTCCGTGGGCGCCGTGGTCGCCGCGATCATCGGCGGCATCGTGCTGCTGGGCGACAGCGGGGACGACGGTGAGGGCGACCGCGCGAACCCGCTGCCAACCGCCCCCGCCCCGCCCGGAGGCGGCGGCGACGCCCCCTCGGACGCCCCGTCCGACCTGCCCACCGACGGCCCCAGCGCGCCGCCCACCGACGATCCGAGCATCGCCCCGGACGCCACCAGCGGCATCAGCCTGCCCGTGCTGACGGGCTGGCAGGCGGGCCGCAGCAGCTCCGGCGGCGCGGGCGTGACCACCTCGCGCTACCCGTGCCCCAACGACCCCTCCACCGACTGCGTACGCGGCGGCGCCTTCTCCCGCACCGCGAGCGGCTTCAAGGCGGACACCGCCAAGGGCATCGCCGAGGAGGACATAGCCCAGAACGCCGAGCAGGCCTACGGCACGGACGACGACACCGACCGCAAGGCGTACGGCGGGATCACCTCGCACAAGCGGCTCAAGGAGGAGGCGGTCGACGTCGCGGGGGAGCAGGGCTATCTGGTGCGCTGGAAGGTGATGACGAAGAAGGGCGACGACGGATACGTCCAGTCCCTCGCCTTCCCGTCGCCCACCGTCCCCGACACCATGGTCCTGGTGCGCTTCGGCTTCGACGTGAGCGACAAGGCACCGCCGGTCGCCGACATGGACAAGATCGTCAAGGGTATCGAGGCACTGGCGGGCGACGGCCGGTCCATATAGCTGTCCGGCCGGCTACCTGTCCCTCTGGCTACCTGTCCGGCCGGCTACAGGAAGGTGTGGCCCTCGCCCCGGTACGTCGGTACGGAGTCCACCACCCGGTCGTCCTCGACGAGGTGCAGCGTCGCGAACCGCTCACACAGCTCACCGGCCTTGGCGTGCCGGAACCACACCTTGTCGCCGATCAGCAGATCGTCGGCGGGCGTGCCCAGCAGCGGGGTCTGCACCTCGCCCGGGCCCTCCTGCGGGTCGTAAGCCAGCCCCTCCGGCAGATACGGCACCGGCAGCCGGTCCCGGCCCGCCGCCCCGGACGCCGGGTAGCCGCCGCCCAGCACGGTCACCACGCCCACGCCCGGGCGGCGCACCACCGGCTGGGCGAAGAGGGCGGCCGGGCGCCCGCGGAAGGACGTGTAGTTGTCGAACAGCCGCGGCTGGTAGAGCCCGGACCCGGCGGCGATCTCCGTCACCGCGTCCTCGGCGGCGGTGTGCTGCACGCTGCCCGTGCCGCCGCCGTTGACGAACTCCAGGTCCGCCACGGCGCGGACCGCCCGGACCGCCGCCGCCCGGCGGACCGCCAGCTCCCGGCGGGCCGTGCTCTGCATCAGCCGGATCGCGCGGGAACGCAGCGGACTGCCGGTCACCGCGTCGCCGACCCCGGCCACATGGCCCTCGTAGCCCATCAGTCCGACCAGCCGGAAGCCGGGGCGGCGCTCGACCGCCCGCGCCAGGGCGGCCAGCTGCTCGGGGGTGCGCAGCGGGGAGCGCAGGGCGCCGACGCGTATCCGGCCGCCCAGCATCCGTAGCGACGTGTCCAACTCCAGGCAGACCCGGACCACTTCGGTTCCGGCGCGCACACTCTCGATCAGGTCGAGCTGGCCGATGTCGTCCACCATCACGGTCACGGCGGCGGCCAGCTTGGGGTCGCTGGTCAGGGTGGCGTAGCCGTCCCGGTCGGTGGACGGATAGGCGAGCAGGACGTCGTCGAACCCCTCGCGGGCCAGCCACAGGGACTCCGCGAGCGTGAAGCTCATCAGCCCTGCGAAGCCGTCCCGGGCCAGGACGCGTTCCAGCAGCGCCCGGCAGCGCACCGACTTGCTGGCCACCCGGATCGGCTTGCCTCCCGCCCGGCGTACCAGGTCGCGTGCGTTGTCGTCGAAGGCCCTCAGGTCGACAATCGCCACAGGCGCGTCGAGATGGGCGGTGGCCCGGTCGTAACGGGCCCGGTCAGCGGCGGAAGCGGACATGCGGTGAAGCTTGCCAGACCGCGATTACCGCTGGGTAGAGGGCAGCCGATGCGGAGGGTACCCGGCGCCCCGTAGAGTGTCGCGCACGCCACGACCGGCAGGTCAGCGGCGTGATGTCCGTATTCGGGCCCGCCTGCCCGAAAGGCGGTGGGGCGGCGCGGGGAACCGGACGGAGCGACGTGAACCAGGTCTCGAAGGGCGCGAGGGGGTGCCGGTGAGCGCGGACGCGGAACAGGCGCACTCCTCTCGTCGTACGCCCCCACCTCGCCCTGTGCACCCTCCGCGCACCGCGCCCCTGCCCCGGTCCGCGCCCCCGGCGCGCAACGTCACCCCACCGAGCGCCCCGCCCGGCTTCGGGCCACCGCCCCGCGTCGGCCCGCCCGGGTTCGGCCCGCCCGGCTTCGTACCGGACCCGGACACCCCCGTGCTCGGCGTCCCGCCGAAGGTCCCCTTCCCCCGGGGCACCGCCCGCGGCGGCCAGCACACCGGCCACAACACCGGCCACAACACCGGCCGTACCGGCGGCCGGAACGCCTCCGCCGCCGACCCGACCCGCCTGCCGCCGCTCCCCACCGCCCCGCCGCGCCCCACCGCGGCGCCGGGCGCCGGAACCGGCCACCACCGCCCGCGCAGCCGTACGGTGGCCGCCGCCATCGCCCTCATCCTCGGACTCGGGCTGCTCGGCGGCGCCGCGGCGGGCAGCTGGCTGGGCGACAGCCCCGACGCCGCGCCCTCCGCCGCCGACCGCTACGCCACCGCACGCGCCGCCTGGCACAGCGCCCCGGTGGACGACCTCTTCCCCCGCACCCTGAACGGCAAGGGCGACGGCCCCGGCGGCGCCGACCGCGTCTGGACCCGGATCGCCGTCGCCCCCGACAGCAGCTGCGGCGGCGGCTTCGACCCGCTGCTCGCCAAGGCGCTCTCCCCGGTGGGCTGCGAACGCCTGCTGCGCGCCACCTACACCGACGCCACCAGCACCAGCGTGACCACCGTCGGCCTGCTGATCACCTCGGCCGACCCCGCCGGGATGAAGGCCCTGCGGGAGCGCTTCACCGCCGACAAGCTGGCCGAACGCACCGATCTGATGCCCCGTCCGTACGCGGGGAAGGGCACCGCCGCGGCCCGCTTCGGCGACGACCAGCGCGCGAGCTGGCACATCAGCGTCCTCACCGACGCGCCCGCCATCGTCTTCTCAGTCTCCGGCTTCGCCGACGGCCGCGAGGTCACCGACCCGCAGTCGGCGGACGAGGCGACCCGGCGCGGCGCGACCTCCGCCCCCGCCCAGTCCGGCCTGGCCAACGACGCCCGCGGCATCGCCGACGCGACCGAGGCCGCCTTCCGCCGCGCCCTCTCCGAGGCCCCCGAGCTGGGGAACGGCTCATGAAGACCGCGCGGCGCATCGCCGTGAGCCTCGCCGCCGCCGGGCTGACCCTGGTGCCCGTCGCCCCCGCACAGGCCGACGGCATCCAGGCCCAGGAGTGGGCGCTCGACGCCCTCCACACCCGCCAGGCGTGGCAGACCACCAAGGGCGCGGGGACAACCGTCGCCGTCCTGGACACCGGCGTCGACGACCAGCACCCCGACCTCAAGGGACACGTGCTGCCCGGCAAGGACCTCATCGGCTTCGGCGCCGGGCGCGGCGACCGCCCCTGGGCCCGGCACGGCACCGCGATGGCGGGCATCGTCGCGGGCAGCGGACACGGCTCGGGCGGCGGCGAGGGCGTCATGGGCGTCGCGCCCAAGGCCCAGATCCTGCCGGTGCGGGTGATCCTGGAGGACGGCGACCCGCAGCGCGCCAAGGCGCGCGGTACCCGGGGCGGCGCGCTCGCGAAGGGCATCCGCTGGGCCGCCGACCACGGCGCCGACGTGATCAACCTGTCCCTGGGCGACGACAGCGCGTCGGCCCACCCCGAGCCCGCCGAGGACGCCGCCGTGCAGTACGCGCTGCGCAAGGGCTCCGTCGTGGTCGCCTCCGCGGGCAACGGCGGCGACAAGGGCGACCGCGTCTCCTACCCGGCCGCCTACCCCGGCGTGATCGCCGTGACCGCCGTCGACCGCTACGGCAGCCGCGCCGCCTTCTCCACCCGCCGCTGGTACGCCACCGTCGCCGCACCCGGCGTCGACGTCGTCATAGCCGACCCCGACAAGCGCTACTACGAGGGCTGGGGGACCAGCGCCGCCGCCGCCTTCGTCTCCGGCGCCGCCGCCCTCGTCCGCTCCGCCCACCCCGACCTGAGCCCGCGCCAGGTCCGCCGGCTGCTGGAACAGACCGCCCGGAGCCGCCCGTCCGGCGGCCACAGCGACGAGCTGGGCGCGGGCGTGGTGGACGCGGCGGCGGCCGTCAAGGCGGCGGCGAAGGTGAAACCCGAGCCCCAGCAGCCCGCCGCCGAGGCCGCGCCGCGGCGCTTCTTCGGCACCGGCCCCACCCGGCCCCCGACCTCCGGCGGCGAGGGCGGCGTCAACGGGACGGCCCTGTTCGCCGCACTCGCCGGGGCAGGCCTGGTGGCCGCCGCGATCGCCCTGTGGCGCGGCAAGGGCCCCCTACGCACCCCCCACGCCCTACGCCGCGTCACCACCCCGCGCACGCCCCCTCTGCCCTGACCTACCGGGCGCGCTGTCCGCCGTACGCCGCGCGCGCCACCGCAGGTGCTGGGCGTTCCGGTAGGCCCCATACGTCCCCTGCGTCCCCTGCGCGGTTGAGCCCCCCGGAGGCGCCGGGTGGGCCGGGCGCCGTACGGGCACCGGCCGACCCCGCCGTGCTGGGCACCGTACGCGCCGCCCGCCACGGGCCGCGCTGGGAGCCCCGGTACGCCCCGTACGTCCCCTGCGCGCTGAGCGCGCCCCGCAGCTGCCGGGTGCGCCGGGCGCCGCACGGGCACCCGGTCGCCCACCCCACCCCACCGCGCTGGGCGCCGTGCGACGCGTCGCGATCCACGCGCGCTTGGGCGTCCACGCGCGCCGGGTGCCCCGTACGCGCCGGGCGCTTGTGCGATGTGCTGGCCACCCGTACGCCGTCTCCGCGCCGAGCGACACCCATCTGCCGGTGGGTGCCCGTTCTCGCTGGCGCGCGTACGACGCGCCGGGCGGCTATACGGGCTGGGCGGCCGGTGCGCACCGGGTCCTCCGTACGCGCTGGCGGCTTCGGCGTGCTGGGCGCCGTGCGTCGCGCGCGCCAGGGTACGAGCCGCCCGCCGCCTCCGCGTTGAGCACCAGCCGTGCGCCCTTGGGGCACCCGTACGGGGCACCCGCCGCAGGGCGCGGCGGGTGCCCCGTACGGGCTGGGCGCCGCCGGGCCGCACGTCTGGAGGCCGCTCGTGCGCGTCGGCGTCAGGGGGCTCCGGGTGAGCCACGGCCCACGGCCCCTCCGCGTCGGGCAGATCCGTGACGCCGGGCCGTCTACGCCCGCAGCTCCGTGGCCGCTCCCACGGCGGCTCGGGCGGCCTGTTCTACCAGGGCCACGCCGGTGTTCATGTTCTTGCTGCCGTCGGAGAGCACCGCCACCAGATAGGTCCGTCCGCTCGCGGTGACCTGGCCGATGCTGTTGACGTCCCACAGCCCGGTGGTGCTGCGCGGCAGCCAGCCGTTCTTCAGCCGGGTACCCGCGCCCGCGTCCGCGGCGGCCGAGACGCCCCAGTCCTGGCCGGTGGTGACCTGGCCCATGAGCTTCCGGACGTACGTCTGCGAGCTTGCGTTCAGCGCCGAGGCGTCTCCGAACACCGCGCGCAGCAGCTTCAGCTGATCGGCGGCGGTGGTCCGGGTCAGCCCCCACAGCCCCGCCCGGCCGCCCCGGGTGCGGGTGAGACCCAGCCGGTGCTGCGCCGCGTCGAGCCCGTCGGCGCCGCCGATCGCCTTCCACAGCGCGGTGGCCGCGTCATTGTCGCTGTGCTCGATCATCACGGTGGCGGTGTCGCGCTCCTTCGCGGTCAGCCCGCGCCGCTCGTCCTGCGCCTTGAGCAGCAGCGCCGCGAGGATGCCGACCTTGACGATGCTCGCCGTGTCATACGTACGGCTCCCGTACGCCGCGCTCGCGCCCGACCGGGTGTCCAGGAGGGCCACCGCGAACTCCCCGTCGCAGTCGCGCGTCACCGGGGCCAGCGCGTGGCTGAGCGCCGTGCGCAGCGTACGAGCCGATGCGGCGGGCGGTGCCGCCGATGCCGTCGAGGGCGCCCCGGCCCCGGTCACCCGCTCCACGCCGCCTCCCTGGATGTCGCCCGCCGCGCACCGCGGCCCGGCGCTCGGCCGCAGCTGGGCCCGCACCGGTGAACTGGTGGCCGCCCCGCACCCCAGCAGGGTCGCCGCGAGCGCCGCCACGGTCACGACCACGGCCGGGCGGCGCGCTCTGCGACAGGGGCCGCGGCCCCGGTCCATCCCCATCCCCCCTGATATCCCCCCAGACGTGTTCGTCTTCATGGAGGGCGAGGCTAGACGGCCCCGCCACGCGACGGGGGCCAAGGTGATGAACAACCCATGAGAAAGACCTCACGGCGGCCCCGATACCCTCATGGAGTGGCGCTCAAGAACATTCCCGACCCCGGCTTCTCCGGCGACGACGGCTCCGCCGACGCCCGCCTGACCGCGGCGCTCGCCGCCTGGGCCGACGACCGCACCGCCGAACCCGAGGTGCTGGCCGCGCTCACCGAGGCGCGGCTGCTCGTCCCTGTGGTGGCGCTCCTCGGCGAGGTCGAGGAAGGGCCCGACGGGCTGCGCCGCGAGAAGACGAGTGACATGGCCGTGCCGACGCTGGAGGCCCCCGGCGGCCGCCGCGCCCTGCCCGCCTTCACCTCCCTGGAGTCCCTGGCCCGCTGGCGCCCGGACGCCCGGCCCGTCGCCGTACCGCTGCGGCAGGCGCTGGAGGCGGCCGCGCACGAGAAGGCCGACACCCTCGTGCTGGACCTCGCCGGACCGGTGCCGTACCAGGTCACCGGGCCCGCCCTGATCGCCCTCGCCGAGGGCCGTACCAGCGCCGATCCGCTGGCCGACCCCGCGGTCGCCGAGGCGGTACGGACCGTCCTGGCCGCCGAACCGGAGGTGGTCCGCGCCCATCTGGCCCCCGCCGCGGACGCCGACGGCATGCTGGCGCTCGCCCTGGCCCCGCACGCCCCGGCGCGCGAGACGGCGCAGCGGGTGGCGGGCGCGCTGGCCGCCGATGAGACGCTGCGGGCCAGGCTGGTGCGTGGGCTGACCCTGGCGCTGCTGCCGCCGGACGCGACGGTGCCCGGGGAGCCCCTCTTCAGCCGCTGATCAGCGGCGATGCGTTCACTACAGGCGAAATCACCCGATACGCCCCACAATGCATAGGGCAACTGGCGGTCCGAGCGATGCGAGGAGAACGCCATGGAGACGAGAACGGTCGTATCGGAGTTCACCGGAACCGCGCTGCTGGTCCTCTTCGGCGTCGGTTCCCTGGTCCTGGCAGGCGACTACATCAACGCCCTCGGCATCTCGCTCGCGTTCGGCTTCATCCTCATCGCGCTCGCCTACGCGTTCGGCCGCATCTCGGGCTGCCACATCAACCCGGCGGTCACCCTGGGCATGCTGCTGGCCGGGCGGATGGACATCCGCAGGGCCGTCCAGTACTGGGTCGCGCAGCTGGTCGGCGGGATCGTCGGCGCCGCCGTGCTCTATCTGCTCGCCAAGCAGGTGCCGAGGCTGCGCACGTACGAGGCGTTCGGCAGCAACGGCTACGGCGGCCGGTCCCCGGTGGGCATCGGCGCGGGCGGTGCCTTCCTCGCCGAGGTGCTGCTCACGTTCCTGCTGGTCTTCGTCTTCCTCACGGTGACCCAGAAGGTGACGCTGTCCGGTATCGAACCGGTGCCGATCGGGCTCGCGCTCGCCGCCGTCAACCTGGTCGGCATTCCGCTGACCTGGACCTCCGTCAACCCGGCGCGCAGCCTCGGCCCGGCGCTGTTCGCGGGCGGCGGGGCGCTCTCCCAGCTGTGGCTGTTCCTGGTCGCGCCACTGGTCGGCGGGGTGCTGGCGGCCGTCGTCCACCGGTTCACCCACGTCCACCCGGCGGCCCAGGCGGAGGAGCGGGCCACGGAGCCGCGGCCCGGCCCGTGGGGGCGGATGCGCGGCGGGCACCGCCCCGAGACGGGCGGGCCCGAGGCGAAGGGCCCGGAGGCGGCGTGACCCTGAGGGCGCCGGGGGCGTACGGGAAGACCGGGTCTACGGGAAGGCTGGGCCTACGGGGAGACCGGGCCTACGGGGAGACCGGGCCTACGAAAAGACCGGCCCGGTGAACTTCTCGCCCGGCCCCTGGCCCGGCTCGTCCGGGACGGCCGACGCCTCACGGAAGGCGAGCTGCAGCGACTTGAGGCCGTCCCGCAGCGGGGCCGCGTGGAAGGAGCTGATCTCGGTGGCGCTCGCCGTGATCAGACCGGCGAGCGCGCTGATCAGCTTGCGCGCCTCGTCCAGGTCCTTGTGCTGCGGGCCCTCCTCGGCCAGCCCCAGGTTCACCGCCGCGGCGCTCATCAGGTGCACCGCGACCGTCGTGATCACCTCGACCGCGGGTACGTCCGCGATGTCACGGGTCATACGGTCGAAGTCCGGGGTCGGCTGCCCGCTGTTGGCGTCGCTCATGGTGGTCGGAGGCTCGCTTCCTGGTGGATGATGGCCTCCACCCTAGGACGCCGCCCACCGGCCGCTCGTACCGGACGGGGGAACCGGGTGTGTGACATGGACGACGGGTCCCCGGCGACCGCCCGGTGAGCATCCCTCGCGGGTCCTGGTATCGTAGATAAACGACCGGCCGGTCACTCGCGTGTCCGGCCCACAAGTGGAGGCTCCGCACTCCCACCTCCCGACCTCAGGTCGGCAGGTCATCGGTCAGGCTGCGCCCCGCGGTGATATCGCGGCGGTGCTCCCGGTCAGTGAGGAGCCCCGCCTGTGTACCGTCCGGGGCTTTTTGTGTTTCTCGGCTCGGTGGTCTCTATACAGACGTAACGCGGCAGTCCGCCAGGCGGTCGCGTGGTGCAACCGAGGAGGATTCATTAGCGCCGAGCCCCGCATCAACGACCGGATTCGCGTCCCCGAGGTGCGACTCGTCGGTCCCAGTGGCGAGCAGGTCGGCATTGTGCCGCTTGCCAAAGCCCTGGAGCTTGCGCAGGAGTACGACCTCGACCTCGTCGAGGTGGCGGCGACCGCTCGCCCGCCGGTCTGCAAGCTCATGGACTACGGAAAGTTCAAGTACGAGTCGGCCATGAAGGCCCGTGAAGCGCGCAAGAACCAGGCGCACACGGTCATCAAGGAGATGAAGCTCCGGCCGAAGATCGACCCGCACGACTATGACACCAAGAAGGGTCACGTCGTCCGGTTCCTCAAGCAGGGCGACAAGGTCAAGATCACGATCATGTTCCGTGGCCGTGAGCAGTCCCGGCCCGAGCTGGGCTTCCGGCTGTTGCAGCGGCTCGCCGAGGACGTCGAGGAGCTGGGCTTCGTGGAGTCCAACCCCAAGCAGGACGGCCGAAACATGATCATGGTTCTCGGTCCGCACAAGAAGAAGACCGAGGCGATGGCCGAAGCCCGTGAGGCCCAGGCCGCCCGCAAGGCCGAGCGCCAGGGCGTCGGCCACGCGGAGGAGATCGCCGAGGAGCCCGCCGAGGAGCCCGCCGAGGCGTGACAACGAGGCGCGAGCCTCGACCGCCCACCCGCCCGGGACCCCCGCCGGTCCCGGACACCAACCGAAATACCTGACGCTTCCGTACGCCGGATCGCGGTACCCCCCGCGCCTTCGGCCGCCCGGACAGCGCCCCCGACGAGGAGTGAACGGCGACATGCCGAAGAACAAGACGCACAGCGGTGCCAGCAAGCGTTTCAAGGTCACCGGCTCCGGCAAGGTCATGCGCCAGCGCGCCGGTCGCCGCCACCTTCTCGAGCACAAGCCGTCCACGCTGACGCGCCGCCTGGCCGGCAAGGTCGAGATGGCTCCGGCCGACGCCAAGAAGATCAAGAAGCTTCTCGGCAAGTGACGCACCCGCCCCGCCCAACCGGCGGGGCGCGCGTCAGGCCGACCGGGACCTATTCGTTTCCGGGCCGTGTGAGTCACCCGCGGCCCCGTACAAGGAGTTAAACAAGTGGCACGCGTCAAGCGGGCAGTCAACGCCCACAAGAAGCGCCGGGCGATCCTCGAGCAGGCCAGCGGCTACCGCGGCCAGCGCTCCCGCCTGTACCGCAAGGCCAAGGAGCAGGTCACCCACTCTCTGGTCTACAACTACAACGACCGTAAGAAGCGCAAGGGCGACTTCCGGCAGCTGTGGATTCAGCGCATCAACGCTGCTGCCCGCGCCAACGGCATGACGTACAACCGCCTCATCCAGGGTCTGAAGGCCGCCAACATCGAGGTGGACCGCAAGATCCTCGCCGACCTCGCGGTCAACGACGCCAACGCGTTCGCCGCGCTGGTCGAGGCGGCGCAGAAGGCGCTGCCGAGTGACGTCAACGCCCCGAAGGCGGCCTGACCTCACGCCGACGGACCCGCAGGTGCCCCGGGCACCTGCGGGTCCGCGCGTGTAGGCGCCCCCGCCGCCGATGACCCTCCCGGGGTTTCGTTGCCGGGTGCGCCCCGGTGGCCGGGTGTCGGCGTCCGCCGGTGTCTCCCTGGGGTTTCGTTGCCGGGTGCGGTCCGGTGGCCGGGTTGTGCCCACCCGTTCCGCCCCGCGGAACGATTGCCCACAACCATGCTCAATCGGCGGGCCTGCCCGCCCACGGGCCCGGCACCCCTCTCCGGGGGTCCGGGGGCTTGCCCACGGTTTCGGGAAGGGGCGGGGTGGGGGTACAAACCGGGCCGCACCCAACGACCGCACAACACAGAAGGCGCACCCCATGGCGACCCCCGCCCCCGAGCTGACGTCCCTGCGATCGCCACGCGTCACCGCGGCCAGACGGCTCGCCAAGCGCAGCTTCCGCGGCAAGGAGCGCCGGTTCCTCGTGGAGGGCCCGCAGGCCGTCCGCGAGGCGATCGCGCACCTGGTCGAGGTGTACGCGACCCCCGAGGCGGCGGCCCGCCACACCGGCATCGTCGAGGCCGCCCGCGCCGCCCGCATCCCGGTCCTCACCGCGACCGACGAGGTGATCGCGGAGATGTCCGACACGGTCACCCCCCAGGGCATCGTGGGCCTCTGCCGCTTCCTGGACTCGCCGTTCGAGGAGATCCTGCGGGCCCGCCCCCGGCTGGTCGCCGTGCTGGCGAACGTCCGCGACCCGGGCAACGCCGGGACCGTGCTGCGGTGCGCGGACGCCGCCGGGGCGGACGCCGTCGTGTTCACGGACGCCTCCGTGGACCCGTACAACCCGAAGGCGGTACGCGCCTCCGTGGGCTCGCTCTTCCACCTCCCGGTGGCCACCGGCGTACCCGTCGAGGAGGCCGTCGGCGGCCTCAGGGAGGCCGGGGCGCGGGTGCTGGCCGCGGACGGGGCGGGGGAGCGCGACCTGGACGCGGAGCTGGACGACGGGGTGCTCGGCGCGCCCACCGCCTGGATCTTCGGCAACGAGGCCTGGGGCCTGCCGGAGGCTACCCGCGCACTCGCGGACGAGGTGGTGCGCGTTCCGATCCACGGCAGAGCCGAAAGCCTCAATCTCGCGACGGCCGCCGCCGTGTGCCTCTACGCCTCCGCTCGTGCGCAGCGCGCTCCCGCAGGGTGCCGTTCCGTGACCGGGACCTAGTAGGGTTTGCCCCCACACGAGGCCCAGGAGGGGGTGTGGGGATGGACGTCAGGACCTCCGGCGCCGGGACGGCCGCTGCCGATGCCCACGCGCCCGGACGGACCGTGCCGAGCCCCGGCGGACACGACCGCCGGGAAGACGGCACGGGGCGCGGCGGGCCCGACCCGTACGAGGCGCTGGCCGCGCTCGGCCTGCACCCGGACGATCTGCCCGACGGCCTGGTCGTGGCCGACGAGACGGGCCACGTCACCTGCTTCAACGCGGCGGCGGCCCGCATCACCGCGATCCGCCCGGCGGACGCCATCGGGCAGCGGCTGGAGCGCGCGCTCCCCTTAGAAGACCTGGACGGAAGGCGCTGGTGGGCGCTGACCGATCCGTACGGAGGGCTGGCCACCCGCGTCGGCCAGCCCGAGCGCAATCTGCTGCTGCCCGGCGGCCACGAGGTCCTGGTGTCGGCCCGCTACGTACGTGAGCGGCCGACCGGACCGGTGCGCCGCCTCGTCGTGTCGCTGCGCGGCACCGAGGCCCGGCGGCGCACCGAGCGCAGCCACGCCGAGCTGATCGCGACCGTGGCGCATGAGCTGCGCTCGCCGCTGACCTCCGTGAAAGGTTTCACGGCGACCCTGCTGGCGAAGTGGGAGCGGTTCACCGACGACCAGAAGCGGCTGATGCTGGAGACGGTCGACTCCGACGCCAACCGCGTCACCCGCCTGATCGCCGAGCTGCTGGACATCTCCCGGATCGACTCCGGACGGCTGGAGGTGCGCCGTCAGCCGGTGGACGCCGCGGCCGCCGTACGCCGCCATGTGCAGGCGCTCAGCGCGACCGGGCAGACCGCCGAGCGGTTCCTGATCCGGGTGCGGGGTCCGCTGCCCGGTCTGTGGGCCGATCCGGACAAGATCGACCAGGTGCTGGGCAACCTGCTGGAAAACGCGGTGCGCCACGGCGAGGGAACCGTCACCATCGAGGTGGCCCCCGCACCGCACCGGCCCGCGGCGGACGGCCCCGTCGTCGAAAGGACCGCCATCACCGTGAGCGACGAAGGCGCGGGTATCCCGGAGGAGTCGATGAGCCGCGTCTTCACCCGTTTCTGGCGGGGCAGCAAGCGCGGCGGCACCGGCCTCGGGCTCTACATCGTCAAGGGCATCGTCGAGGCGCACGGCGGGACGATCACCGTCGGACGGGCCGCCGGGGGCGGCGCCGAGTTCCGATTTACGCTGCCCGTGGGCACCCCGGCCTATCTGGCCTGACCGTCCCCACGGGCTTCCCGCGCAACAGCGGATACCCCGCGCCCCTTAGACTCGGGCTTTGGCACCTATGGCGTCCCCTGGCGGTCGTCTACTGGTCGCAAGCGTCGCAGCCGTCGAGCGGGGCAGCGCAGCCAGCCAACTCGGAAACACGGGAAGAGATGTCGGCACCCAATAAGTCGTACGACCCTGTCGAGGTCGAGGCACTGAAACCGGAAGAGATCGCCCGGATGCGGGACGAGGCGCTGGACGCCCTCGCCGCCGCGGGGGATCTCGAAGCGCTGCGCGAGGTGAAGGTCGCCCACACCGGCGACCGCTCGCCGCTCGCCCTGGCCAACCGCGAGATCGGCGCCCTGCCGCCGCACGCCAAGGCGGACGCGGGCAAGCGCGTCGGCCAGGCCCGTGGCCAGGTGACCCAGGCCCTCAAGGCCCGGCAGGCGGAGCTGGAGGCGGAGCGCGACGCCCGGGTGCTGGTCGAGGAGGCGGTGGACGTCACACTGCCGTACGACCGCACCCCGGCCGGTGCCCGCCACCCGATCACCACGCTCTCCGAGCGCATCGAGGACGTCTTCGTGGCCATGGGCTACGAGGTGGCCGAGGGCCCGGAGGTCGAGGCGGAGTGGTTCAACTTCGACGCGCTCAACTTTCCGCCGGACCACCCGGCCCGGGAGATGCAGGACACGTTCTTCGTCCGAGGAACAAAGGACGGCAAGGAGGCTGAGCCGTCCGGGGTGGTGCTGCGCACCCACACCTCGCCGGTGCAGATCCGGTCGATGATCGAGCGGAAGCCGCCGATCTATGTGATCTGCCCGGGGCGCACCTTCCGCACCGATGAGCTGGACGCCACCCACACCCCCGTCTTCAGCCAGGTCGAGCTGCTGGCCATCGACGAGGGCCTGACCATGGCCGACCTCAAGGGCACGCTCGACCACATGGTGCGGACGCTGTTCGGCGAGGGCATGACCACCCGGCTGCGGCCGAACTTCTTCCCGTTCACCGAGCCGTCCGCCGAGATGGACATGCGGTGCTACGTGTGCCGCGGCGAGTCCGTCGGCAACCCGGACCGCCCCTGCCGCACCTGCTCCAGCGAGGGCTGGATCGAGCTGGGCGGCTGCGGCATGGTCAACCCGCGGGTGCTCATCGCCTGCGGCGTCGACCCGGAGAAGTACAGCGGGTTCGCCTTCGGCTTCGGCATCGAGCGGATGCTGATGTTCCGGCACAACGTGGAAGACATGCGAGACATGGTCGAGGGTGACGTGCGCTTCACCAGGCCCTTCGGGATGGAGATCTGATGCGGGTCCCGCTTTCGTGGCTGCGGGAATACGTCGACCTGCCGGCCGGTGAGACCGGACGCGACGTACAGGCCAAACTCGTCGCGGCGGGTCTTGAGGTCGAGGCGGTCGAGCAGCTCGGTGCCGGTCTCAAGGGCCCGCTGGTCGTCGGCCAGGTGCTGGCCATCGAGGAGCTGGAGGGGTTCAAGAAGCCCATCCGCTACTGCCAGGTGGACGTCGGCCAGGCCAACGGCACCGGTGAGCAGCAGAACATCGTCTGCGGCGCCCGGAACTTCGCCGTCGGCGACAAGGTCGTCGTCGTGCTGCCCGGTGCCGAACTGCCCGGCGGTTTCGCGATCTCCGCGCGCAAGACCTACGGCAAGACCTCGCACGGCATGATCTGCTCCGGCGACGAGCTGGGCATGGGCGACGACGGCAGCGGCGGCATCATCGTCCTGCCGCCGGAGTACGAGGTCGGAACCGACGCGATCGAGCTGCTGCAGCTCGTCGACGAGGTCCTGGACATCGCGGTCACCCCCGACCGCAGCTACTGCCTGTCGATGCGCGGCATCGCCCGCGAGGCGGGCACCGCCTACGGGCTGCCGCTGCGCGACCCGGCCCTGCTGGACGTGCCCGCGCCCAACAGCCACGGCTACCCGGTCAAGGTCGCCGACCCGGTCGGCTGCGACCGCTTCACCGCCCGTACGGTCACCGGGCTCGACCCCGAGGCGCACTCCCCGATCTGGATGCGGCGGCGGCTGCAGAAGGCGGGCCTGCGGCCCGTCTCGCTCACCGTCGACATCACCAACTACGTGATGCTGGAGATCGGTCAGCCGCTGCACGCCTACGACCGCTCCCGGGTGACCGGCGCGATCGGCGTACGCCGCGCCGAGCCGGGCGAGAAGCTCACCACCCTCGACGGCACCCAGCGCGTCCTGGACGCCGAGGACCTGGTCATCACCGACGACAGCGGGCCGATCGGCCTCGCCGGTGTCATGGGCGGAGCCGACACCGAGATCGCCGACGTCACCGAGGAGGCGGGCACCACCGAGGTCGTCATCGAGGCCGCGCACTTCGCCCCGGTCTCGATCGCCCGCACCGCCCGCCGCCACAAGCTGTCCTCCGAGGCGTCCAAGCGGTTCGAGCGCGGCGTCGACCCGGAGGCCACCTCCGCGGCCGCGCAGCGCACCGTCGACCTGCTGGTGCTGCTCGCGGGCGGCTCCGCCGAGGCGGGCGTCACCGAGATCATCTCGCCCAGCGCCCCGCACACCATCACGCTGCGCGCCGACCACCCGGACCGGGTCGCGGGCGTCGCGTACGGCCGCGAGACCGTGGTCCGGCGCCTCCAGCAGATCGGCTGCGACGTCTACGGCGCGGACGACCTCACCGTCACCGTGCCCAGCTGGCGGCCCGACCTGCGCGACCCGAACGACCTCGCCGAGGAGGTCATCCGGCTGGAGGGCTACGAGAACCTGCCCGCCACCCTGCCCCAGCCGCCCTCCGGCCGCGGGCTGACCGAGCGTCAGCGGCTGCACCGCCGGGTCGGCCGGGCACTGGCCGGGGCGGGCTACGTCGAGGCGCTGAACTACCCGTTCATCGGCGAAGAGGTGCTGAACCAGTTCGGTCTCGCCGCCGACGACCCGCGGCGCGACCTGGTCCGCCTGGTCAACCCGCTCTCCGACGCCGAACCCGCGCTGCGCACCACCCTGCTGCCCGGGCTGCTCGCCGCGCTGCGCCGCAACGCCGGGCGCGGTGAGCACGACCTCGCGCTCTTCGAGACCGGCCTGGTCTTCCGCGCCACCGGCGACGAGCCCCCGGCCGTCCGCCTCCCCGTCGACCACCGGCCGACGGACGAGGAGATCGCCCGGCTCGACGCCGCCCTCCCGAGCCAGCCGCGGCGCGTCGCCACGGTCCTCGCGGGCGAGCGGCAGCAGGCGGGCTGGTGGGGCGAGGGCACCCCGGTCAGCTGGTCCGACGCCGTCGAGGCGGGCCGCACCGTGGCGCGCGAGGCGGGCGTCGAGCTGATCGTCCGCCAGGACCAGCAGGCCCCCTGGCACCCGGGCCGCTGCGCCGCGCTCCTCGCCGTCGTCGACGGTGAGGAGATCCTCGTCGGCAACGCGGGCGAGCTGCACCCGCGCGTCACCAAGGCGCTCGGCATCCCGGAGCGCACCTGCGCGATGGAGCTCGAACTCGACCGCCTGGAGCGGGCGAGCGGCGGCCCCGTGACGTCCCCCCACGTGTCCACCTTCCCGGTGGCCACCCAGGATGTCGCCCTCGTCGTCGACGACTCGGCCGCCGCGGCCGACGTCGAGAAGGCGCTGCGCGAGGGCGCGGGCGAACTGCTCGAATCCCTCCGGCTGTTCGACGTCTTCACCGGCGAGCAGCTGGGCGAGGGCAAGAAGTCCCTGGCCTACGCGCTCCGCTTCCGCGCCCCGGACCGCACCCTGACCGCCGAAGAGGCCGCGGCCGCCCGCGACGCGGCGGTGGCCGTGGCCACGGAACGCACCGGCGCCACCTTGCGCGGCGCCTGACGTTGACGTACGCCCTTAGGGGGCGCGCCCTTTGGGGTGCGCCCCCTTGGCGTTTCGTTGCCGGGTGCGGGCCGGTGGGTGGGTTGTGCCCACCCGTTCCTCCCCCAGCTACCGCTGGGAGGTGCCCCCCGGCGGAACGATTGCCCACAACTTCACCTGATCGGGTGAGAATCGGAAGCTCCTGGTCCTTTTGGCAGTCGCTGTCGCGAGAATCGTTGCGGTTGGCTGGGAGTGGGGGCTGCGCATGATCAAGACCAGGGCGGTGTGCGGGCGGAGGGTGGGCCTCGCGCTTTCGGCTGTGTGGCTGCTCTGCGCCGTCGTCTGGCAGCGGTACTGCCCCCACCATCCGCTGCTGGTCCCGCTGCTGTCAGCCGTCCCCGCCCTGGCTTTCGCGTACGCGTATCGGGGGCGCCGCTCACGGCTGGTGCGCGAGCTGGAGCGGGTCCGCGAAGTGGCCGCCGCCGCACAGGAGGTGGTGCTGCGGCCGCTGCCGTCCCGGCTGGAGGGGATCGAGATGGCGCGCGGCTATCTGTCGGCCAGCCGCGGCGCCGCGGTCGGCGGCGATCTGTACGAGGTGCTGGCCACCGCGCACGGGCTCCGCGCCGTCATCGGGGACGTACGCGGGCACGGCCTCGCCGCCATCGGCACCGTCGCCGCCGTGCTCGGCAGCTTCCGCGAGGCGGCGCACGAGGAGGCCGAACTCGCCGGTGTGCTCAGGCGGCTGGACCGGGCGCTGCGGCGCCATCTCGGCGCGGACGGCGGCGAGGAGTTCGTGACCGTCCTGCTGCTGGAGATCGGCCCCGGCGGCGAGGTGACCGCGCTCAACTGCGGCCACCCCTGGCCGTACCGGCTCTACGAGCAGCCCGTGGGCCCGGCGCTGGCCCGGCAGATCACGCCCGGCGACGTCCTGCCCCCGCTCGGCCTCTTCCCGCTGCCCGCCGAACTGCCCCTGGCGCGCTGCACCGCGCTGCGCCCCGGGGACGCGCTCGTCCTGCACACCGACGGGGCCGAGGACGCGCGCGACGCCCACGGCACGTTCTTCCCGCTGCGCCACGCCCTCGGCGAGGCCGCGGGCAGCGGCCCCATCATCCCCGCGGCGGTCGTCGCGGCGGTGCGGGCGGCGGTGCTGCGCCACACCGGCGGGCGGCTCGCCGACGACATCGCCCTGGTGGCGCTGCGCAACGACCGCTGCCCGCTGCCCGCGACCTTCACACCCCGTGTGAAGCGGACTTCACTACGCTGATAGGCGCAGAGTCCACCGGGAGGGCGACATGGAGCCCAACACACTGCTCGACTCCGTACTCGACGAGGCCGGAATCTCCCACGCCGGGCTGGCCGCGCACATCAACGAGGCGGGCCGGGCCCGCGGCATGAAGCTGCGGTACGAACACACCGCGGTGGCGCGCTGGCTGAAGGGACAGCGGCCGCGCGGCCAAGTGCCGGACCTCATCTGCGAGGTGCTCGGCGAGCGGCTGCACCGCGCCCTCACCCTCGACGACATCGGTCTCGGCACCCCCGGCACCCCGCGCGCCCCCGCCACCTCGCTCTCCGGTTTCGTCGAGCGCGCCACCGCGCTGTGGCGCTCCGACGAACAGCAGCGCCCGCACATCATAGGAGCCGCCGCGGTCACCGGCACGCCCGCCGTGATCCCGGTGTGGGAATGGGAGAACCCGCCCGAGGACTCCGACGTCTCCCGTTACGGCCTCACGCGCGTGTCCATGACCGACGTCGAGATGCTGCGCGCCGCCCGCGCCCACTACGAGCAGATGTACCGCAAGGCAGGCGGCATCGCGACCAGAACCCGGGTCGTCGGCTTCCTCAACTCCGAGACCGCGCCCCTGCTGCGCGGCGCCTACGCCGACGACATGGGCCGCCAGCTGCACCGGGCGACCGGCGGGCTGGTCGCCATCGCCGGGATCTGCGCGTACGACTCCAACGCCCACGGCCTGGCCCAGCGCTACTTCCACCAGGCGCTGCGGCTCGCCAAGGCCAGCGGGGACCGGGGCCTGGGCGCGTATGTGATAGCGCTGCTCGTCACCCAGTCCCTGTTCATGAAGGAGTACCGGCAGGCCGTCGCGTTCGCCGAATCGGCGCTGCGCGCCGCCGGGTCGCAGATCACCCCGGCGCTCGCCGCCGACCTGTACGCCATGCAGGCCAAGTCGTACGCGCGGCTCGGCGACGGGCACAGCGCGCTGGCCTGCATCCGGCGCGCCGAGACCGCCGCCGACCGCATCCGGCCCGGCCAGGAGCCGGACGAGACCGGCTATGTGCAGCCGGGCCTGGTCAACATCCAGGTCGCGGAGGCCCTGCTGAGCCTCGGCGACCTCGGCGCCGCCCGGGAGCACGCCACCGCCGCCGTCGGCACACCCGCCCATGACCGGGGCCGGGTGCACCGGCTGGCCATGCTCACCCACATCGAACTGCGCCAGGGAGACGCGGACCGGGCGGGCGCCACGGCGGTCGAGATGACCGAAAGGGCCCGGGGGATGGAGTCCCAGAGGTTACGCGACCGCCTCCGCGCGGTACGCGAGCATCTGGCCGCCAACGACTGCGCCGCGACGTCCGAGGCCGCGGAACTCATCGACGGGGCCCTGCGCGTTCCGTTCTGACCGTGGCCGCCACCGCGGCCCGAATGTGGGCCGCGCCCTCGTCAGCGGGTGGCCGAGGATTGCCATCTCTCCGACGGAAGGTGGCCGAGCCAATGCGATGGAAGAATCTCACGGAGCAGACCGTGTACGAGAACCGATGGTTCCGGGTCAACCTCGCTGACGTCAGACTCCCCGACGGCCGTCATCTGGACCACTATCTGATCCGGCTGCGGCCGGTTGCCGTGGCGACGGTCGTGAACGAGGCGAACGAAGTACTGCTGCTGTGGCGGCACCGTTTCATCACCGACAACTGGGGCTGGGAACTGGCCGCGGGCGTCGTCGAGGACGGTGAGGACATCGAGGGCGCGGCGGCGCGCGAGATGGAGGAGGAGACCGGCTGGCGCCCCGGCCCGCTGCGCCATCTGCTCTCCGTGGAGCCGTCCAACGGGCTCACCGACGCCCGGCACCACATCTACTGGGCCGAGGACGCCGAGTACGTCGGCCCCCCGGAGGACGACTTCGAGTCGGACCGCCGCGAATGGGTTCCGCTCAAGCTGGTGCCCGACCTGGTAGCGCGCGGTGAGGTGCCCGCGGCGAACATGGCGGCTGCCCTGCTGCTGCTCCACCACATCCGCCTGGGCTGACCCCCACCGCGCGGGCCACGGCAGGCGCCGGGACGACCGGCCGGTGACGGCTAGTGTCCCGCCGCCTGCCACACCGCCAGCGCCAGCGCGGATACCCCCGTCAGAGCGGCGATGGAGGGTAGCGGCCAGCGTCCGTGCTCCAGGACGCGGACCCGCCCGCCCAGTTGGTTCAGCTCCTCCTCCGACTGCTCTCCGCGGTGGTCGTGCAAGATGAGCCGGCCGTCGACGCGGGCGAAGCCCACTTCGACGCTCCGGCGGAGTTCCGCGAGCTCCACGGCTAACGCGGCCTGCTCGGGCTCGGTGGTCACGGGTTTGCTCCCCTTCCGGATGTACGTCCGTGCTGCACTGTTCACGCTCCGAGTCAAGCGCATCACCAAGGGGTGCGGGAGCGTGTGTGGGGATTGTGTGTGAGTCACCGGCGCACACCCCGTGCGAATTCCGAGCCGCCCGGAACCGTCAGGTCCGCTTACCCTTCGGCTTCCCGTGTCCTGGGGGCACTGTCGGGTACTGATGGTGGAATCGTCGAAGACCAGGCCGGAGAGCGAGGCCCCGGCCGGAGAGTGAGGTGCGACGTGCCACAGATCGCCGCTCCGATGTGGGAGTTCGGCGCCGACCAGGGAGCCCGGCAATTCGCCGAACTCGGGGTCGCGTTGGTGCTGTCCACCCTGATCGGACTCGAACGGGCGGTGCAGCAGAAGAGCGCCGGCCTGCGCACCCACACCCTGGTCGGCGTGGGCAGCGCGCTGTTCATGCAGGTCTCCCAGTACGGCTTCGCCGATGTGCTGCTGCGCGAACACATCACCCTCGATCCCTCCCGGGTGGCCGCGCAGATCGTCTCCGGCATCGGCTTCATCGGCGGCGGCCTGATCTTCGTACGGCGCGACGCGGTACGCGGTCTGACCACCGCCGCCACCATCTGGCTGACCTGTGCGGTGGGCATGGCCTGCGGTGGCGGGCTGGCGCTGCTGGCCACCGCCGCGACCGCGGTCCACTTCCTGGTCGTCCGCGGCTATCCACTGCTCACCCGCCGAATGTCGACCGTCTGGTCGGCCGAGCGGATCGAGGTGCAGCTCTCCTACCGGGTGGGCAGCGGGCTGCTGCCGCGCGTCCTGGAGCTGTGCACCGCCGCCGGGTTCACGGTGGAGCGGGTCCGGGTGGACCGGGCGCCCTGGAAGGGCCCGGACCGTTCGACCCGGGTGGTCCGTGCCGAGGAGGAGGCCCGCCCCGCCGACACCGGCGTCGCCGAGGTACAGCTCGCCCTGGAGGGCACCGGCGATGTGCTCCGGCTGGTCGCGGACATCTCCGAGCTGGACGGCGTCTTCGGCGCGGACGCGGGGCAGGATCTGGACACGGCCGACTGACAGCCGGGGCACGTCGTTTGCATCGCGGCGGGCTCGCGGCGCCTGGCGCGCAACTGCCGCGCCGGCTGCGGCAGGCGGTGGAACAGCGCCGCAGGCAACCAGGTGGTTCGCGCCACCCGTCTCTCCTTTTGCCCGCCCGTGACGGCGCCGGGCACCGCTACCCGCCTCATGACCTGGAGAACAACCTTGGCGCACGACGAACGCGACCAATCCGACGAGCATCCCCAGACGCCGTGGTGGTGGGGCATCGGCCCGGTGGGGGCCGTCCTCCTCGTCGTCACCGGGATCGCCTGGGCGCTGTGGGAGTTCCTGGGCTCCGGCGCCGCGGACGACCCGGCGGCCGGCTACCAGGGGAGCAAAATCGTCGCCATCGGGCTCGTACTCCTCGGCGCGGCCGTCCTGGAACGCCTCCGCAGCCGTCGTTCGCGTGCGCACGAGGCAGAGGACCGGCAGAACACCTAGGTCCGCAGCGTGAAAGCGAATCAGGCCTTCGGCAGCCGCCACAACCGCGGGAACGCGAGCATGTCGTCGAAGAGGTTGAACGCCGGGTGCTCCATGGTCACGGTGGCGGCGTCGCCGGTGAAGAGTGCGGAGCACTTCGCGGCCAGTCGCGCCATGGGCGGCACGTCGGATGCCAGCGGCTTGACCAGGCGGTAACCGATGGTCGAGTGGAACTGGTAGGTCTCGAAGTCCGACGCCCGGATCTCCAGCAGGGCGCTCAGCTCCCGTCGGGTCGTCCAGAGTGTGGTGAAGGTGGCGTCGTCGGCGGGGGTGAGGTCCATCGTGAAGTTGGCGTCGAAGGGACGGAACCCCTTGACCTTCATCGTGATCGGGCCGACCGGGGTCAGCGTCGACTCCTGGAGGCGCGCGAAGATCCGCTGGGACACCTCGGAGACATCCGTGCAGTCGGCGAGCCAGGCCGGGAGTCGCTTGTTGCTGATGTCGTCCTGTGTCGTGGCGTCGAAGACCGTCATATGCATGCTCTGGCGCGGCAGGCAGGCGTACTGGTCGGCGAGGGAGGACCGCTTCATGATCTTCATCGCCTCGGTCTCGGCGTGGAAGAAGGCCGAGTCCTGGGGCACGGGACAGACAAACGTGTTGCCACGGAAGCGCTGCGCGTTGCCGTCGAGGTCCCATTTCTTGCCGGGTCCGGCGGCCAGCGGCTCGCGCCGCCCGGGGCGCTGCGCGGCGGCAACCGCCGTGGCCGGGGCAATCGCGAGACTGGCGGCAGCGCCGGCAGCGCCGAAGAGGACGCCTCGGCGTTTGGGGGTAGACATGTCGCTCCTGTTGAGTCGAGGCCCGGACAGGCGAAATGTGCCGGGGCGACCTGAACGTTGGATGGCCCCAGGGCTGCACCCAGGCGGAGCCACTGTGAGCTTGTCCCTGGCCACGGCCGCCCACGCCTGCCTGACCGTCCTACGGGCCCGCTCTGTCCTCACCGTTAACGGGCGGTCGGGGCGGGGACTGTCTGAACGGGACTCCGGTCCGGAGCCCCGTCGCCCTGTAGCCTGCGGTCGCGCGCCGACCGCAGGGTTGAAGGGGGCAGGCCACTGGGGTCACGTCCGGCGCGGGGAGGACGAGCGCCGCGGCACGCTCGGACCGAGACTGCAGGCGGTGGCTCATGTCGCCCCGCTTGCCCGAGCCCGTTGTGTGGCCTCTTCGTAGGCGTGCAGCAGTTGCTCACCCGTCTCGCATCCCGCGCCGGGGGTCTTGCAGTCCTGGAAGTCCGCGGCGTGCTTGATGGCAGCGCACCACGTCTCGTCGGCGAACGGGTCGGCGGCCGTCATCGCCTGCCCCGGTCGAGGGCGCGGCGCATGGCGGCGGCTTGGTTCACGGCATCGCGTGGGTAGTCCCGGGCGTGGGTGGGGCAGACGTAGACGGTCGCGCCGGCGACACTGCCACTGTGCTCGATGGAGACCTGGACCGGTTCGTCGGTGGGCAGTTGGCAGCGGTAGCAGAGCTGTCGGCCTGAGGGGACGGGGCCGAGGACTTCGTCGACAGCCCGGCGCAGGGCACGAGCCAGGTGGTCGGGGCCGGTGAGATACCGGTCCGGGGCGAGGGGGATGCGCCAGTACGTCATGCGTTCCGCCCGCCAGGAGGCGGGCGGAACGCCGAGGAGGGTGCCTTCGTCGGCGAGTTCGGTGAGGACGCGGACCTGGCGCATGCCCCAGCTGCGGGCGGTGTCGATGCCGATCAGCCAGTAGGTTTTCCCGTAGGTGTCGTCCTGGATCACGGCGCCCGAGTCCTGCCCGAGGAGTTCCAGAGCGCGGTCTGCGACGGCGGTGGGTGCGGACACGGCGTCCCACCATTTGCCCACCGGTAACGCCTCGACGTCCTCGGTGTTCGGCGGGGTCCACGGCAGGGCGTTGGTCGTCATGGTCGGCTCCGTGCGTGTGCGGGCCAGGGAACATCCCTGGCGTCATCACCGTGCCGCGCGGTGCCCATCGGCGGAAAGGATGTCCGAGCGCGCGTTACTTCATGGGACAGGGACACTTCTCTTCACCCAGTGTCACGACCCCGCTACGGTGGCGTGGGTTACAGCAGGGAGAGCTGATGTCTGATCCATGCCGCCGTCGCAACGTCGCACTGCGCAAGCTCATGACCGAATACGGGCTTACGCGCGAAGGGCTCGCGGAAGCGATCAATGCCGTTACGGAAAGGGGTGCCGCCGTACTCGGGACCACCACCGCACGCCACGTGGGCCGCTGGCTCAGCGGCGACGTCACCTGGCCCAGGGAACGCAGTCGCCTCGGCCTGGAGGCTGTATTCGGACGAAGCGCCGTCGAGCTGGGGTTCCGCCCTCCCGTCAGCGGCCCTGCCGGGGTTACTGTGCGACCACCAGTACCCTTCCGGCGTCAGGAACCGCCCGTGTACCGACGCAAATTCATCCTTGGACTCGGCACTTTATTAGCCCTGCCGACCCTTCCCGAATCGGGACGCCTGGGCATGAGCGACATCTCTCGAATCCGCGGCGCGGAGGCGCGGTTGGTCGCCCTTGACGCCCAGCACGGCAGCGCGCAGCTGGCTGAGGTCGCCGCCCGATACGTCGAGCACGTCGAATACTCCATGAGGCGCTGCACCTACGGCGGCCGCGTCCAGACGAGTCTCCATCAGACTCTCGGGGAAATGTGCGAACAGACCGGCTGGCTCTCGTACGACTCCGGCCGGTATGAGCAGGCCCGCCACTGGTGGGACACCGGCCTGCGCTACGCCCTGCTGGCCCGCGACTCCACGCTCCAGGCCCGCATTTGGGCGGGTATGAGCAGGCAGGCCGTAGACCTTGGACACGGCGCCGAGGCGGTTGCGATCGCGAGGGCCGCGCTCGACGCCACGCGCAACCGGCGGCACCGTCGCCTGTCCGCCCTCCTGCATACCCGTGTCGCTCTTGGGTGCTCCGTGGACGGTGAGAAAGGGCGGTGCGGTCAGTCACTCCACCGCGCCGAACAGGAGATGGACCGGGAGCACGACGAGACGCCACCATGGCTCGCGTTCTGCGGCCCCGGCGAACTGGCGGGACAGGTCGCCCTGTGCTTCTACAACCTGGGCGACTACGCCAAGGCGGCTCAAGCTGACAGGGATGCGCTCACCGACTTGGCGCCCGCGTTCCGCCGCAACCAGTTCGCCACCCACGTCAGTCTCGCCCGGAGTCTCCTTGCGGGTGGGGAACTGGACGAAGCCCTCGTCTCCGGGCATCAGGCCCTTGATCTGCTCCCCGCAGTACGCAGCCCTCGGTGGGCCGGGCCCCTGGCCCAGGTCCGGCGTGACATGGAAAACCCGCTTCCCGGCAGCCCTGAGCTCGGAGTTCGTTGATCGCCACCAGGAGATGACCGCATGAAGGCCGACGTCATCACGCTGAGCACCTACCAGAGCGCCCACCTGCCCGAGATTCGCTCGACGCTGCTCGACGTGTACGCCGAGGTCTGGGCGAAGGAGGCCGCGACTGACCCGTTCTTCTCCATCGAGCGGTTCGACGATCGGCTGTCCGGCCACGCCTCAGGCGGCGACTGGACGTGTGTCGTCGGAGAACTTGGCGGCGAAGTGGTCGGCTACGCCTATGGGCGCCTGGACAGCGTCCGCGAGTGGCGCGAGATGCTGAGCCCGGTCGAGCCCAGCGTGCGCAACTACGGTTCCGACGGCACGTTCGGCCTGTGCGAGATCATGGTCCGGCTGCCCTGGCGAGGGAAGGGCGTAGCTCGCGGCATCCACGACGAACTGATGCGGCAACGCGCTGAGGAGCGGGCTTCCCTACTGGTGGATCACGAGCGCCGCAAGGTGCGCGCGCTTTACGAGAAGTGGGGGTATCGCCTCGTCGGCGAGATACAGCCGTTCTCAGACTCACCGCGGTATGACGCGCTGGTGCTGCCTTTGCGCTGACGGCTTCGCCCGGCCTGAAGGCAAGGCCGAGATGCGTGAACCCCCACCGAAACTCCCTGAGAGCTCCCTGGCGGCATAAACGATCAGTCGGGGCCGCTATCCGACTCTCAAGCAGCGGCCCCTGCTGATGCCCACCGGGGTCTGCCGGTGATCGCCCAGCGTAGGTGTTAGCGCTGGTCAGGCGTACTCGTAGAAGCCCGAGCCCGTCTTGCGGCCCAGCCGCCCCGCGTCGACCATGCGCAGCAGTAGCGGGGGAGCGGCGTACAGCGGTTCCTTGTACTCGCCGTACATCGAGTCGGCGATGGCCGCGATGGTGTCCAGGCCGATCAGATCGGACAGCTTGAGCGGGCCCATCGGATGGGCGCAGCCCATCTCCATGCCGTTGTCGATGTCCTCGCGGGTGGCGACGCCGGAGGCGAACATCCGGATGGCGGACAGCAGATACGGGATCAGCAGCGCGTTGACGACGAACCCGGCCCGGTCCAGGGCGTGGATCGCGTGCTTGCCGAGCACGTTCTCGACCAGCGCCTCGGACCGCTTGATGGTCTCCTCACCGGTGGTGAGCGCCGGGATCAGCTCGACCAGCGACTGCACCGGGGCCGGGTTGAAGAAGTGGATGCCGATGACGTGGTCCGGGCGGGACGTCGCGACGGCCAGCTTGACCAGCGGGATGGACGAGGTGTTCGAGGCGAGGATCGCGTCGGGGCGGGTCACCACCTGGTCCAGGACCTGGAAGATCTGCGTCTTGATCTGCTCGCTCTCGACGACGGCCTCGATGACCAGATCGCGGTCGGCGAACTCCCCGAGGTCGGTGGTGAAGCTCAGCCGCTCCAGCGTCGCGTCCCGCTCCTCCTTGGTGATCTTGCCGCGGGCGGCGGCCTTGTCGAGGGAGGTGGTCAGGCGGGTACGGCCGATCTCCAGGGCCTCGCCGGTGGTCTCGGCGACCATGACCTCCAGGCCGGACCGCGCGCACACCTCCGCGATGCCCGCTCCCATCTGGCCGCAGCCCACTACTCCGACGCGTTCGATGTCGGTCACATCGTGCCTTTCGCTGAGCTAGCTGTCGTGTGGTGCTCCCCGTATCGATCAGACGTTACCGTTCCTAGCATTAGTGAGACTGAGCGGGAGTGAGTCCTGGTGCCAGGACTCGTGCTCAGCCGGGTGCCCCGAACGGTTGTGGGTACCCTGGTCGCCCGCTTTCGCTCCGCGTCTGGTGCCGACGGATCGTGTCCGTGGTCCGGGAATGCGGGGGCGGGTTTCCTCACGCCCCGGGATGCCTGATGCGGCCTGGACGGCCCGATGCCCCGCACCATCGCTCTGGTGATGCGGGGGCGGTGCCGTCCGTCGCCGGATCGGGTGCCCCAGGGCGCGCCTTCCGATCGCCACCGCTGCCGCATGGTGGCGAGTGGTCTTCCTGTTCTTGCTGGTGAGGGGTTTTTGCCAGTGCTGGGCGCCCCAGCGGCTGGTGTAGGCCGGGTCCACGGCGACGACGGCGATGCCGAGTTCGGCGGCCATCGATGCCAGTCGTGCCCGCAGCTTGGACGTAGGCATGCCGGAGATCAGCTTGCGGAACCACTTCCTGCGCCCGTGCTTCTCGCGGGTCTTCTCCGCTGCGAAATCCAGGTCCTCAATCGCGACGGCCACTCCGTGACGTTTGGCCCAGTGCAGGAGGCGGATGAGGGCGTGCCGCACCTGCGCTTCCCGGTGCGATGCGCTGCCGGACAGATCGTAATCGAACCGGCGGGGCTCGCCGACCGGGTTGCCGTGGACGTCCAGACGCCACGCCGCCAGGTGATCAGCATTGGTGTCCACACCGATTAGCCCGCCGGACCGGACCGCCTCCAGAGACACCGTCCTCACCGGCGGGATCTTCCAGGAGGCGGTCAGATACCAGCGGCCTCGCTCCACGTCGAAGTGGATGCGATAGGCCACGGCACGGTCGGCCGCGATACGGTCTGCCCAGTCCTCGCCCCGATGCCGGAAGCCGACCCGGCAGGCCAGCACATACCGGCGGTGGGACGCGTTCGCCAGCCCGGCCAGCGGCGCCGGAAGCTTGATGCTCACCTCACCGTCCGGGCTGACGCGGATCGTCTCGTTCCCATACCGCTTGCCGGACTCGCCATCGGCCTGGAGGAACCAGCGCTCAGCCTCCCACCGCACACGCCACTCGGTCTCGGTCAGCCGGGCGGCTTGCAGGTTGTGCCGGTTGCGCAGCAGCTTCCTGCCGCCCCGCACCACCCGCACACGTCCGGCCTCACGGTCGGCCCGCTCCTGCTGCAGCCGGTCTTGCAGCAGGTGCAGGCGCCGCGACTTGGCGAACCACTCCTGCCGGGAACGGTAACTACCCGGCAAGCCCCGGGCCCCTTTCGCCCCGACCGGCAGCGACAGCCGATGAGCGATCGTACGAACACCGGCCTCAAGGGACTGGATATACGCGAGCTGACCGCGTCGGGCCAGCGCCCACTGATCATGCGTGGCCTTGGTGATACTGCCCGCCCAGCGCGAGGAGCACTGTCCGGTCAACGCCCGCTTGCGCCGCGCCCACTGGTCACTGTCATGATCCGGCCCCGCAGCACAGCGGGCCTTCCAGTCCCGGGAGGCTAAGGAGCCCAGCAGGCTACCGATCAGACGCAGGACCATCTCGTCCTGCCCGGTCAGACCCTTGAGACTGCCACGGATGGCCACTCCGGACGGACCCGGCACCACGAATGGTGCCGCCACATCACGCAACCCGCCCATCCGCGTCCCCACCCGAATATCGAAGATCCCGCCACCACAACCAACGAGCACTTCTCGTAAAGGTCACTCATTCGACACAAGAACCTCCGTTCCCCGCCAAGGTCCTTCGCGCGGTCACGGAAGCGCACGCATTCACGCCAGAACACGCGTGAGTAGGTCTCGGCGGCAGCTTTCCACCCCCCGGTTAGCAACGGCGGACGGGCCGGGGCCGCATTGACGCGGTCCCGGCCCGCCCGTGTTCACGGTGCGCCGACGAGGCGGTTACGACAGGTCTCCGCGGAGGATGCCGCGGCCGTTCGTGCCGACGTAGACCCGGCCGTAGACCCGTGGGTCGCCGGTGAGGGTGGCGCCGGTCCAGCCCCACTGGTGGGCGTCGTCGTTGATCCGGGTCCAGCTCTTCCCGGTGTCGGTGGAGCGGAAGATTCCGCGTACCCCGCCGATCTTCGCGCTGGTGTAGAGCGTCTGGTACGAGGCGCCGGGGGCGGCCTTGCCGAAGCCGATGGTGTCGGCCTGCTGGACGCCCGGCAGCTTGGTGAAGGTCGCGCCGGAGTCGGTGGAGTGCCACAGCCCGTACGCGCCGCTCGCGGTGCCGCCCGCGAGCCAGATGTCGCCCTCCGTGCCGGGGACGGCCTTGAAGCGCACGCTCTCGGCGGGCAGCCCGGAGGACGCCTTGGCGGTGAAGGTGGCGCCGCCGTCGGTGCTCACGTAAAAGGTGCCCGACTTGTAGCCGTAGAACTTCTTGGGGTTTTTGCGGTCGGATTCGACGGTCGCTCCGGCCGGGATGCCGCTCGACGCCGTCCAGGAGTTGCCGAAGCCCGTGGTGCGGTAGACGGACGACGCGCCGTCCGGGCTCCAGACGAAGCCGCTGCCGTCCGCCGCCGCGGCCACCGTGCCGCCGCCGGTGACGCCGGGCGGCTCGGTGCCCTGGAACCAGTTCGCGCCGTTGTCGGTCGAGAAGGCGATGCGCGGCGCGGTGTCGTTGTTGCCCACCCGCACCACGGTGTTCGGGCTGGTCTCGGCGTAGTCGAGGCTGGTGGCGGTGGTGAACGACGGCGAGGTGTACATCTTCGCGGGAACCGCGTCGAGGTCGGTGTGGCGGAAGCCGCCGATGTCGCCGAGCGCGCTGAGCAGCGGGGCCCCGGACGGCGGGCTGGCCAGGTCGTTGACGGCCGTCTCCTCCAGGCCCTTCACCATCGGCGTGATCTTCGCCTGGCCGCCGGAGTCCCACGCGGTCAGGTTCTCGGTGCCGTAGACGGTCGCGCCGGTGCCGTACATCATCCGGTTGGAGTCGAACGGGTCGATCTCCAGCGCCTCCGTCATCCAGCCCAGCTTCGGAGTGACCTCGGGCGGTGTGGGGTTGGTGCCGAAATTCAGCCAGGGCACGGAGGAGATGTCCTGGGTGTAGCGGAAGGACCGGTTCGGGTAGCTGGTGTAGTCCCAGGCCCGGGTCCAGGTGGCGCCGGAGTCGGTGGAGCGGAAGATCTGGGTGTCCGGCCACCAGGAGCTGTAGCCGGTCACCATGAGGGTGCCGGGCTTCTGGCGGTCCACGGTGAGCCCGCTGTAGCCGAAGTAGGTGTCGGCGTCCGCCAGGGGGCTGATGTTCTTCCACTCGCCGGTCGCGGTGGCGTACCGCCACACCTGGCCCTTGTCGCCGTCGTACGGGCCGCCCTTGTCGCTCGTGGTGAGGTAGAGGTAGCCGTTCTTGGTGTCGAGGACGCCCTTGTGGGAGAGGTAGCCGGTGGGCTGACCGGCCACCCGCGACCAGGTGGCGCCCGCGTCGGTCGAGCGGTAGACCGTGTTGTCCTTGTCGGCGACGCCCACGTAGATGGTCTTCGTGGCGCTGCCGGACGAGCCGGTGCGCTCGTCGAACGTCACCCACACCACGCCCTGGTTGTCGCTCGCGTAGCCACTGGTGTCGTTCGGGTCCTGGACGTAGTTGCCGGGGTTGGGGAAGGCGGTCACCTTCGACCAGGTGACCCCGGAGTCGGTCGAGCGCCACAGGCCGTTGCCGCTGGGGGCGCCGAGGTACAGCACGCTGTTCCGGTTCGGGTCGACCGCCAGCCGCTCGCCCATGCCGCGGCCCGGCATGTTGCCGCCGAGCTTGAAGGGGAGCGCGGTCGACTGCCAGGTGGCGCCCCGGTCGGAGGAGCGCAGGATCGCGCCGTTGCCCGGGTCCCAGCTGTTGGTGTACGTACCGGCCGCCACGTACACCTTCTCCGGCGCGACCGGGTCGCTGGCCAGGCTGACCACTCCGGTCCAGCCCCAGTGGTCCCAGCCCACCGAGTCCAGCAGCGGTATCCACCGCTTGCCGGACTGGTCCCAGCGGTAGGCGCCGCCGATGTCGGTGCGGGCGTAGGCGAGGTTCTTCTCCTTGCGGTTGAAGACGATGCCGGGGACGAAACCGCCGCCGTCGATGCGGACGTTCTTCCAGCTGTAGCTTTCCGCCATGTGCTGTGGGGCGGGGGAGTCGTCGGGGCGGGCGGCGGCGGGTGCGGCGGCCGCGGTCAGTAAGCCGCCGACGAGTGCCAGCGCGGCCATGAGCGCGCCGAGCGGTGTTCTCCTGCCTCTGCTGCTGCCTCTGCTGCGCACGGGAACTTCCTCTCCGGGCCTGTGGGGGTGTGGGGTGTTGGGAGCGCTCCCATGCGTGCGTGCTTTCGATGCTAACGGCCGGATGGCCGTGCGAGAAGAGTGAAGTCACGGGGTACCCATTGCCGCCCGCCCCCAAGGCGCCCATCATCGGCGGGAGTTGCGCCTGAGTGAGGAGTGAGCATGGACCGAATCACGGGCATCACACGACGCAGCCTGACGGCCGCCGCTGCCGGGGCACTCGCCACGGCAGCCTGGCCGGATGAGGCGGTGGCGGACGAGGCGGTGGCGGACGGGGCGGTAGCCGATGGGCAGGGGCGCCACAGACAGTTCCGCGGGATGTGGCTGGCCACGGTCGCCAACCGCGACTGGCCACTGAAGCCCGGCCTCCCCGCCGCCGAACAGCGGGCCTCGCTGCTCGCCTTCCTCGACACCGCCGTCGAGCGCAGGCTCAACGCGGTCGTCTTCCAGGTCCGGCCCACCGCCGACGCGCTGTGGCCGTCCCCGTACGAGCCCTGGTCGGAGTGGCTGACCGGGACGCAGGGCCAGGACCCGGGCTGGGACCCGCTGGGCACGGCGGTGCGCGAGGCGCACCGGCGCGGTTTGGAGCTGCACGCCTGGTTCAACCCGTACCGCGTCGCCAACCACGCCGACCCGACCCGGCTGCTCCCCACCCATCCGGCCCGGGTGCACCCCGACTGGGTCGTGCCGTACGGCGGCAAGCTCTACTACAACCCCGGGCTGCCCGAGGTCCGCCGCTTCGTCCAGGACGCGATGCTGCACGCGGTCGCGCGCTACGACATCGACGCCGTCCACTGGGACGACTACTTCTACCCCTATCCGGTGGCGGGCCAGGTCTTCGACGACGACGTGGCGTACGCGGCCCACGGCGCGGGCTTCCCCGACCGGGCCGCCTGGCGGCGGAACAACATCGACCTGCTGGTGCGGGAGACCGCCGTACGCGTCAAGCGGCTGAAGCGGGGTGTGCGGTTCGGCGTCAGCCCGTTCGCCGTGTGGCGCAACCGCGCCACCGACCCGCTCGGCTCCGACACCCGGGCCGGAGTGCAGACGTACGACGATCTGTACGCGGACACCCGGCGCTGGGTGCGGGAGGGCTGGATCGATTACGTCGTCCCGCAGGTGTACTGGAATATCGGTTTCGCGGCCGCCGACTACGCGAAACTCGTGCCCTGGTGGGCGGAGGTGGTGCGGGGGACCGGCGTCGGGCTCTACATCGGCGAGGCGTTGTACAAGGCGGGCGATCCGGCGCAGCCCGCGCCCTGGCAGGACCCGGCGGAGCTGTCCCGGCACCTCACCCTCTGCGCGGACCATGCACAGGTGCGGGGGAACGTGTACTTCTCGGCGAAGGAAGTGGCCGCCGACCGCAACGGCGCCATGGCGCGTGTGGTCGCCGACCACTATCCGTGCCGGGTACGTCCGCCCCGCTGAGCCCGAGCCCGGGCCCCGGCCCGCCCTACCGCTATCGCTACCGGCGTCCGGCGGGCAGGTGACGGACGACGGAGTCGGGCCCCGGGGAGAACAGGCATTCATGACCGTCGTCCTCGTAACGGACGCGGTACGGCGGTTCGCCGTGGTTCCCGAGCACTTCGATGATCTCTGCGGTCCGGTCGTGAAGTCCGACAACCCTGCCGTGTACCAGCAGCTTGTCGCCTACGGTCGCCTCCATCTGCGTGACCTCCTGTAGTACGGCTACCCGGAGGGCGATGCGATCCCTGTGGCCAGTCTATGGCCGGTCCACCGGGATCGCCCCGCCGGTTCGCACCCGTCCCGCGTCTCCGCCCCGTCATCCCCGCTGCGTCACGCCGATGCACACGAGCACCGCGACGGCGGCGATCGGCGCGGCGGGGCCGATGTGCTCGCCGAGCAGCAGCACCGACCACACCAGGGTCAGCAGCGGCTGGGCCAGCTGCAGCTGGCTGGCCCGGGCCACGCCGATGGCGGCCATGCCGCGATACCAGACCACCAGCCCCACGAACTGCGAGCCCACCGCGAGCCACAGCAGCCCGGCGACGGCGCGGCCGCCGAGGTGGACGGGCTCGGCGTACAGTGCGATCGCCGCGCCCGGAACGGCCACCGGTACGCATGCCACCAGCGCCCAGCCGATCACCTGCCAGCCCGGCATGGAGCGGGCCAGCCGCCCGCCCTCCGCGTAGCCCGCCGCGCACACCAGCAGCGCGCCGAACAGGTAGAGGTCACCGGTGGTCGGCGTGCCGCCGCTCTGCTGCACCGCGAAGCCGATCACCACGGCGGCCCCGGTCAGCGCCGCCGCCCAGAACCTGCGCGACGGCCGGGCCCCGGTGCGTACGGCGGAGAACACGGCCGTGGTGAGCGGCAGCAGCCCGACGACCACGGCGGCGTGGGAGGTGGTGGAGGTCTGCAGCGCGAGCGTGGTCAGCAGAGGGAATCCGACCACCACCCCGGCCGCGACCACCAGCAGTCCGGGCCAGTGGCGCCGCTCCGGCGGCGCCGCCCGCCGCGCCAGCAGCGCGCTCCCGGCCACCAGCGCGGCGAGCACCACCCGGCAGGTGGTCACCGACCAGGGGCCGAGGCCCTCCAGCGCCCAGGCGGTGCCGGGGAAGGTGAGGGAGAAGGCGACCACCCCGAGGGCGGCCAGCAGCGTCCCGCTCCGGGCGGCGGGGTCGTGCGCGGATGCGGCGGAGGCGGGGTCATGCGCGGTCCCGGCGGCGGGGGCGGGGTCGTGCGCGCTCCCGGCGGCGTCCGCGCCTTCCCGCCGGGGGCCCGCCGCACCGCTCACCGCTATCGTGTCGTCGGCAGTAGCGCTATCCTGTGCTCTCATGCAAGAGCGTAGCAGTGTGGCCGAACTGGTGGAATCGCTCCGGCGGGAGCTGAACCGCTACTCTCCCGGTGAGAAGCTGCCGTCCAGCCGCGCCCTGGTCGAACGCCATCGGGTCAGCCCGGTCACCGTCTCCCGCGCCCTGGCCGCACTCGCCGCCGAGGGGCTGGTCGTCACCCGGCCCGGTGCCGGTGCCTTCCGGGCCGCGCCACGGGTCGAGGCGCCGCGCGCCGGGGACACCTCGTGGCAGGAGGTCGCGCTGAGCGTCGAGACGCCGGGCGAATCGGTGCCGCGCTCGGTCGACGCCTCGGGCGTCCTGGCCACCCTCGCCGCCCCGCCGCCCGGCATCCTGGAGCTGAACGCGGGCTATCTGCACCCCTCCCTCCAGCCCGAGCGCGCCATGGCCGCCGCCCTGGCCCGGGCGGGCCGACGGCCGGGCGCCTGGGGCCGCCCGCCCATGGAGGGCCTTCCCGAGCTGCGCGCCTGGTTCGCCCGTGAGATCGGCGGCCGCGGCGGTGCCGTCGCCGCCGCCGACGTCCTGGTCACCGCGGGCGGCCAGTCCGCGCTGACCTGCGCGCTGCGCGCCCTCGCCCCGCCCGGCGCGCCCGTCCTGGTCGAATCGCCCACCTACCCCGGCATGCTCGCCGCCGCCCGCGCCTCCGGGCTGCGCCCGGTCCCCGTCCCGGCCGACGCCGACGGCATCCGCACCGATCTGCTCGCCGAGGCGCTGCGGGCGGGCGGCGCCCGCGTCGTCGTCTGCCAGCCGCTGTTCCAGAACCCGACCGGCGCGGTGCTCTCCGCCGAACGGCGCCGCGAGGTGATCCGGATCGCGCGCGAGGCGGGCGCGTTCGTGATCGAGGACGACTTCGCGCGCCACCTCGTCCACGAGGGCGCGCCCCCGCTGCCCGCGGCCCTCGCCGCGGACGACCCCGACGGGGTGGTGGTCCACGTCCGCTCCCTGACGAAGGTCACCTCGCCCAGCCTCCGGGTGGGCGCGCTCGCCGCCCGCGGCCCGGCGCTGGAACGGCTGCGCGCGATCCAGGTCGTGGACAGCTTCTTCGTCCCGCGCCCGCTCCAGGAGGCCGCGCTCGAACTGGTCGGCGCCCCGTCCTGGACGCGCCATCTGCGCACCGTCGCCGCCGAACTGCGCACCCGCCGCGAGGCGCTCGTCACGGCGGTACACCAGGAGCTTCCCGAACTGCCCCCGCCCCATGTGCCGCCCGGCGGTTACCACCTGTGGCTGCGCCTGCCGCACGGCACGGACGAGACCGCGCTCGCCTCCGCCGCACTGCGCGCCGGGGTCGCCGTGGCCCCCGGCCGCCCGTACTTCAGCGCGGAACCGCCCGCCCCGCACGTCCGCCTGAGCTTCGCCTCGGTAGCGGGCACCGGCGAACTCGCCGAGGGCGTACGGCGCCTGCGCACCGCGTGCGACGAGGCCCTGGGGTAGGGCAAGGCGTCCCGCCGCGGATCGGCGTCCGGCCCCGGACACCCACGGATCTCGCGCAGCAGCCCACCCCGGGGCCCGGCGAACCATACGATGCGCCAATGACGTTTCGGCTGACGCTGGTCGCCGCCGGGTCGACTTCCTCACGGCTCGGGGAGCGCTTCGGCGACGACCGGCCGCTGGACCCGGCGGGCCGTCGTGCCGCCGAGCGTGCCGCGCCCG
This sequence comes from Streptomyces sp. NPDC005962, assembly GCF_040629205.1. Classification (NCBI taxonomy): domain Bacteria; kingdom Bacillati; phylum Actinomycetota; class Actinomycetes; order Kitasatosporales; family Streptomycetaceae; genus Streptomyces; species Streptomyces sp. NPDC005962. The sequence goes on along the minus strand of NZ_JBEXVE010000011.1, from coordinate 209,888 downwards.
TCCTGTTGCCGCTGGCCGCGGCCGAGCTGCGCTACTGCTCGCCGTCGCCGCGCAGCCGGGAGACCGGTCTCGCGCTCGGCTTCACCCCGCTCGTCCAACTCGCCCTGCGCGACTGGGATATGGGCCGCTGGAGCGGCCGCACCCTCGCCGATGTGATGGCGCGCGAGTCCCGCGCGGTCGACGTATGGCTCGCCGACCCCCGCTCGGCGCCGCACGGTGGCGAATCGCTGCTGGCGTTCATCACCCGGGTCGGCGGCTGGCTGGACACCCGGCCCGTCGAGGAACACGCCAAGATGCTCGCGGTGGCCGACCCCGGGGTGATACGCGCCGCCCTGATGTACGCCATCAAGGCACCGCCGCACTGCTACTGGAACGTCGACGTGATCCCGCTGTCGACCGTCACCCTCACCGGCGGTGCCGGACAGTGGCGGCTGTGGATAGACGGCACGGACGGCACGGGTGGTGCGACTGGCGAGGGGGCGCGCTGAGCGGGCGGCGTTCACCTGGATGATCATCTCCGGTCGCGGTGGACCGCGCGTCCCGCAAGGCTGACGCCAGAGCCACCACGACCCGATAGGACCCCCTCATCATGCGCCGCTTCCCCCGCTTCGACCGCCACTTCGGCCGCGCCGCCGCGCTCGCCCTCGCCCTCGTCTGCGCCGCCCCGGTGGCGGCCGCCGCCGACCCCGTGCCGGGCGGCGGTCACCCGCTGTACCCCGGCGGGCGGGAGCAGGTCTTCGACCTGGTCGCGCGGCAGACCCAGAGCAGCTTCGTCGACGTGGGCACGCCCGGGCCCAGCCAGGGGGACGCGTTCATCATCAGCGGGGATCTTCTCCAGGGCGCTGCCACGGTGGGTACGTTCGGTGAGGTGTGCACGCTGACCCGCGTCGGGCCCGCCGTCGACTCCTTCGACCAGCAGTGCGTGGTCACGTTCGTCCTCCCCGACGGCGACATCACCATCCAGGGGCTGATCTCCATCACCGCCGCCGGGCCCGGCGACATCAACCTGGCGATCACCGGCGGCACCGGCCGCTATCGGACGGCGCACGGCTTCGTCCACGCCGTCAACGCCAGCGCGCCGGACACCAACGTCACCGTGCACCTCATCCGCTGACCCCGGTCGGGCCGTTGCCCCCCGGTCAGGCCGCGCCGTGGAAGCGGCGGTGCAGCGTACGGACCTCCTCGGCGAGTGCGGGATACGGGCCCGCCACCACCGCGCCGGGCACCACCTCCCGGATCGGCAGAGTCCGCACCGGCGGCGCGGGCACGCCGAGTTCGGCGAGCCAGTCCGACAGCTGCTCCGAGGAGCTGGCGTACACGATGCGGCCGAGCCCGACCCAGCCGTGCGCGGCCGCGCACATCGGGCAGTGCTCGCCCGAGGTGTAGACGGTGGCCGCGGCCCGCTCCGCGGGGGTCAGCCGCGCCGCCGCCCAGCGCGCCAGCGCGAACTCCGGGTGGCGGGTGTGGTCGCCGCCCGCCACCCGGTTGTGGTCCTCGGCGAGGACGGTCCCGTCCTCGCCGACGAGCACCGAGCCGAAGGGTTCGTCGCCCGTCTCCAGGGCCTCGGTCGCCAGCTCCACACAGCGGCGCAGATGCCGCAGGTCGTCGTCCGCCACGACGCCTCCCCCGGTGGTGATCCCCTTTGTCGAGGCCCGCATGCTAATCCGTCAGGTCAGCTCCTCGGCCAGCAGGTCCGTCAGCAGGCTGCGGAGTCGTCCCCATCCCCGGCCCGCGTCTCAGGCCCGCGCGGCGCGCTCCCGCAGCAGGCGGCGCTCGGGGGCGTTGCGGGTGAGGGAGGCGGCGCGCTCGAACTCCGCGCGGGCCTCCGCCCGCCGCCCCAGGCGCTCCAGCAGATCACCGCGGACGCTCGGCAGCAGGTGGTAGTCGCGCAGCGCGGGGTCCGCCACCAGGGCGTCGACCAGTTCCAGCCCGGCCGCGGGGCCCTCCGCCATCGAGACGGCGACTGCCCGGTTCAGCTCGACCACCGGGGACGGGGTGAGGGCGGCCAGCCGGTCGTAGAGGGTGGCGATGGTCGTCCAGTCCGTGTCCTCGTAGCGGACCGCTCGCGCATGGCACGCGGCGATCGCGGCCTGGAGGGCGTACGGGCCGTGGCCCGCGTGGTGCAGCGCCTCGATGCCACGGCGGATGAGCAGCCGGTTCCACCTGGCCCGGTTCTGGTCGGCGAGCAGCACCGGCGCGCCGTCCGGGCCGGTGCGGGCCGGGATGCGGGAGGCCTGGATCTCCAGGAGCGCGGCCAGCCCGTGCACCTCGGGCTCCTTGGGCATGAGCCCCGCCAGCACCCGGGCCAGCCGCAGCGCGTCCTCGCACAGGGCCGGGCGGACCAGATCGTCCCCGGCCGTCGCGGAGTAGCCCTCATTGAAGATCAGGTAGATGACCTCCAGGACCGACGAGAGCCGGGCGGCCCGGTCCTCGCCGTACGGCACCTCGAACGGCACCCGGGCCTTGGCCAGCGACCGCTTCGCCCGCACGATCCGCTGGGCGACGGCCGCCTCCGAGGCCAGGAAGGCGCGGGCGATCTCCTCCGTGGTCAGCCCGCCCAGCAGCCGCAGGGTGAGGGCGATGCGGGCCTGCGGCGACAGCACCGGATGGCAGGCGGTGAAGATCAGCCGCAGCAGGTCGTCGTCGATGGCGTCGGGGTCGTCGAGGTCCGCGATGTCCTCCGGACCCGGCGCCGGTACGTCCTCCAGCGCCCGCCCGACCTCGGCCAGCTTGCGCGCGTACGTCTCCTTGCGGCGTACGAGGTCGATCGCCCGGTGCTTGGCGGTGGCCATGAGCCAGGCTCCCGGCTTGTCCGGGACGCCCGACTCCGGCCACTGCTCCAGCGCGGCGATCAGGGCATCCTGCGCGAGTTCCTCGGCGATGCCGACGTCCCGCACGATGCGGGTGACACCGGCGATGATGCGCGCGGATTCGATCCTGAAGACCGCTTCGACCGTCGCGGTCGCGTGTGCTGCCGTCACGGCCACCCATCAGAGCAGCCGCCCGGTGGTGCGGCAAGCGGAACCGGATCAGCCCTCGTCGAGCTCGCGGACCTCGGCGGTGATGGTCCAGTGGTCCTCGTGGGTCTCCAGGAACCGCTTGGTCCACTCCAGCGCCTCGGCCTTGTCCTTGGCCTGGATGAGCGAGTAGCCGCCGATGACCTCCTTGCTCTCGGTGAACGGCCCGTCGGTGTAGCCGATCTTGCCGCCGGACCAGGTGACCCGGGTGCCCTCGGAGGTGGGCTTGAGCCCGGCCGTGTCGAGCATGACGCCCGCCTTGGTGATCTCCTCCAGCAGGGCGCCCATGCGCTCCATCAGCTCGGGGCTGGGGCCCTCGGCGGGGGCGTTCTTCTCGTCGATGCGGATCAGGGTCAGAAAGCGCGGCATGGTGACTCCTCGGTCGCCGGGGCGGGGGCTTTTCCCCGCCTCTCACCGTTGACGTCGAACGGGAGACGCCCGGATCGACAGCTCCCCGGAAAATCTTCCCGGAAAAATCTTCGCGGAATTCTTCGGGGAGCACGAACGGGGCAGCCCATGTGCACCGGGCCCGCGGGTGGTCTCACCCCAGTGCGGGGCGTCGGCGCGCCCTCGCGTGGGTTCCCGCCACGAGGGCGAGCACGAACAGCGTGAGCCCCAGGAAGATCACGGGATTCACCCAGCCCGGCACCAGCTCGGTTCCCACCCCGTCCGACGTGACGCACCGCGCGCTGACCGGCAGCGTTCCCCGCGTCACGATGTGATCGCCCTGTGCGCCCCGCGCCGTACACAACTGATCCGGGTCGAGCAGATAGAACCCCCTCGTCACCCCCCACGCGTACGCCCCGAACGCCGCCGATCCACCCATGACCGCGGCCAGCGCGCACGTCGTGACGCCCGGCAGGCGCCACCCGCTGCCCGGCAGCAGCAGACAGGCCCGCAGGACGAGCCCCACGGCGGCGATCACGAACACGAAGGGCGCCAGGAGCGGCGCGAAGACCAGGGCCAGGAAGAGAAGTTCTGCCATGCCTGCCAGGACATGGCGAGACCAAGGCCGGTTCCTCCCAGCCGGCCCCGTTGTCGGTGCTCTGTGTCATTATGCGGACGCGTCCCAGGGGAGGGTCGCGGGCTGCTGAATGCCAGGGGGTTGGGGATGGGTGTGGGTACGGGGCCGGACGGATCGTCGAGATCCGACGAGGAGTGGGAGCGGTTTCTGCGCGAGTCGGTGGCGGGTGCCGCCGACGCGCCCAAGGAGCCGTCGGCGCGGGCCCGCGACGTGGCGAAGCGGCTGCGCGCGGAGCCCGGCGGTCCGGAGGGCTGGCGCGGCTACTCGCCCGCGCGGCCCAAGCGGCGCACGGGCTGGTACGTGGCCGGGCTGCTGGCCTCGCTGGTGCTGCTGGTGGTGGCGCTCGCGCCGGGGTGGATAGTGGACCTGTTCGCGGGGGACGACCCCGGCTCCCCGCCGCTGGCGGCGGAGACCGGCCGCCCGGCCCAGGCACCCCCGGCGGAGGCGGCTCAACGCCCCACCGTGGACGAGCCGTTCCGCGGTTCGCCCGCGGCGAGCTGGGCGAGTGGAGCGGCGGGGATCACCGTGCCGAAGGCCGGGGCGGTCGGCTGGATGAGCGCGGCCGAGGTCAGGCGGGCCCTTGCCCGCAGCCGGGACTTCCTCGTCGCGTCCGGCCTGGACCGCGGGGTGCTGCGGGGCGAGCGCCCCGAGAAGGCGATAGCGCTGATCAACCCGCACCAGAAGGACGTCCAGGACCTTCTGAAGACCGCATTCCGAACCCCGGGCGAGAAGAGCGACCCGCTTCTCCTCTTCAGCCGCTTCCGGCCCTCCCGTACCCACCTGGTCGGCGACGTCGTGAAGACCCGGGGCCGCCTCACCTACCGGGAGGGCGAGCGCGGCGCGCTCCAGGTGACCGCCGACGTCACCTTCGTCTACCCGGTCACCCGCGCGAACGAGGGCGCGGACGCGGGCGGCGACGACGACGAGATCGTGCGCACGATCGTCCGGCGCGAGCTGGTCCTGAGCTGGGACGACCCTGCCAAGGTGATCACCGAGCCGGGCACGTTCTCGATCGTCTCCTACAAGTACGACATGACCAACGGCGGCTGCGGAGCCCCCACGGGCTACTTCACCCCGCCCTTCGGCACGGACCGCCGGGCGGACGAGGCCGGTACGGAGGTCGACCCGTACGACCGCAGCGGGCCGGTCGGGCGGGGCGAGTCCTCGGGGGACGAGTGCAGGAGGGCGACGCGGTCCTGACGCGGCCCTGACGCGGTCCCAGTGGGCGTTCCGCGCGCGAATCCTTTGCATAAAGCTGCCGTCGATCGTATAGTCATGCCATCCGTGAGGGAGGATGGCAATGGCGATACGCGCAGCGGTGGCGGGAGCGAGCGGATACGCGGGCGGTGAGGTGCTGCGGCTGTTGCTCGCGCACCCCGAGGTCGAGATCGGCGCGTTGACCGGCAACACCAACGCCGGACAGCCGCTCGCGGCCCTTCAGCCGCACCTCCTCCCGCTGGCCGACCGGGTGCTGGCGCCGACCGAGTCCGAGGCGCTGGCCGGGCATGACGTGGTGTTCCTCGCGCTGCCGCACGGGCAGTCCGCCGCCGTCGCCGAGCAGCTCGGCGACCAGGTGCTGGTGATCGACTGCGGTGCGGACTTCCGGCTGGAGGACGCGGCCGACTGGGAGAAGTTCTACGGTTCGCCGCACGCCGGGACCTGGCCGTACGGCCTCCCCGAGCTGCCGGGGGCCCGTAGCGCACTCAAGGGCTCCCGGCGCGTCGCCGTTCCCGGCTGCTACCCCACCGCCGTCTCGCTCGCGCTGTTCCCGGCGTACGCGGCGGGGCTGGTCGGGCCCGACGCCGTGATCGTCGCCGCGACCGGGACCTCGGGCGCGGGCAAGTCGCCCAAGCCGCATCTGCTGGGCAGCGAGGTCATGGGCTCCATGAGCCCGTATGGCGTGGGCGGCGGCCACCGGCACACCCCGGAGATGATCCAGAACCTGTCGGCCGCGGCGGGTGAGCGGGTCTCGGTCTCCTTCACCCCGACCCTCGCCCCGATGTCCCGCGGCATCCTGGCCACCTGCAGCGCCCCGGCGAAGCCCGGCGTGACGGCGGGGACGCTGCGGGCCGCGTACGAGAAGGCGCTGGGCGACGAACCGTTTGTCCACCTGCTGCCGGAGGGCCAGTGGCCTTCCACCGCCGCCGTCTACGGATCGAACGCCGCCCTGCTCCAGGTCGCCCTCGACGAGGCGGCCGGCCGGGTCATCGTGATCAGCGCGATCGACAACCTCACCAAGGGCACCGCGGGCGGCGCGGTCCAGAGCATGAACATCGCCCTCGGTCTCCCCGAGGAGCTGGGACTTTCCACGATCGGAGTCGCTCCATGAGTGTGACGGCAGCCAAGGGCTTCACCGCCTCCGGCGTCGCGGCGGGAATCAAGGCGAACGGGAACCCCGATCTCGCTCTCGTCGTCAACAACGGACCACGACTGGCCGCCGCGGGCGTCTTCACCTCCAACCGCGTCAAGGCCGCCCCGGTGCTCTGGTCCGAGCAGGTGCTCAAGGGCGGCCAGGTCTCCGCCGTCGTCCTCAACTCCGGCGGTGCCAACGCCTGCACCGGCCCGCTCGGCTTCCAGGACACCCACGCGACCGCCGAGAAGGCCGCCGACGTCCTCGGGCACAGCGCGGGCGAGATCGCCATCGCCTCCACCGGGCTCATCGGCCTCCGGCTGCCCATGGACCCCCTGCTGTCCGGCATCGAGACGGCCGCCGCCGCGCTCGGCGAGCACGGCGGCGAGAAGGCCGCCATCGCCATCAAGACCACCGACACCGTGCACAAGTCGGCCGTCGCCCAGGGCCCGGACGGGGCGTGGACCGTCGGCGGCATGGCCAAGGGCGCGGGCATGCTGGCCCCCGGCCTGGCCACCATGCTCGTCGTCCTCACCACCGACGCCCACGTCGAAGCCCCCGCGCTGGACGCCGCGCTGCGCGAGGCCACCCGCACCACCTTCGACCGCATCGACTCCGACGGCTGCATGTCGACCAACGACACCGTGCTGCTGCTGGCCTCCGGCGCCTCCGGGACCGCCCCCGCCGCGGACGACTTCGCCGAGGCCGTCCGCATCGTCTGCGCCGATCTCGCGCGGCAGCTGATCGGGGACGCCGAGGGCGCGTCCAAGGACATCCGCATCGAGGTCGTCGGCGCGGCCACCGAGGACGACGCGGTGGAGGTGGGCCGTTCCATCGCCCGCAACAACCTCCTCAAGTGCGCCATCCACGGCGAGGACGCCAACTGGGGCCGGGTGCTGTCCGCGATCGGCACCACCTCCGCCGCCTTCGACCCCGACCAGCTCAACGTCGCCATCAACGACGTATGGGTCTGCAAGAACGGTTCGGTCGGCGAGGACCGCGAGCTGGTCGACATGCGCTACCGCGAGGTCCGGATCACCGCGGACCTGGCCGCGGGCGGCGAATCCGCCGTCATCTGGGCCAACGACCTGACCGCCGACTACGTCCACGAGAACAGCGCGTACTCGTCATGAGCGAGCCGAATTCGTCCCAGAAGACGGACCAGTCCCAGAAGCCGGACCGGTCCCAGAAGGCGGACCAGCCGACCGCCCGCAAGCACACCGCCCAGCCGAAGGCCCGCATCCTCATCGAGGCGCTGCCCTGGCTGACCCGCCACCACGGCAAGACCGTCGTCATCAAGTTCGGCGGCAACGCCATGGTGGACGAGGAGCTGAAGGCCGCCTTCGCCCAGGACGTCGTCTTCCTCCGGCACGCCGGGCTGCGCCCGGTCGTCGTCCACGGCGGCGGCCCGCAGATCAGCGCCCAGCTCGACCGGCACGGCCTGGTCAGCGAGTTCAAGGCGGGCCTGCGGGTCACCACCGACGACGCGATGGACGTCGTACGGATGGTGCTGGCCGGGCAGGTGCAGCGCGAGCTGGTCGGGCTGCTCAACCAGCACGGTCCGCTCGCCGTCGGCATGACCGGCGAGGACGCCCATCTGATGTCCGCCACCAAGCACTTCGCCGAGATCGACGGCGAACAGGTGGACATCGGCCGGGTCGGCCGGATCACCGACATCGACACCGGCGCCATCAAGGCGCTCCTGGACGACGGGCGCATCCCCGTCGTCTCGTCCATCGCGCGCAGCTCGGACGACGGCCACGTCTACAACGTCAACGCCGACACGGCGGCGGCCGCGCTCGCCGCCGCGCTGAACGCCGAGACGCTGATGGTCCTCACCGACGTCGAGGGCCTGTACGCGGACTGGCCGAACAGCGACGAGGTGATCAGCCAGCTCGGCGCGAGCGAGCTGGAGAAGCTGCTGCCGGAGCTGGCCAGCGGCATGGTGCCCAAGATGCAGGGCTGTCTGCACGCCGTACGCAACGGCGTGCAGACAGCGCGCGTCATCGACGGGCGGGTGCAGCACTCGATCCTGCTGGAGATCTTCACGGACGAGGGCATCGGCACGATGGTCGTGCCGGACGCGGAACACGAGGGGGCGGACCAGTGAGCAACGCGGAGCTGAAGCGGCGCTGGCAGGGCGCGATGATGGACAACTACGGCACCCCGCGCGTCCCGCTCACCCACGGCGAGGGCGCCACGGTGTGGGACGCGGACGGCAAGGAGTACCTCGACTTCGTCAGCGGAATCGCCGTCAACTCCCTCGGCCACGCCCACCCCGCCGTCGTACGGGCCGTATCCGACCAGGTCGCCACGCTCGGCCATGTCTCGAACCTGTTCGTCGCCGAGCCCCCGGTGGCGCTCGCGGAGCGGCTGCTCCAGCTCTTCGGCCGGGCCGGGCGGGTCTACTTCTCCAACTCCGGCGCGGAGGCGGTCGAGGGCGCCTTCAAGATCGGACGGCGGACCGGCCGCACCCATATGGTCGCCACCCACGGCGGCTTCCACGGCCGCACCATGGGTTCCCTGGCCCTCACCGGCCAGCCCGCCAAGCAGGAACCTTTCCGTCCGCTGCCGGGTGACGTCACCCATGTGCCGTACGGCGACGTCGAGGCGCTGCGCGCGGCCGTCACCACCGACACCGCGCTGCTCATCCTGGAGCCGATCCAGGGCGAGAACGGCGTCATCGTCCCCCCGGCGGGCTATCTGGCCGCCGCCCGCGAGATCACCCGGGCCACCGGCACCCTGCTGGTCCTCGACGAGGTACAGACTGGAATCGGCCGTACCGGACACTGGTTCGAGCACCAGGCGCAGGGCGTCGAACCCGACGTCGTCACCCTCGCCAAGGGTCTCGGCGGCGGTCTGCCCATCGGCGCCACCGTCGCCTTCGGCCCCGCCGCCGACCTGCTGACCCCAGGTCAGCACGGGTCCACCTTCGGCGGGAACCCGGTCTCGTGCGCCGCCGCCGTCGCCGTCCTCGACACGATCGAGGCCGACGGCATCCTCGACCGCGTCAAGCGGGCGGGGGAGCGGCTGCGTGACGGAATCGAATCGCTCGACCACGCGCTGATCGGCCACGTCCGTGGCGCGGGCCTGCTGCTCGGTATCGTGCTCACAGAGTCCCTCGCGCCGCAGGTGCAGCAGGCGGCTCAGGACGCGGGACTCCTGGTGAACGCGACCGGGCCGGACGTGGTCCGGCTCGCGCCCCCGCTCGTCGTCGAGGATGACGCGGTGGACACCTTGCTCCGGGAGCTCCCCGGCGTACTGACCGCCGTCCTGAACGCCGCACATGAGGGCCAAGGGGAACGATGATCCGGAGACTGACGAGACGATGACCGAGGCGCAGCACACCGACGCGAACGCGGACGCGAACGGGGAGGCGAACCACGCCGACGCGAACCACAACGGACCGTCCGTGCCGCAGACCCGCACCGCCCGCCACCGCCGGATCGTGGACATCCTGAACCGGCAGCCGGTCCGCTCCCAGAGCCAGCTCGCGAAGCTCCTCGCCGACGACGGACTCTCCGTCACCCAGGCGACGCTCTCCCGCGACCTCGACGAACTGGGCGCGGTCAAGATCCGCAACACCGGCGGCGAGCTGATCTACGCCGTCCCCAGCGAGGGCGGCGACCGCACCCCGCGCGCCCCCCTCGGCGAGTCGGCCAGCGAGGCGCGGATGGGGCGTCTGGCAGCCGAACTCCTCATCTCGGCGGAGGCCTCCGCCAACCTCGTCGTCCTCCGCACCCCACCCGGCGCGGCCCAGTTCCTCGCCTCGGCCATCGACTCCGCCGAACTCCACGTCATCCTCGGCTCCATCGCGGGCGACGACACGGTGCTCCTCATCAGCCGAGACCCAGCAGGCGGCCAGGCCCTGGCCGACCACCTCCTCCGCCTGGCCCAAAAGGCCCGCTAACGCTTCGCCCCCGGTCCCGGGGGCGGCCCCCTCGGCGTTTCGCCGCCAGGCGCGCCTCGCTGACCGGGGCCCCTTGGCGGTTTCGTTGCAAGGCGCGCCCCGGTGGTCAGGGCGCCGCCCTGGGGTTTCGTCGCCGGGTGCGCGCTGGTGGCCGGGGGCGGCGTCCGGCGGTGCCCCTGCGGGCTTCGTTGCCGGGTGCGGCCCGGTGGCCGGGTTGTGCCCACCCGTTCCGCCCTGCGGAACGATTGCCCACAACCGGGGCCATCCAGCCCCACGCCCGGTCAGGGTCGGAGCCCCAACCCAGCCTTTGGGGCGTGCGAGCAGCCGGGTCCAACCCTCAGCCCCCCGGTGCTTGGGGAAGCGGGGCCCGGGACGGAGACGGCCGAACTCCAGCCCCTCCGGCGTCTGAGGAGCGGGGGTGCAGGGGGCGGAGCCCCCGCAGCGGGGCCGGGGCGGGCGTGCCCTAACCCCAGCCCCTCCGGCGATTGAGGAGCGGGGGCCGGGGGCTTGCCCCCGGTTTCGGGGAGGGGCGGGGTGGGGGATTAGGCCTCGGCCCGGTTGCGGTCGCGGTGGGCCATCCATGCCGCCACAACCGCCCCCGACACGTTGTGCCACACCGAGAAGACGGCCGCAGGCAAAGCGGCGAGGGGGCTGAAGTGGGCGGCCGCAAGAGAGGCGGCGAGGCCGGAGTTCTGCATGCCGACCTCGAACGCCATCGCCCGGCTCGCGGGCGCACCCAGCCGGGCGACCTTCCCCGCCGCGTACCCCAGCGCCAGCCCCAGCCCGTTGTGCAGGACGACGGCCAGCAGCACCAGCCCCGCCGCCGACCGGATCGCCTCCGCGCTGCCCGCGACGACGACCGCGACGATCACCCCGATCGTCACGGCGGACAGCCACGGCAGCACCCCCAGCAGCCGCGTGATCAGGCGCCCGGCCAGCAGCCGTACGACCAGTCCGCCCACCACCGGCAGCAGCACCGTCTTGAGGATGTCGGTCACCATCGACGCCGCGTCCACCGGCAGGAATTCCCCGGCGAGCAGCAGCGTCAGCGGCGGGGTGACCAGCGGGGCGAGCACGGTGGAGACGGTGGCGACCGAGACGGACAGCGCCACATCACCGCGCGCCAGATACGTCACGACGTTCGACGCCGTCCCGCTCGGCGCGCAGCCGACCAGGATGACACCGGCCGCCAACTGCGGTGACAGCCCCAGCCCCTGAGCGATCAGCCACCCCAGACCGGGCATGATCACATAGTGCGCGACCAGCCCGAGCGCCACCGCCCAGGGCCGCTTGAGCACGCCGGTGAAGTCCTGCGGGGTCATGGTCAGCCCCATACAGAACATGACCGTACCGAGCAGGTAGGGCACGTTCGGCGCCCAGCCGCTGAAGGTGCCGGGCGTGCTCATGCCCGCCACCCCGGCGGCGAGGACGAGCAGCGGGAAGACGGTGACGGCCAGCCGGGCCGCCCGGTCGGCGGGCCCGGGGCCGGACTCCGATGACGACGGGGAGTCCGTTGCGGGGCTCTTGGGTTCGGATCGCACCGCGTGATCGAACGCCGAGAACGGTCCGCTCCGCAAGGCCGTCTCGTTATGTGGTCACTACAAGGAAGCCGTCACGAGGAAAGCCGTCACAACGACAGCGGCGGCACCGGAAGCGGCAACCCCGGCAACCCGTCCAGACTGCTGGCGACGTGTTCCTTCCGCTCGCAGTAAGCGGTCAGCTTCTCCTCGTCGTCCTCGCGCCGGAACCGCTGGGCGTGCAGCGAGCGGTCCTCGCGGTAGTCCATGAAGGGCACCGCGTACCCACACGTGTCCCGGATCAGATCGGCCGTCACCACAATCACGGCCCGCAGCCCGTGCGTGTGCACGTCGACGGTGGGAAAGTGCGTGACCAGCCCGGCGAAGCGCGAGTCGTCGCGGAACACCGGTTCACCCCGCCCATGCACCCGCACGATGTTCGGCGGCCCGTCAAAGGCACACCACATCAGCGTGATGCGGCCGTTTTCGCGCAGATGGGCGATGGTCTCCGCGTTGCTCCCGGAGAAGTCCAGGTAGGCAACGGTCAGTTCGTCGAGCACCGCGAACGAACCGGCCACCCCTTTGGGGGAGAGGTTCACGGTGCCGTCCCCGGCCAGCGGGGCGGTGGCGGTGAAGAAGATCTTCTGCTGTTCGATGAATGTGCGAAGTCTGCCGTCGATACGTTCGTACACCTTGCCCATGTGGCGCATTATCCGCCGAGGTGCACGCCACAGGGATGTTTCGATGGAGACATGGCAGATAAAAGCGGTCGGCGGGCCCACCCCGGAATCCGGGTCCGCCGCGTGTACGAGGCGCCGGAGCCGGACGACGGCACCCGCGTCCTGGTGGACCGGATCTGGCCGCGTGGCCTGGCGAAGGCCGACGCCCGTCTGGACGAGTGGGCCAAGGCCGCAGCTCCCTCCACCGAGCTACGGCGCTGGTACGGGCATGAGCCGGAGCGGTTCGCGGAGTTCGCCCGGCGGTACCGCGCCGAGCTGGCCGAACCGGAGCGCCGCGAGGCCGTGGACCATCTGCGCGCGCTGGCCGGACAGGGCACGCTCACGCTGCTCACGGCCGTGAAGGACGTGAGCCACGGCCACGCGGGCCTCCTGGCCGACGCGGTACGCGGCCACCGCTGACCCCACAGCTCAGACACGCACAGCTCACGAGACGCACAGCTCAGCCGAGTAACGCGTGAAACCGCTCGTCTGCCACGTCGTCCCCTCCGCCGTCACCACGAACGCCTCCGCGCCCGGCTGCCGCTGCAGCCACGGGCGGGCGCGCTCGGCGCCCATCGCGCAGGCCGCCGTCGCCCAGGCGTCCGCCTCCGTCAGGCTCGTGCCGACCACCGTCACGGAGGCGAGGCCGTCCGCCGGAGGGCGGCCGGTGTGGGGGTCCAGGATGTGGCAGCCGCGCTCCGCCGGGCCCGAGGTGGCCACGGCCAGCTCGCCGTGCGCCTCCACCACCGCGAGCAGCTCACCGCGCCGCAGCGGATCGGCGATGCCCACCCGCCACGGGCCGCCGTGCACCTGCACGTCGCCGCCGCCGTTGACGCACACCGAACCGGCGCCCGCCGAGGCCAGCATCCGGGCGGCGCGTTCGACCGCCCACCCCTTGACCAGGCCTGTCGGGTCGGGCCGCCCCCCGGCGTAGAGCGCGGTGAACCAGCCGTCGCTGCGGTACGAGAACTCCTCGCACAGCTCCAGCACGTCCCGCACCTCCGGCTCGCACCGCGACAGGGTCAGCTCATTGCGCCCGAGACGGCTGATCTGGCTGTCGTGACGGTACGTGGAGAACAGCTCGTCCACCCGGTGCAGCCCCACCACGGCCCCGTCCAGCGCGGCCAGCACCCGGGGCCGGTCGGCGTCGTGGACCTCGCGCAGGTCGAAGGAGAAGACGGTGCCCATGACGTGTTCGACATGGCGCAGCGGCTCCGGCTCGTCGTAGGTCGGCAGCTCGTCGTAGGACGTCATTGGGTACCCGCCTTGTCGAGAGCGCTCTGGAGGGACTTGGAATAGCCCTCGCTGGTGTACGTGGCACCGGAGACGGTGTCGACCTTCGCGGCGGACACCGCCTGCTGGTTGAGCTGGGGGATGGAGTCCTTGGCGATCTGTTCGCTGCGGGGTCCGGAGTTCGGCGTCTTGACGGCTTGCGCGGCGGTGACCTTCCCGCCGCTCATGGTGACGCTGACCTGCACCGGCCCGTACTGCGTGTCGACGACGTCACCGGTGAGGGTCTGCCCCCCGCCCGCGCCCTGGGGCGCGGTGGCCGCGACGGGCGGCGCCTGTCCGGCCGGCGGTCCGGCGACGTTCTGGCCGCCACCGGCGGGCTGCTTCAGCGCGAGCAGCGCCACGACACCGGCCACGGTGGCGGCGGTGCCCAGCAGAATTCGGCGCAGCGGATTCTTCCTCTTCATGGCTCCACCTCAGGTCACAGCTCGAAGGATTCATGATGGATACGGCGGTCCGGGACCCCCGCGTCGTGCAGCGCCTCGTACGCGTGGTCGGTCAGGCCCGGAGGCCCGCACAGATAGACGTCGTGCTCGTCGATGTCCGGCAGCAGCGCCCGCAGCCGCTCCGCGCTGATCTCCGGACGGCCGCCGTCCGGGCCGTTGACGGCGTACAGCAGCCGGGCGTCCCGCTCGGTCGCGATCTGCTTCAGCTCGCCCCACAGCGCCAGGTCCTCGATGGTCCGGGCGCGGTAGAGCAGGGTCAGGTCGCCGCCCTTGCCGGGCAGCGTCTCGAACAGGGCCCGGATGGGGGTGATGCCCGCCCCACCGGCGATCATCAGCACCTTGCCCTGGCTGCGGCGGGACGCGGTCATCGCCCCGTACGGCCCCTCGGCCCACACCCGGGTGCCGGGCTTCAGATCGGCGAGCCCCGTGCTGTGCCCGCCCACCGCCTTGACCGTGATCCGCAGCAGATTGGGCCGGGGCGGGGCGGACAGCGAGTACGGATGGGAGCCCCACCGCAGCCCCGGGGCCAGGAACCGCCACCGGAAGAACTGGCCCGCCTCCGCGCCGATCCGGTGCAGCTTGCGCCCCTTGATCAGCACCGAGACGATCCCGGGCGCCTCCTGGACGACGGCCTCCACCCGCATCCGGTGCCGCATGTTCAGCCGCAGCGGCACCAGCAGCCGGTACCAGATCGCGAGCGCGCTGACCGCGCCGTACAGCACGTACCACGCCGTCTGCGCCGTCATGTCGCCCACGAACTCGGCGCCGTTGCTGAGCTGGTGCCAGAAGGTCAGGAAGACGGCCGCGTAGGTGAGCAGATGCAGGTAGTACCAGAGCTCGTAGGGAAGCCTCCGGCGCACCATCCCGGCCGAGATCAGCCCGATCACCACGAGGGTCACCGTGCCGACCGTCGCTTCGAGCATGTCGGGGAAGGTGAGCACCATCGTCTCGGTCTGCGCGACGAACGAGACGCCGCCCTGGGTCGCGTAGCCCGCGATGATCAGGCCCACATGGGCGAGGATCAGGCACAGCGCGTACCGCCCGCTCATCGCGTGCCACCGCGCCACCCGGTCCGACCCCACCCGCCGCTCCAGCGCGGGAACCCGCGCCATCTGCAGCACCACCAGCGCCAGTACGTACCCGGCGAGCAGTCCGCTGAGCCGCCCGGCGCCGTTCAGCCAGGCGGCGTTGCCGGTGACGTTCGGGGTGTTGAACCACCACAGGGACAGCACCGCTGCCGCCCCTGCCCAGCTCAGCAGCACCAGCGGCACGGCGGGGGAGCGCCGTGGCCGAATTTGGCGCAAGGCCAGCCGCCGACCGGCCCGGCTGTTCAAAAGCGTCGTCACGGCCCGTCCCCTTCCTATGGGCTCCGGTGCACAGGGGTACGGCTGGGAGCGGGCGATGACTCAAAGGCCGACGGAATTCACAAGTTTCGGTTTCGTATGATCGCTGACCACGTCATTCTTGGTGAGGACACTCATGTCGATACCGCCCCCGCCGCACGGGAACCCGTACGCCGCGGCGCCGCCCCAGGGAAACCCGTACGCCGCACTGCCCCAGGGAAACCCGTACGCCGCGC
This sequence comes from Streptomyces sp. NPDC005962, assembly GCF_040629205.1. Classification (NCBI taxonomy): domain Bacteria; kingdom Bacillati; phylum Actinomycetota; class Actinomycetes; order Kitasatosporales; family Streptomycetaceae; genus Streptomyces; species Streptomyces sp. NPDC005962. The sequence continues at coordinate 194,036 of NZ_JBEXVE010000011.1, read as the reverse complement.
CGCCCCAGGCCCCGTACGGATATCCGCAGCAGGCCCCCGGCTACAACCAGCCACACCAGATGCCCGGTTACGGCCAGCCCATGGCCGGGGTGCCGCAGGTGCCCGCCTGCCGCATCTGCGCCGCGCAGCCCGCGGCCGAGGTCACCATCCGCAGCCACGTCGGCCTGCTGCTCATGATGCGGTTCAAAAAGTGGGAGGGGCCGTTCTGCCGGACCTGCGGGACGGCGCTGCGCCGGGACGCGGCCGCCAACACGCTGTGCCAGGGCTGGTGGAGCCCGTTCTCCGCGTTCCTCTTCAACCCGTACACGATCATCAGCAACCTGGTGGTGCGCGGGAAGCTCAACAAGCTCCCGGAGCCGGGGCCCGCCGTTTACGGGACGCGCCCCGACCCCGGAAAGCGGGTGCTTCAGCGCCCGGTGTCGTACGTCGCGCTGGTGCCCATCCTCTGGTTCCTGTACCTGTTCATCGCGCGGCCGTAGCGGCCCGGTAGGCGGGTGCCGCCACGCCCGCCGTGACGATGGCCAGCGCCACCAGCAGCGCGCTCACCCAGACCGGGGACCGGTAGCCCAGCCCCGCGCCCAGGGTGAGCCCGCCCAGGGCGGGGCCGACGGCCGCGCCCACATTGAGGGCGGCGGTCGCGAACGCACCGCCCAGCGCGGGCGCTTCGGCCGCCTCGTACAGCGCCCGCGTGATCAGCGTCGAGCCGACGCCGAACGACAGCGTCCCCTGTACGAGGACCAGCACGACCGCCGCCACCGCGCTGTGCGCGCCCATCGACAGCAGCGACCAGCCGACGAGCAGCGCGAGCCCGCCCGGCACCAGAACCAGCATCGGCCGGGCGTCCGACCACCGCCCGGCGACCGTCACCCCGGCGAACGACCCGAGCCCGAAGAGCGCCAGCACGGCCGGTACCCAGGGCTGACCGATGCCGCTCACGTGCGTGATGAGCGGCGTCAGATAGGTGAACGTGCAGAACGTCGCGGCGTTCACCAGCATCCCGAGCCCCAGCGTCACCAGCAGCCGCGGACCGCGCAGCGCCCGCAGCTCACCGCGTGCGCCCGGCGCCTCCACCGCTTTCACGGCCTTTACCGCTTCGGAACGCGGAACCGACCGCACGATGGCGAACAGCGCCGGTACGGAGACGAGCGCCACCGCCCAGAACGCCGAACGCCACCCCCAGACCTGCCCCAGCAGCGCCCCGGCCGGAACCCCGGCGACACACGCGAGCGTCACCCCTCCCAGCAGCGCGGACGTGGCCCGCCCCTTGGCGCCGGGCGAAACCATCCCGGTCGCCGTCGCGAGCCCCACAGCCAGGAACCCGGCATTGGCCAGCGCCCCGACCACCCGGGTGGCCAGCAGCACGGCAAAGTTCGTGGTGAGCGCGCCGACGACATGGACGGCCAGGAAGGCCGTCAGAAACACCAGCAGCGCGCGGCGCTGCGGCCAGCGCATGCTGAGGAGCGCCATCAGCGGCGCCCCCACGATCATCCCCACGGCGAACGCCGACGTCAGTGCGCCCGCGGCGGGGAGGGAAACGTTCAGATCACTGGCGATGTCCGGCCCGAGGCCGGACAGCATGAACTCGGATGTCCCTTGGGCGAAGACCGCCAGTCCGAGCACATAGATGGCAAAAGGCATGAAGACTCCACACACCGGCATGAAAGACGGAGAGAACTGCGGAGACCGGAAGCCCGGTAGTGAAGGCGCCACCGAACGACCGGTGGCTAGAGCCTGGATGCCTCGGGACTTGACATGTGGATCACCTTAACAGTGGACAAGCTCAGAGCCTGGCCATGTGCAGGCGCTGGCAGCCGCGAAGCCGGTGCTGCCGACCGGAGTCGCAGACCTCGAACCACACGTCCTTCATGCCGTAGTGGACGCTGTCCTTGCCTGCGTCGGGTTCGCCGTCGGGGTTGTCCGTGAGGGTGGTGGTGTGGGTTCCGAGGCGGTCCTCGTAGTGCATGCGCAGGGTTCCGCCCCAGCCGTCCCGCTCGTTCTCGTGCTGATCCCGGGAGTACGGCATGACGTACTCGATGCCGTACCAACCGTCCCGGGTCTCCCAGTTCCGGTAGCCGATGCTGGCCGTTGTGGAGCCGTTGGCGCTGCTCGCCTCGAAGAGGGTGAACCCGTCCTCGGACTCTTGAGCCGCTCCGGTGGGCAGGGAAGCCGTCGCGGTGGAGGGGGGCTTGAGCGTGCCATGGCGATACAGGGCTGCCATCCCCCAGGCACCCAGACCCAGCGCCGCCACCAGCGCCGCACCCAGCGTCAGAAGAGCCCTGCCCCGCGGAAACACCGAACGGGTGCTGTGCTCGCGGCCCGCCTCGACTTCATCAGAGCTGTCTGTCCGGACTTCGCGGAAGACCGCGGGGGCGGCGTCGTCGTCGCTTTCCGGCGGTGCCGTCTGCTCCCGCACGGCGATTCTGTCCCGCGCCTCCAGCCACGCCTCCACCAGCTCCCCGTCCCCGCAGGCCTTCACGAAGACGGCCAGTTGGCCACGGCTCGGGACGGTGTCCCGGCTCAGCAGCACGGAGGCGGTGCTGCGCGGCAGCACGTCCCCGGACGCCGTCGCGCGCTCTTCCAGCTGCCGGTAGGACATCCGGGAATCGCTCTTCAACTGGCGCAGTGCCTTCATGAAGGCGGACAGGTCGGAGATCTCTTCAAGAGCCTGCCGTCGAGAGGGACTCATGAAGCCGATGGTCACGGTGTCGCGTGCGAGAGGGCAACGCAGATCTGCGCCAATCACGATACGAATGGAGATTGCCGTGAATCGACGGCTTTACCCATCCTTACGCGATCGCGGGCCAGCGGGCTGACCAGCATGGACGCCCGCCGTGCGGCTTTACGACGCGCCCTGATCTGCCGCCGTGTTCACAACGAACGCCGTCCATGCGGTGGGGGAGAAGGCGAGTTGGGGGCCCTGCTTGTCCTTGGAGTCCCGGACGTGGACGGTGTTCTCCGGGCAGGTGGCGACCTCGACGCACTCGTCGCCGTCGCTTCCGCTGTGAGTGGACTTGTGCCAGGAGAGGGCGATCTCTACGCAGTCATCGCCGTCGCTTCCGCTGTAGCTGCTCTTGAACCAGGCAAGCTCGGTGCTCATAGCGCTCCTCGGATCTGCCTCAGCAGGCTCATGGAGCCCTCATGGGTAAGAGCCTGTGAGCGCAGTTTCGCATAGCGCATCTGGAGAACGCTGACGTCTTTACGGTCACAGATCAGCAAACCGCCACGTTGACCTTCTGAGTAACCGAGCCACTCGTGGTCCGGAGTCTCCAGCAGCCGGATGGGGCCGTTCAGTCCCGCGTGTTGCTCCTGCACCAGAGGCATGATCTGCAGCTCGATGTTGCGAAGCTCCGCGCACTCCAGCACATGGTCGATGAGTTCCCGAGTGATATCCGCACCTCCGGTGCAGCGACGGAAAAGCGCCTCCTCGATGATGAAGCTGAACGCCGTGTTCGGCCTGTCCCGGAGCAGACGCTGTCGTTCCTGGCGGGCGGTGAGCTGGATCTCGATCTGCTCATCAGCCAGCGGCGGCACCCCACTTTCGAACACCGCCTGGGCATACGCTGCTGTCTGCAACAACCCCGGGATCAACCGACATTCGTAGGAGCACAAGCTGATCGCCGTCTCCTCCAGCGTGGCCCACTGGTTGAACCACGCTGCCAGCCCCGGCTTCCGCACCAAGTGCTTCGACGCTGCCCGCAGGACCCCGAACGCGTCCAGCAGTTCTTCCGCCCGGTCCACGTACTCCCGTTGCGGGTAGCGCCGTCCCTGTTCGATCGAGGCCAGGGTCTGGACCGAGTACCTGAGCAACGGGGCCAGTTGCTCCTGGGTGTAGCCCGCGCGTTCTCGGAAGACCTTGACGACCGCCCCGAACGTCTTGAGGCTGTCCGAGGACTCGGGTCCGTTGCTGCTGCCCACGTTGTCCGCCATCGCGGCCACCTCCGGTGGTGCCGTACGTACTGAACCTGACTATCGGCTCAACTCGGCCATGGTCACGGTCCGTTATTCGTACAGTCCACCACGCGTACTCGTACAGTGACGCAGCGTACGAGAAGCCGATCTGGTCCGGTCATACGTCGAGCCGGAACGGTGACGCCATGCCAATCCCAGCGCATCCGCGAACGACTTCCGACCAGTTCACCCATCGGTTCAGCGCCACCCGCCGTGGCGCCCGCCTCGCCCGGCTGCTGGTGCTTCAGCAGCTCGACCATTGGGGGTTCCCGTACCGGAGCGATCCGTCCGATCTCGTGGCCGCGATCGTGGCCGAACTCGCCGCGAACGCCGTCACCCACGGTCGCGTCCCGGGCCGGGACTTCGAGGTCCGGCTGACGCGGAGCGTCACTGCTCTCCGGGTCGAGGTGGCGGACACCCGTACCGAGGAACGGCCGCCGGCCGGTGAGACCCCGGCCGCGCCCCCGTCCGACTCCGAGACCGGCCGTGGCCTGCTGCTGGTCGCGGGCCTCGCCGCGCGCTGGGGCGTGGCGGAGCGGCAGGGGCCGGGCAAGACGATCTGGGCCGAGATCGACCTCACTTGTGGGGGAACTTGATCGGATAGGACACCGTGGAGCGCGGCACCGGCTTCTTGGTGTCCTTCTTCCCGTCGTCCTTCTTCTTGGCATCCTTCTGGAAGTGAACGGGGTACCGCCCCGTCTGGTGCGGCGTGGGCGACTTGCCGTCGCCCTTGTCGTCGGCGTCGCCCCGGCCGTTGATCCACAGGACCCCCACCACGACCACACCGAGCACGATCATCTGGTTCTTCTTGTCCGCCACCGACTCCCCCTCGGTCCGCAGAAGCGCCACCCCCGCCGCCCACCATGGTGGCATCAGCGCCCCAATGCGGACGAGTGGGCGGGGTCAGAATTGGCTGGTGTCGGCTGGGTGGTGTGCTCCGTGCCAGTCCAGGACGATGACGACGGCATCGTCGGCCGGCCTGCCGTCGCTGGCCTCCAGGATTGCTGTGGTCAGGGCGAGCGCGGTCTCGCGCGGGTGGAGGTCCTGGGAGTCGAGCAGGACAGCGCCGAGGTCGACATTTTCGGCGCTGCGTTCGAGCATGCCGTCGGTGAGCATGACCAGGCGGTCGTGGGGGCGGAGGTCCAGGGTCTGGGCCCGGTAGGTGTGGGGGAGAGGCAGACCGAAGGGTTCATCGACCGCGATGGTGACTTCTGCGACCCGTCCCTGGCGTACCCGCAGGGGCCAGGGGTGCCCGGCGTTGAGGAACTGGACGCGGCCGTCGCCGAGGTTGACGCGCAGGAGTTGCCCGGTGGCATGGCCCCGGCCGTAGTCGAGAAGGGCCTGGTCGGCTTGGCGGGCTTGTTCGGCGATGTCGGCTCCTGCGCGGCGGGCGCGGCGCAGGGCGCCCACGAGGACGCTGGCGAGCAGAGCGGCGTGGACGTCGTGGCCCATGGGGTCGGTGAGCGACACGTGCAGGGTCTCGCGGTCCAGGGCGTAGTCGAAGGTGTCGCCGCTGATGGTCGCGGAGGGCTCCAGGGCGCAACTCATCGCGAATTGGGCCGTTTCGCAGGACAGTGAGGCGGGCAGCAGCCGGTATTGGATCTCCGCGGGGAGGCTGAGGGGTGTGGTGCGCTTTCCCCAGGTGTAGAGATCGGTGTACCGCTGGTTGGCGATCACGATGTAGGCCAGTGCGCGGGCGGCCTCGCGCACGGCGTGCAGCACCGGCTCTTCAGGTGGGGTGGGCAGGGTCAGCTCCAGCAGTCCGATGGCGTCTCCGCGGTTCGTGACCGGAGTGATCACCAGCTGTCCGCGGGCGACCGGTTCCTGGTGGGGCTGCTGGCTGCGCACCACGTGTCCGTAAACGCTGCCGAACAGCTCGATGCGCTCGGCGCGCCGGCCGGACTCGACGTTGCCGGCGGTGGTCAGCCGGACCACCGCTCTGCCGGTGAGGTCCGCGATGAGGAAGGAGACCGTCTCGGCGCCGAAGCGCCGGCGCAGGTTCTCGGCGACCACGTCGAGCGACTCCACCGGTGCCGCCGCGTCTGCCGCCTTGAGCAGTTCGTGGAGCTGCTCCGTCCTCTCGTCCATGACGGTTGGTCCCTTTCGCAGGCTCACCGCTCTGTAGACGCTTGCAGTACCTGCTTGGTCCGGCCGCCGAGATCCGTGCCGGGGGCGGTCTGGTCAGACGGTGTGCGTGGTGCGGTCGGCGATGGCCCCGCGGAGCTGCGGCTCGCCCAGATTGCCCCGCCCGAACAGTCCAACCCGACTATTACGCCGATAGCGGCATGTCACACACCCCACAGGGTGGCTCCCCTGTCGCTGGGCCCTGGGACGAACTCAGCCGTCCGACTGAGGAAGTCGTCCTGAATACTCACAAACCACACCATAGCGCCGCCCGCCGACCTCCCTCTTCCGGTCGCGTTGACGAAACATACGGGCCAGTGCATACTTATGCCAGTCAGTGCATGGATCGTAAGGAGAAACCCGTGACCGAGCGCGTCGTACTCGCCTATTCGGGCGGCCTGGACACCTCCGTCGCCATCGGCTGGATCGCCGAGGAGACGGGCGCCGAGGTCATCGCCGTTGCCGTGGATGTCGGCCAGGGCGGCGAGGACCTGGATGTCATCCGTAAGCGCGCGCTCGCCTGTGGGGCGGTCGAGGCGGAGGTCGCGGACGCCAAGGACGAGTTCGCCGACGAGTACTGCCTCCCGGCGATCAAGGCGAACGCGCTGTACATGGACCGCTACCCGCTGGTCTCGGCGCTCTCCCGGCCCACCATCGTCAAGCACCTCGTCGCGGCCGCCCGGAAGCACGGCGCCACGACCGTCGCCCACGGCTGCACCGGCAAGGGCAACGACCAGGTGCGGTTCGAGGCGGGCATCTCCTCCCTCGCGCCCGACCTGAAGTGCATCGCCCCGGTCCGGGACTACGCGATGACGCGGGACAAGGCCATCGCCTTCTGCGAGGCGAAGAGCCTGCCGATCGCGACCACCAAGAAGTCCCCCTACTCGATCGACCAGAACGTCTTCGGGCGGGCCGTCGAGACGGGCTTCCTGGAGGACATCTGGAACGCGCCGATCGAGGACGTGTACGAGTACACCTCGAACCCGGCCACCCAGCGGGACGCCGACGAGGTCGTCATCAGCTTCAAGGCAGGCATCCCGGTTGCCATCGACGGCAAGCCGGTGACCGTCCTCCAGGCCATCCAGCAGCTCAACGAGCGGGCCGGGGCGCAGGGCATCGGGCGGATCGACATGGTCGAGGACCGGCTCGTCGGCATCAAGTCGCGGGAGATCTACGAGGCCCCCGGTGCCATCGCGCTGATCACCGCCCACCAGGAGCTGGAGAGCGTCACCGTCGAGCGTGAGCTGGCCCGCTACAAGCGGCAGGTCGAGCAGCGGTGGAGCGAGCTGGTCTACGACGGTCTGTGGTTCTCGCCGCTCAAGCGGGCCCTGGACGGCTTCATCTCCGAGGCGAACGAGCACGTCTCCGGCGATGTCCGGATGACGCTGCACGGCGGCCGGGCCGTCGTCACCGGCCGGAAGTCGGAGCAGTCGCTGTACGACTTCAACCTGGCGACCTACGACACGGGCGACACGTTCGACCAGTCGCTGTCCAAGGGCTTCATCGAGCTGTTCGGGATGTCCAGCAAGATCGCCGCGAAGCGGGACCTGCAGCAGTAACCTGCGTACGAGACGTCACCACGCCGCCTTCCCGCCGTCCGGTGGGGAGGCGGTCGTACACCCACAGCCTTGAGGAGCAACAGCGTGAGCAACGGCAACAGCGGCGACGTCCGGCTCTGGGGCGGCCGCTTCGCCGACGGGCCCGCCGAGGCACTGGAGAAGCTCAGCGCTTCGGTGCACTTCGACTGGCGCCTGGCGCCGTACGACATTGCCGGTTCCCGTGCCCACGCCCGGGTGCTCCACGCGGCCGATCTGCTGACCGCAGACGAGCTGGAGCGGATGCTCGCCGGGCTCGACCTGCTGGAGGCCGACGTCGCCTCCGGCGACTTCACCGGCACCATCGCCGACGAGGACGTGCACACCGCGCTGGAGCGCGGCCTGCTGGAGCGGCTCGGCCCCGACCTCGGCGGCAAGCTGCGCGCCGGGCGGTCCCGGAACGACCAGATCGCCACCCTCTTCCGGATGTACCTGCGCGACCACGCCCGGGTCCTCGGCGGCCTGATCGCCGACCTCCAGGAGGCCCTGGTCGGGCTCGCCGAGGCGCACCCGGACGTCGCGATGCCCGGCCGCACCCACCTCCAGCACGCCCAGCCGGTGCTCTTCGCCCACCACGTCCTCGCCCACGTCCAGGCGATGTCCCGGAACGCGGAGCGGCTGCGGCAGTGGGACGAGCGGACGGCCGTCTCGCCGTACGGATCGGGCGCGCTGGCCGGGTCCTCGCTGGGCCTCGACCCGCAGGCCGTCGCCGCCGACCTGGGCTTCGAGCACGGCTCGGTCGCCAACTCGCTCGACGGCACGGCGGCCCGTGACTTCGCCGCCGAGTTCGGCTTCATCACCGCGATGATCGGCATCGATCTGTCGCGGATCGCCGAGGAGATCATCATCTGGAACACGAAGGAGTTCTCCTTCGTGACCCTCCACGACGCCTTCTCCACCGGCTCGTCGATCATGCCGCAGAAGAAGAACCCGGACATCGCCGAGCTGGCCCGGGGCAAGTCCGGCCGTCTCATCGGCAACCTCACCGGGCTGCTGGCCACGCTCAAGGCCCTGCCGCTCGCGTACAACCGCGATCTGCAGGAGGACAAGGAGCCGGTCTTCGACTCCTGCGACCAGCTGGAGGTCCTGCTGCCCGCCTTCACCGGGATGATGGCCACGCTGACCGTCAACCGGGAGCGGATGGAGGAGCTGGCCCCCGCCGGGTTCTCGCTGGCCACCGACATCGCCGAGTGGCTGGTCCGGCAGGGCGTGCCGTTCCGGGTGGCGCACGAGGTCGCGGGCGCGTGCGTCAAGGAGTGCGAGCTGACGGGGATCGAGCTGGACGAGCTCACCGATGAGCAGTTCGCGAAGATCTCCCCGCATCTGACGCCCGAGGTGCGGAGCGTGCTGAACGTCCCGGGCGCGCTGGCCTCGCGCGACGGGCGCGGCGGGACCGCCCCGTCGGCCGTCGCCGCGCAGCTGGCCGAGGTCAAGACGGACCTCGCGGCGCAGCGGGCGTGGGCGGACGCGAAGCGCTGATGTCCGTCGACCGTCTTGTGGGTGCTGCCGCCGCCACGCCGGTGTCCCGGATCGGGCTCGGCCTGGCCGCGGTCGGCCGCCCCGGCTACATCAACCTCGGCCGCGACCGTGACCTCCCGGCCGACCGCACCGTCGACGCGATGCGGCGCCGTTCGCACGAGCTGCTGGACGCCGCGTACGCGGCGGGGGTGCGCTACCTGGACGCGGCCCGCTCCTACGGGCGGGCCGAGGAGTTCCTCGCCGACTGGCTGCGGGAGCGGCCGGAGGCGGCGCGGGAGGTGGTGGTCGGCAGCAAGTGGGGCTACACGTATGTGGCCGACTGGCGAATGGACGCCGACGCTCACGAGGTCAAGGACCACGGCGTCGCGACGTACGAGCGTCAGCGGGAGGAAACCCGCGCTCTCCTTGGCGACCACCTGGACCTCTACCAGATCCACTCCGTGACGCCCGAGTCTCCCGCGCTCACCGATCCCGCCCTCCACGCCCGGCTGGCCCGGCTCGCGGCGGAGGGGGTGACGGTCGGCATCTCCACCAGCGGTCCCGCGCAGGGGGAGGCGATCCGCGCCGCGCTGGAGGTCGAGGCCGACGGGCAGCCGCTGTTCCGTACGGTCCAGAGCACGTACAACCTGCTGGAGCCGTCGGCCGGGGCGGCGCTGGCGGAGGCGCATGGGGCGGGGCGGACCGTGATCGTCAAGGAAGCCATGGCGAATGGCCGTCTGGTCGATAGTGCGGCGCTGGGGCGTGTCGCTGCCGAGGTGGGTGCTCCGGTGGACGCGATCGCCTTGGCGGCGGTTCTTCGGCAGCCGTGGGTGACGGTTGCGCTGTCGGGTGCGGCGACGGTGGCTCAGCTTCGCTCGAACCTGGCTGCGGCGGACGTCCACCTCCCGGAGCTGGAAGACCTGGCGGAGCCCCCGGAGGCGTACTGGCGGACGCGGTCGTCCCTGCCCTGGTCCTGACCGGGGTCTAGTCCCCCACCCCGCCCCTTCCCGAAACCGGGGCTCTGCCCCGGGCCCCGCTCCTCAAGCGCCGGAGGGGCTGGAGTTGGGGCACGCCCGCCCCGGCCCCGCTGCGGGGGCTCCGCCCCCTGCACCCCCGCTCCTCAAACGCCGGAGAGGCTGGATGTGGGGCACGTCCGCCCCAACCTCCGATACGCGCCGGGCGGCGCCCCCACACCAGGCCACCGAAGGGGTCAGATGGCACGCCCACGCCAGGGCCCCACACCGTGCCCCACCGCCCGGAGGCCAGGCGGCGGACCCACACCAGGAAACCGGGCGGCATCCCCAACCGCCCGACGGGCTGAAAGGTGGGCGTACGCCCCCGGGGGCCGCATCGACCCGGTTGTGGGCAATCGTTCCGCCGGGGGGCACCTCCCAGCGGTAGCTGGGGGAGGAACGGGTGGGCACAACCCGGCCACCGGGCCGCACCCGGCGACGAAACGGCAAGGGGCAACGCCCCACCCCGCGCCCAGCGGGGGTCCCGGGGACAGGAGCCGTGTCTTTCAGCCCCTCCGGCGATTGAGGAGCGGGGGCCGGGGCGGAGCACCGGTTCGGGAAGGGGCGGGGTGGGGGATAGACCCCGGCGGAGCCGTCAGGCGTCGGGTAGCGAGTCCAGGAAACGGGCTACCGCCCAGGCGTACTCCTTCGGCGCGTCGTCGTGAATCCAGTGCCCGCACCCGGCGAACTCCCGCAGCGTGGTGCGCGGCCGCCGCCGCGCCATCTCCCGGGCGTGCCCGGGCGGCAGCAGGGAGCTGTGTTCGCCGTGCATCAGCAGCGCCGGACACGTGGAGTTCAGCCACTCGGCCCAGAAATCGCCCCGCATCGCCTCCTGCGACGCCATCATGTGGGCCGGTTCGAACAGCAGCCGCCAGCCGCCGGTCGCCCGGTCCCGCTCGGCGCTGTCGAGGAAGTACGAGGCGTCGTGGATGCCACGGGACTCGATCTGGTCGCGCAGCGTCTCCCGGTCGGCGGCCCAGGTCGGCCAGCCGGAGACGTCGAGCACGGGGTGGGAGACCACCGGACGGTCCGTCACGGCGCCGATGTCCTCGACGACGAGGGCGCTCACCAGCTCCGGGTGGCGCGCGGCGAGGGCGTACGCGGCGACCGCGCCCGTGGAATGGGCGACGACCGGCACCGGACCGGGGCGGCGCAGCTCGTGCAGCAGGGCGGCGGCGTCGGCGACGTACTCGTCCAGGGTGAACGGCCCGCCACCCCCGGTCAGCCCGTGTCCCCGCTGGTCGAGCGCTATCACCCGGTACGCGGGGGCCAGGGCGGCGGCCAGCGGCGCGTACATCCGGCCGCGGCCGAAGTGGCCGTGGAGGGCGAGGACCGGGGTTCCCGGTCCGCCGAAGTCGGTGAGGGCGAACCGGCGACCGCGGAGGGACACGAAGTCGGGGGAGGGCACGGTCATTGTCGTCACTCGCGGCACGGTAGTGGCCGTCCCGGGGGCGAGACCAGTGCACGGGGGAGCCCTACCGACGGTGATAGGACAGTGACCGGAACGGTGCGAAGGGGGGCGGAAACTGACACTTCGATGTCAGCTCCCGCCCGCCTCGGGCGCGTCGCCCGCCTCAGGCTCAACACCGGGCCCAGACGCATCGCCCGGCTCAGGCTCATCGCCCGGCTCAGGCTCATCACCCGGCTCAGGACCGTCGCCCGGCTCAGGCCGCCGCCTTCGCCTTCGTCGCGTAGATGTCCACGTACTCCTGCCCGGACAGCCGCATGACCTCGCTCATGACCTCGTCGGTCACCGCCCGCAGCACATAGCGGTCGCGGTCCATGCCCTCGTAGCGGGTGAACTCCAGCGGTTCACCGAACCGCACCGCCACCCGCCCGGGCCGCGGCAGCCCCTTGCCGCCCGGCTGGAGCCGGTCGGTGCCGATCATCGCGAACGGCACCACCGGAGCGCCGGTCATCAGGGTGAGCCGGGCGATACCGGTGCGGCCGCGGTAGAGGCGGCCGTCGGGGGAGCGGGTGCCCTCGGGGTAGATGCCGAAGACCTTGCCCTCCTCCAGCACCCGGCGGCCGGTCATCAGCGCGGCGACGCCGCCGCGTCCGCCGTCCCGGTCGACCGGGATCATGCCGACGCCGGTGAAGAACCAGGCCATCAGACGGCCCTTGAGGCCCTTGCCGGTCACGTACTCGTCCTTGCCGATGAAGAAGACCTGACGGTCACAGACGAGGGGCAGGATCACGGAGTCGATGAAGGTGAGGTGATTCCCGGCGAGGATCACCGGACCGGAGCCGGGAATGCGCTCCGCGCCCTCGACCCGTGGACGGAACATCAGGCGCATCAGCGGACCGAGTACTGCCTTCAGGAACACGAAACGGGACAACGGGCCCTCCGGTCGGGGTCAAGGTCGGGGGCGTCTCGCCGTACGGTCCGTCAACCCGGTGCCGCACAGAAACGCCGTTGAGGACGATACTCGCCGGTCATGTCGCCTCGCACACCGGGTTCACCCACCTGATACGCAGTGTTGACACCCGTTTCCCACGCGTTTCGCCGCAGGTCTCCCGCAGATAAGGCACACCCCCCTACCATCAGCCCGTTCTCTGACAGGAATTGACGGTGCTGGACACCAGAACGAGGAGTGCTCATGGAGCCCGAACAGCGCGAGCAACAGCCCGGGCGGCGCGCCCTTCTGGGGGCCGCGGCCCTCGGCGCGGGAGCGGTGGCCCTGGGCGGCGGCGCGGGCACGGCGGCCGCCGCGGAGGCGGGTACCGCGGGGAAGCCCGGGCCCGTGCACGGGCTGCCGGTGCCGACCGTGATCGGCCACCGGGGCGCCTCCGGCTACCGCCCCGAGCACACGCTCGGCTCGTACCAGCTCGCGCTGGACATGGGCGCGGACATCGTCGAGCAGGACCTCGTCCCCACCAAGGACGGGCAGCTGGTGTGCCGTCACGAGAACGACATCACGGCCACCACCGACGTCTCCGCCCACCCGGAGTTCGCCGACCGCAAGACCACCAAGACGGTCGACGGCGCCAAGCTGACCGGCTGGTTCACCGAGGACTTCACGCTCGCCGAGCTGAAGACGCTGCGCGCCAAGGAGCGCATCCCCGGCAACCGCCAGCACAACACGCTCTACGACGGCCACTGGGAGGTGCCCACCTTCGAGGAGGTCCTCCAGTGGGCCGAGCGCGAGGGCCACAAGCGGGGCCGCAAGGTCTGGCTGTACGTCGAGACCAAGCACCCCACCTACTTCCGCAAGCTCGGCCTCGGGCTGGAGGAGCGGGTCGCCAAGCTGCTCCGTAAGTACGGGCGCCACAAGAAGGACGCGGCGCTCTTCCTCCAGTCCTTCGAGCCGAGCAGCATCCAGCGGCTGCGCAAGCTGGTCGACACCCCGTCGGTCGTGCTGCTGTCGACCCTGACCAGCCGCCCGTGGGACTTCGTCGAGGCGAACGACCCGCGTACGGTCGCGGACCTCGTCAAGCCCGAGGGCCTGAAGTGGATCGCGACCTACGCGCAGGGCATCGGCCCCGACCTGACGGTGATCATCCCGCGTACGTCCGACGGCAAGCTCGGTACCCCGACCAGCGTGGTCAAGGACGCGCACGCGGCCGGGCTCGTCCTGCACCCGTACACCGTGCGCAACGAGAACACCTTCCTGCCGACCGACTACCGCCGTGGCAGCGACCCCAACGCGTACGGGGACTCCTTCGGCGTCTTCAAGGCGTACTTCGCCACCGGCATCGACGGGCTCTTCTCCGACAACCCGGACACCGCCCTCCTCGCGGCGGCGGAGTTCCGCAAGTAGTCAGGGACCGGTGGGCCGCGCCGTGTGCGTCAAGGCGCGGCCCACCGCCTCCCCGGTCGGGTGAGAGACCCGCCCTCCGGCAACCGGGTGCCGAGCCCGCCACGTCCCGCCCGGCATGGACCTTGTGGAGCAACTGCGTCCGCTGCTCGCCGCCGAAGCGGCGGCCGAGGCGTACGGCGCGGGGGTCGAGCCCGCCGAGCTGGAGCAGGCCGTCTGGCTGCGGCTGCTGGAGCGCACCCGGGACAGCGGCCCGCCGCCCCAGCCCGCGCGCTGGCTGCGCCGCGCGGTCCGGGCCGAGGTGCGCGGGGCCCGGCGCCGGGCACGCCGTGAGGTCCCGTACGACCCGGTCGGCGACGGCCCGCCGAGCGGCCCCGAACCCCGCCCCGCCGAGCACGCCGCGCTCACCGCCGAGACCGGGCGCGCGCTGCGCGCCGCGGTGCGCCGACTGCCCGGCCGCTGCCCGAGACTGCTCGGGGCGATGCTGTCCCGGTCCGACCTGACATATCGCGAGATCGCGGCCGAGTTGGCTATCTCACAGGGCAGTCTGGGCCCGGTACGTTCCCGATGTCTGGGTTGCCTGCGCAGAATGCTCACGGCGGAGGTTGCGGCTCCTGAACCGTGGGGAAAGGAGCGTTAGACAATCGGCGCCCAGGAGGCGGCCGCAACCATGCGCCCGGCTCCATCCAGGCAATGAACCCCGGTCGCCCCTACCCTCAGGCGGCCGGTGGACCGAACAAAGGGGAGGCATGCGCACATGGGCATGAGCGTGACCATCTCCGCGGCGACCGCGGACGACGCCGAGCAGATCCTCAAGCTGCAGTACCTGTGTTACCAGGGCGAGGCCGAGCTCTACGGTGACTACTCCATCGAGCCGCTGACGCAGACGCTCGACGACCTGCGCGCCGAACTGGGCCAGAGCTGTGTGCTGGTGGCCCGGCTCGGCGAGGAGGTCGTCGGCTCCGTCCGGGCCGCCGTCGACGACAAGGGCACGGCCGCCATCGGCAAGCTCATCGTCCACCCGCGGATGCAGCGCCACGGTCTCGGCGGGCGCCTGCTCGCGGCGATCGAGGCCCAGCTCGCGGAGGAGCGCGCCGCCAAGCGCTACCGGCTCGCCACCGGCCACCGCAACGATGGCAACCTGCGGCTGTACCGCAAGTACGGCTACGCCCAGGTCGCCACCCAGGAGGTCAACCGCCGCCTGAGCCTGGTCACCCTGGAAAAGGACGCCGCCGCGGTGGCCTTCGCCGCCAGCGCGTAACGCCTCCGGCAAGCCCATAGCGAACGGGCTGGGGCCCGCCAACCGGCGCCCCCAGCCCGTCCGCCGTCGCGGTGGCCGCCCTGCGATTGCCCCACCCCGCCCCTTCCCGAACCCGGGGGCTGCGCCCCCAGACCCCCGCTTCGGGGGCTCCGCCCCCGCACCCCCGCCGGGGCGGAGCCCCTGCCACGCGGCGGAGCCGCACATCGGAGGGGCGGAGTGGGGGAGCTATCCGGCCTGGCGGGCGCGGCGGAGCCACATGAGGCCCGTCACGGGCAGGAAGATCGGGATGAAGAGGTAGCCCATCCCGTAGTCCGACCACACCGTCTGGTCGGGGAAGGCCGAGGGGTCGGCGAGGGTCCAGGTGCCTACCGTGAGGACGCCCAGGAGCTCCGCCGCGCAGCACACCATCGCCGCCTTGCGGGCACCCTCCCCGCCCCGCACCAGCGAGACCGTGATGAAGGCGTACACCACGGCGGAGACCGCCGAGAGGATGTAGGCCAGCGGTGCCTCGTCGTACTGGGCGATCAGCTGGTAGATCGAGCGGGACGCCGCGGCCACCGTGAACACCCCGTAGAGCATCACCAGCAGTCGGCCGGGCCCCTGCCCGAGCCCCGTGCGCACAGATTTCGTCGATTCGGTCGACTCAGCCACCCACGCCTCCCCAGATGTCGTACAGCCGTACCTCCAGCACCGCCAGCACCACGGCCGCCGCCGTGACCGTCGCCGAGCCCCAGCGGGTCCGCTCCGCCAGCGACATGAACGCCGCTACGGGCACGGCGCACGCCGAGCCGATCAGATACGCGATGAAGATCGCCACGCCCTGCCGGGGGTCGTCGCCCTGGGCCAGCCGCACGATCCCGATGACCAGCTGGACGATCGCCAGCACGGACACCACGGCCATGCCGATGAAGTGCCAGTCCTTGGTGGGCTGGTCACGGTAGGCGGCGAAACCGCACCACGCGGCGAGCGCGAGGGCGGCCGCGCCGAGTACGGCGGTCAGCAGGTCGAACAACGGAACCTCCGCGCGGTGCGGTCCCGCACACAGGGGGTGACAAGCATGGGACGACTGTAATCGGCCCGAATGACCGCGTTGCGATCGGCCCCGCACCCCGGGACGGCCGGTTCACGGACCGGCGCGTCACGCAACGTACGCTGCGCCCCATGAGGATCACCGCTGACGCGCTGCTGTTCGACAACGACGGAACCCTCGTCTCCTCCATGGAGTCCGTGGTCCGCTGCTGGACCCGCTGGGCCGGGGAGTACGGCGTGACGGAGGCGTTCGCGCGGGTCGAGCTGCACGGCCGTCCGGCGACCGACATCATCGGCGATCTGCTCCCGCCCGACCGCGTCGCGGAGGCCCGCCGCCGCATCGACGAGCTGGAGGTCGAGGACGTCCCGGGCGGGGTGAAGCTGCTGCCCGGCACCCTCGACCTGCTGGCCGGGCTGCCCGAGGAGCGCTGGGCCGTGGTGACCTCCGCGGGCCGCGCACTGGCCGAGGCGCGCCTCGCCGAGGCCGGGATACGCCCGGGGCTGCTGATCACCGCGGACGACATCACCCGCGGCAAGCCGGACCCCGAGCCCTTCCTGCTGGCCGCCGCGAAGCTGGGCGCCGACCCGGCCCGCTGCGTGGTCTTCGAGGACGCCCCGGCCGGGCTCGCCGCCGCCCGGGCGGCCGGGATGCGGACGGTGGCGTTGACCACAACGACCGGCCGGGCGGAGCTGGACGCCGACATCGTGGTGGAGGACCTGTCGGCCGTGTCGGCACGCGTCGTCGACGGGGGAGACGGGGCAGTGGAGATCGTCGCGGGGGAGTGACCGGACTCCGCCGAACCCGGAACGATCTCCTCCGCTGTCCACGGACTGGACTGCTCCGTCCGTCATGCGGACATGCTTGATCGGCCCGTAAGGGTCTCTGGTTTACTGGCGGCCATGACCACGACGAGCTGCCGCACCCCTGCGACCGAGGCGACGATGACGCCCGGTGCTCGTTGTCGGTGTCGAATGTGTGACCGCTGAGGGTCCCCGCCCGAGCCTCGCGCCCCGAAGCGAGACCCGCCGCGTCCTGTCCGCGCGCCCGCGCGCGGACCGCGCCATGCCCCGCGTCACCTGGACCCCGAGCCCGCGCCCACACATGGCGCACGCCCTCGGCCCGCCCACGCCGCTTCCGTAAGGAATGAACCGTGCCCGGCGGCACAACCGCCCTGCACTCAACAGTGACGGAAACCCTGTGATCACCACTACGGACCTGACAAAGGTCTACCGCTCACGAGGCCGCGAGGTCACCGCCCTCGACGGCGTCGATCTGCATGTCCGCGAGGGTGAGGTGTACGGCGTCGTCGGTCAGAGCGGCGCCGGGAAGTCCACCCTGATCCGCTGCGTCAACCTCCTGGAGCGCCCCACGTCCGGCACGGTCACCGTGGCCGGTCAGGACCTCACGGCGCTCGCGGGACGGGGGCAGCGCGCGGGGTCCGCGCTGCGCCAGGCGCGCAGCCGGATCGGCATGGTCTTCCAGCACTTCAACCTGCTCTCCTCGCGCACGGTGCGCGACAACGTCGAGCTGCCGCTGGAGATCCTCGGCGTCTCCGGCAAGGAGCGCACCCGCAAGGCCCTGGAGCTGCTGGACCTGGTCGGCCTGGCCGACAAGGCGAAGGCGTACCCCGCCCAGCTCTCCGGCGGCCAGAAGCAGCGCGTCGGCATCGCCCGCGCGCTCGCGGGCGACCCCAAGGTGCTGCTGTCGGACGAGGCGACCTCCGCGCTCGACCCCGAGACCACCCGCTCGATCCTCCAGCTGCTGCGCGACCTCAACCGGCAGCTGGGCCTGACCGTGCTGCTGATCACGCACGAGATGGACGTCGTCAAGACGATCTGCGACTCGGCCGCGCTGATGAGCGGCGGGCGGATCGTGGAGTCCGGCAAGGTCACCGACCTGCTCGCCACCCCCGGCTCCCAGCTGGCCGAGGAGCTGTTCCCGGTCGGCGGCGCCCCCTCGGGCCCGGACCGCACCGTCGTGGACGTGACGTTCCAGGGCGAGGCCGCGGCCAAGCCGGTGATCTCCCAGCTGTCCCGTACGTACAACATCGACATCTCGATCCTCGGCGCCGCGATGGACACCATCGGCGGCAACCAGGTCGGCCGGATGCGCATCGAGCTGCCCGGCCCTTTCGACGAGAACGTCGTGCCGATCGGCTTCCTGCGGGAGCAGGGTCTCCAGGTCGACGTGGCCGATGTGGATGCGACGCAGACCGCCGTGCTCAAGGAGGGCGCCAAGTGACCTGGTCCGAGATGCAGCCACTGTTGCAGCAGGCATGTCTGGAGACGCTCTGGATGGTCGGCTGGTCGGCGGCCATCGCGATCGTCGGCGGACTGCCGCTCGGCGTGCTGCTGGTGCTCACCGACCGGGGCGGCGTGCTGCCGAACGTGGTCGTGAACAAGGTCGTCGGCCAGATCGTCAACATCGCCCGCTCGATGCCGTTCATCATCCTCATGGTCGCGCTGATCTCCTTCACCCGCGCGATCGTGGGCACCACCATCGGCCCCGCGGCCGCGATCGTGCCGCTCGCGATCGGCGCCATCCCCTTCTATGCCCGGCTCGTGGAGACCGCGGTGCGCGAGGTCGACGGCGGACTGGTGGAGGCCGTGCAGTCGATGGGCGGTTCCACCTGGACCGTCGTACGCAAGGTCCTGCTGCCCGAGTCGCTGCCGTCGCTGATCTCCAGCGCGACCACGACGATCGTCGCGCTCATCGGCTACTCGGCGATGGCCGGAACGGTCGGCGCGGGCGGTCTGGGCGACCTCGCCGTCCGCTACGGCTACCAGCGGTTCGAGACCCAGCTGATGTGGGTCACCGTGGCCATCCTCGCGGTGGTGATCTCCGTCTTCCAGTTCGCGGGTGACGTCGCGGCCCGCGCCCTCTCCCACCGCAGCCCCGCCTCGGGCGCGCCCCGGCTGGTCCTGCTGCGCTCCCGGACCGGCAAGACCGCCGGTGCCCGGGCCGCCGCGACGACCGACGCGGCCAACTCGGCAGCCACGGCCGGAACCGCCGAGCCGGGCGAGTCCGCCCAGCTGACCAAGACTCCCTGACACCTCGTCCCCCGAAAGGCACTTTTCGTGCGTAACAGCCTCCAAACCACCGCCGCCCTGCTCGCCGCCGCCGCACTCGCCGCCGGTGCGTCCGCCTGCTCCCCGCCCACCGCGGAGAAGACCGACAAGAACGGCGCGCTGATCGTCGGCGCGAACCCCGTCCCGCACGCGGAGATACTGAACTACGTCAAGGACCATCTGGCCAAGAAGGCGGGGCTCAAGCTGCAGGTCAAGGAGTTCACCGACTACAACTCGCTGAACCCCGCCACCCAGGACGGCTCGGTGGACGCCAACTACTTCCAGAACAAGCCGTTCCTCGACGACTACAAGAAGAAGCGCGGCGGCGACATCGTGCCCGTGGTCACCGTGCACCTGGAGCCGCTCGGCCTCTACTCGCACAAGGTGAAGAAGGCCGACGACCTCAAGAAGGGCGCCACCGTCGCCGTCCCCAACGACGCGGTGAACGAGGCCCGGGCGCTCCAGCTGCTGGCCGACCACGGCGTCATCAAGCTCAAGAAGGGCGTCGGCACCGAGGCCACCCCCAAGGACATCGCCGACAATCCCAAGGACCTGAAGTTCAAGGAGCTGGAGGCGCCCCAGATGCCCAGGTCCCTGGACGATGTGGACGCCGCCGTCATCAACGGCAATTACGCCATCCAGGCCAAGCTCAACCCCGCCAAGGAAGCGCTGATCCTGGAGTCCCCGGACAACAGCCCCTACGGCAACTTCCTCGCCGTGAAGAAGGGCAACGAGGACGACCCGCGGGTCAAGAAGCTCGCCAAGCTCCTCACCTCTCCGCAGGTGAAGAAGTTCATCAAGGACAAGTACGACGGATCGGTACTCGCGTCGTTCTGAGACATACCATTCTGAAAAACGACCGACCGAACACGCAAGGCTCCGCATCCGGGCGATAATCGGATGCGGAGCCTTCCGTTTCCGCACCCCGTGCTGCATTTCGCCGGAGCGATGCTGCATGCTGGGCTCTTCGCCACGACTCGCCTTGACTCGCCAAGGCTCGCCACGACTTTGAAACGACCCCGGTTACGGAGCGGCGCATGACATCCACTTTCCCGGACATCTCCATCAGCACGGAACGGCTGGTGCTGCGCCCGTTCGAGGAAGCGGACCTGCCCGCGCTCACGGACATGATGAACGACGAACTCGTCGTCACCTGGAGTCGGGCCCCCTACCCGTACGCCCCCCGCGACGCACGCGACCAGGCGATGCGGCTCGCCCCCGCCGAACGCACCACGGGGCGCGGAATCGTCCTCGCGGTCGCCGAATTCCTCACTCAGCGGCTTGTCGGAATCGTCCATCTGCGCAACACCGACTGGAAGGTCCTGGGCACCGAGATCAGCTATATCACCGCCCCGTGGGCGCGCGGCGAGGGCTATGCCGTGGAGGCGGTGCTGGCCGTCGCCCGCTGGCTGTTCCAGGACCAGAAGTTCGAGCGGATGGAGCTGCGTACGGCCGCCGGGAACACCGCCGGGCAGCAGGTCGCCCAGAAGGTCGGCTGTATCAGCGAAGGCGTGCTCCGCAACGCCTGCATAGCGCGCACGCAGATGGAGGACGGCGGCTGGACCGATCTCCGCACCGACCTCATCGTCTGGAGTCTGCTGCCCGAGGACCTGGAGGGCATGCCCGAGCACCGGGACGAGGTCGAGGGCATCAGCGTCTTCCCCACGTATTCCGAGTACACCGACTGGCGCTGAACCCCGGCGTGCCGGGCCTCCAATGCGCCCCCGGCGCACCACCTCCTCCCCTGCCCCCGGTCCGGTGGCCCGGACCAGGCGGGGTAACCTCTCCGGGCTGAGCACCCTGCGGGCCGGACCCGCCCACCGCCGCGATACGCGCGTCCACGGCACGCGGTACCGCCCGCGCGCACGACCCGCTCGCACCACCCGTGACCGACCTGCGACACATTGGGGAGACAGACGACGATGGCCGACCGCGTCACGGTGATCGGTTGGGATGGCTCCCCGCTCATGGACGTGGCCCGATCCGCCCTCGGCGCGGCCACCCTCGTGGCCGGTGCCGCCCACCACCTGGCGCTGCCCGAAATCCCGCCCGGCGCCGAACGCATCCGGCTCGGCAGTGTGGACCTCGCCGCCCGTCGCATCGCCCAGCACCGCGGCTCGGCCGTCGTCCTGGCCGACGGCGACCCCGGCTTCTTCGGCGTCGTACGCGCCCTGCGCGCCCCCGAGCACGGCCTGGAGGTCGAGGTCGTGCCCGCCGTCTCCTCCGTCGCCGCCGCCTTCGCCCGGGCCGGGATGCCCTGGGACGACGCCCAGGTCGTCGTCGCCCACAGCCGCGATCTGCGGCGCGCCGTCAACGTCTGCCGCGCCCACACCAAGGTCGCCGTCCTCACCTCCCCGGGCGCCGGCCCCGCCGAACTCGCTCTGCTCCTCGGCCCGGTGCACCGCACGTTCGTCATCTGCGAGGCCCTGGGCACCGAACGCGAGCAGGTCACCGTCCTGACCTCCGACAAGGCCGCCGACCACAGCTGGCGCGACCCCAACGTCGTCATCGTCATCGGCGGCTCCGGCGCCGCCGCCGGCCGCGGCGGCACCCCCACCGGCGCCGCCCGCGGCTCCCTCCAGAGCGGCGGCTGGATCGCCGGCCGCGACCCCGGCTACCCCGGCTCCGTACGCGGCTGGGCCCTGCCCGCCCCCGCGTACGCGACCGTGCTCGGCGAGAACGAATCGCAGCAGCTGCGCTCCTTCCAACTCGCCCGCATCGGCCCCCGCGTCGGCGACCTGGTCTGGGACATCGGCGCGGGCAGCGGCGCCGCCGCCGTCGAAACGGCCGGGTTCGGCGCCGCCGTCATCGCCGTCGACCGCGACCCGGACGCCTGTGAGCGCACCGAAACCCTCGCCCGCCGCTTCGGCGTCCAGCTCCAGGTCGTCCACGGCACCGCGCCCGAGGTCCTCGAAGACTTGCCCGAGCCGGACGTCGTCCGCGTCGGCGGCGGGGGCGCGTCCGTCGTCGCCGCGTGCGCCGCGCGCCGCCCCGAGCGCATCGTCACCCAGGCCGCCACCCGCGACGAGGCGGAGGCCGTCGGCGCCGCCCTGGAGGACGGCGGCTACGCGGTCGAGTGCCTCCTGCTGCAATCGGTCGAGTTGGACACCCGGGTATGGGCCGAACGCGAACGCGCGGTCGCCTTTCTCCTCTGCGGACACCGCCCGCACCAGTGATTTTGTCCCTGTGACGTTCGCCCCGAGCTTCGCCCCGGTGACCTTCCGGAAGGGCCGCGCGGGGTAGGCTGGCGGATCGTTGTACTGCCTGTGCCGCTGCCCGGTGTTCGGCGCTTTATCGGCCAAAGGCCGGAATGTGCCCCTTTCTTACCGGGTCGCGGTGGGCAAGCCTCGGGCGTGCCACGTGCCGCGCACGGCGCACGCTCGTTCTTGCTCACGGGGCTTGCTCCCGGCGGTAGGCGGTTGGAAGGAGCACTAGCGATGGGCGAGGGGTACGCATGACCGACACCGGCCAGGTCCCGGGCGAGGGACTGCCGGAGAACGCAGGCGGACGACTCGGACAACCGCACCCGGCGGATGTCCACTCCCCGCCTGCCGACGCCGGTTACATCGAACAGCCGCAGCCCGGTGTGGTGCCCGGCGCCGGATACCCCTTCCTCGACGGCCCCGAAACCGGCGGCGAGGAGGACGACCTGCTGCTGATGCCGGGCGCTCAGGGCGCCTGGAGCGAGCAGCAGGCACAGTACGAGCAGCAGATGCAGGCCATGCAGAACCCGATGCAGACCCAGTACCCGCAGCAGCCCGACTACGGGATGCAGGGGATGTACGAGGGCGGAGTGCTGGACCCCGGCATGGCCGCGTACGCCGAGACGCAGATGCCGGAGCCGCAGCCGGTGGCCGAGCCGCTGGCAGGGCCGGTCGAGCACCCGGCGGCGGAGCAGCCCGCACCGCAGCCCCCGGCGCACGCCGCGCCCCCCACGCCCGCCCGCCGCCCCCTGCACATGGGCCCGCCCGTGCCCGACCACACCTCCGGCGGCGGCATCGTCCGTTCCCTCGCCGACCGTGGCCCGGCCGCGGGCCGGAACACCGCCCCGCCCGTCCAGCAGCCCCCGCAGGCGCCCCCGCCCGAGCCCGAGCCCGAGTACACCGGCGGGGCCGACTACGCCAGCGCCCCCGAGTACGCCGCCGGGCCGCAGTACTTCGCCACCCAGCCCCAGCCCCAGCCTCAGCCGGAGGACTCCGGCACGCTCCCGGGCCCGCAGCTCGCCGACATGCCGCAGATCGGCGACGCCCCGCCGCCCGGCGACGCCTGGGACCCCCAGCCGCCGCCCGCGCCCCTGCCCGCACCAGCAGAAACGGTCGGTCTCGGGGAGCAGCCGATGGCGATGGACCTGGGGTACGCGGACCCGGGTTACGCCGACCCCGGTTACGCCGACCCGGGGTACGCAGACCCGGCCGTGACCATCCCGCCCCAGGGCGGAGCGCCGCTCATGGAGCCGGGGCAACCGCACGTCGACATCCCGGCACAGATCCAGCCGGGTGTCACCCCGGACCAGCTCCACACGGGCCCCCACGCCGTCATCCCGGCCCAGATCCCCCACGAGGACGCCCCCCACCTCTACGCGGACCCGATAGTCGCCGACACGGCCCAGCAGTCCCCGGCCCCCATCGACCCGGCCGCCGCCGACCTGGCTGCCGCCGAGGCGGCCGCGGCCGGGCAGGCATTTGCCGAGCCCGCCTTCGCCGAGGCCCCGGAGTGGGACGCCGACGCGCAGGTTCCGGTCGACCCGGCTGTCGCCGACGCGCCCCAGGCCCCGGATTTCGACGCGCAGGCCGAGCCCGCCGACATGCAGGCCGCGTACGTGCATGCTGAGCCCGTTCCCGCCGGGATGCCCGGGGCAGAAGCCCTGGCCGACCCGTCCGCCCCGGGCGAGGCCCCTACGCCGGAAGCCCACGCGCAGGCCACGCCTGAGCAGGCACTTGCCGAGACGCCGGGGGCAGACGCCCCGGGCGCCCCGTCGGCTTCGGCCGAGGCTCTGGTCCCGGAGGCCCCCGTCGACCCGGCTGCCGCCGACGCGGCCCCGGAGGCCGACGTGCAGTCCGAGCCCGTCCCTGCCGGGGACGCCTCGGGCGACCCGTCCGCCGCAGGTGAGCTCCCGGCCTCGGAGGTCGAGGCGCAGGCCCCCGTCGACCCGGCTGCCGCCGACGCGGCCCCCGTCCCAGAGGCCGACGCGCAGTCCGCGCCCGTCCCCGCCGAGGACGCCCCGGGCGACCAGGCCGCTACGGGTGACATCCCGGCGTCGGACGCCGACGCGCAGTCCCCGGCCGACCTGGCTGCTGCGGACGCGGCCCCGGTTCCGGAGGCCGACGTGCAGGCCGAGCCTGCCCTCGCCGGGGACGCCTCGGGCGACCCGTCCGCCGCAGGTGAGATCCCGGCGTCGGAAGCCGAGGCGCAGTCCGTGGCTGCTGCCGACGCGGCCCCGGTTCCGGAGGCCGACGTGCAGTCCGAGCCCGCCCCCGCCGGGGACGCTCCGGGCGACCCGGCCGCTGAGGGTGAGATCCCGGCGTCGGACGCCGACGCGCAGGTTCCCGTCGACCCGGCTGCCGCCGATGCGGCCCCGGTCCCGGAGGCCGACGCGCAGTCCGCGCCCGCCCCCGCCGGGGACACCTCGGGCGCCCCGGCCGCTGCGGGTGAGAACCCGGCGCCGGAGGCCGAGGCGCAGTCCCCGACCGACCCGGCTGCCGCCGACGCGGCCCCCGTCCCGGAGGCCGACGTGCAGGCCGAGCCTGCCCCCGCCGAGACGCCGGGGGCAGAGGCCCCGGGCGACCCGTCCGTCGCAGGTGAGGGCCCGGCCTCGGAGCCCGACGGGCAGGCCCCCGTCGATCCGGCTGTCGCCGACGCGGCCCCGGATGCCGACGTGCAGGCCGACTCGGCTGCTGCCGAGGACGCTGCGGCCTCGGAGGCCGACGCGCAGCCCGCGCCCGTCGCGGGCGAGGTCCCGGCGTCGGAGGCTGAGGCGCAGTCCCCGGCTGACTCGGCCGTCGCCGACGAGGCTGACGCGCCCGCCGAGCCGCAGGCCGAGCCTGCCCCCGCTGAGGCGGCCGGGGCAGAGGCCCCGGGCGACCCGGCTGCGGTCCCGGAGGCCGACGCGCAGGCCGAGCCCGTCCCAGCCGAGGAGGCCGCGGGCGACCCGTCCGCCTCGGGCGAGGTCCCGGCGCCGGAGGCCGAGGCGCAGCCCCCGGCCGCCGAGCCGCAGGCACCCGAGGGGGAGGCCACCGCCTCGGAGATGCCCGCCGAGGTACCGGCCCCGCAGAACGAAGCTGTCGACGCGGAAGCGTCCGAGACCGAGGCGGACGCCGTGGAACCCTCCGACACCGAGGCCACCGCGCCCGAGGACGAAGCGACTGAGGCCGCGACGGACGCGCGAGCCGACGCCCAGAACGCGGCCGAAGGCGAGGGCGCGGAGGCATCCGGCGAACAGGAAAACGGGGACAAGGAAGACGCGGACGACGCTGAGCCGGAATCCGAGCCGGTCGGCATCGGCGTCGGCCCCCGCGCCGACGCCGGGTACGACGACGCCGAGCGCGCCGCCGTCCACCGCGTGATGCGCGAGCGCCGCGACATCCGCAACGGCTTCCGGCCCGACCCCATCCCGCACGAGGTGCTGCGCCGCGTACTGGAGGCCGCGCACACCGCGCCCAGCGTGGGGCAGTCCCAGCCGTGGGACTTCGTCGTCATCCGCTCCGAGGAGACCCGGCGCACCATGCACGAGCTGGCGGTGCGCCAGCGCGACGCGTACGCCAAGTCGCTCCCCAAGGGCCGGGCCAAGCAGTTCAAGGAACTGAAGATCGAGGCGATCCTCGAAACGCCGATCAACATCGTCGTCACCGCCGACCCGACCCGCGGCGGCCGCCACACCCTCGGGCGGCACACCCAGCCGCAGATGGCGCCGTACTCCTCGGCGCTCGCCGTGGAGAACCTGTGGCTCGCCGCCCGCGCCGAAGGGCTCGGCGTCGGCTGGGTCAGCTTCTTCGACGAGCGCGAGATGGTCCGTACGCTCGGGCTGCCGGATCACCTGGAGGCCGTGGCGTACCTGTGCGTCGGGTACGTGGACGAGTTCCCGGAGGAGCCGGAGCTGCTGCGGGCCGGGTGGTCCAAGCGCCGCCCGCTGTCGTGGGTCGTCCACGAGGAAACGTACGGGCGGCGCGCGCTGCCCGGCGAGGACCCGCACAGCCTGCTGACGGAGACCCTCCAGGGCATCCGTCCGCTGGACGCCAAGGCGCTCGGCGAGGCGTGGGAGCGGCAGAAGCGGATGACCAAGCCGTCCGGCGCGCTCGGCATGCTGGAGATCATCTCCGCGCAGCTCAGCGGCCTGTCCCGGCAGTGCCCGCCGCCGATTCCGGAGCCCGCCTCGGTCGCGATCTTCGCCGGCGACCACGGGGTGCACGCCCAGGGCGTCACCGCGTGGCCGCAGGAGGTCACCGCCCAGATGGTCGCCAACTTCCTGGGCGGCGGCGCGGTCTGCAACGCCTTCGCGAGCCAGGTCGGCGCCGAGGTGTGCGTCGTGGACGTGGGCGTGGCGAGCGAACTCCC
The DNA here is from genome assembly GCF_040629205.1 of Streptomyces sp. NPDC005962. NCBI lineage: Bacteria > Bacillati > Actinomycetota > Actinomycetes > Kitasatosporales > Streptomycetaceae > Streptomyces > Streptomyces sp. NPDC005962. The sequence goes on along the minus strand of NZ_JBEXVE010000011.1, from coordinate 167,230 downwards.
CTCCACCCCCGGTCTGCTGCCGCGCAAGATCCGGCCCGGGACCGGCGACTTCACCACCGGCCCCGCCCTCACCCGCGAAGAGGTGCTGCGCGCCCTCGAAGTGGGCATCGAGACCGCCCGCGACCTGGTCGCCGCCGGGAACAAGGCGCTGCTCACCGGTGAGATGGGCATCGCCAACACCACCACCTCGGCCGCCCTGGTCTCCGTCTACACCGGCGCCGACCCGGCCGAGGTGACCGGCCGCGGCACCGGCATCAACGACGAGATGCACGCGCGCAAGATCGACGTCGTACGGCGCGGGCTGGAGCTGCACCAGCCCGACCCCGCCGACCCCATCGCCGTCCTCTGCGCGTTCGGCGGCCTGGAACACGCCGCGATGGCGGGGCTGCTGCTGGGCGGCGCCTCCCTGCGCACCCCCGTCATCCTGGACGGGGTCAGCGCGGGCGCCGCCGCCCTGGTCGCCCGCGCCATCGCCCCCGAGGTGCTGGCCGCGTGCATCGCGGGCCACCGCAGCGCCGAGCCGGGCCATGTCGCGGCCCTCAACAAGCTGGGCCTGCGCCCCCTGGTCGACCTGGACCTGCGCCTCGGCGAGGGAACGGGCGCCCTGCTCGCCCTCCCCGTGGTGCAGAGCGCCGCGCGGGCGATGCACGAGGTGGCCACGTTCGACTCCGCGGGAGTCACGGAGAAGAACTGACGTGCGCCCCCGCCACGTAAGGTGTCGGCGGGGGCCACGCCCCACCACATGATCAGCACCACTTGATCAGCCGCTCCAGCGCCGCAGCGGCAGGCATTCGCATGAGGAGAGCCGCACCGCCATGTCCGAGAACTTCGCATACCCGGTCGGACTGCGCCTCACGGGGCGGCGCGTCGTCGTCCTCGGTGCTGGCCAGGTCGCCCAGCGCCGGCTGCCCGCGCTGATCGCCGCGGGCGCGGACGTCCTGCTGATCTCGCCCTCCGCGACGCCCTCCGTCGAGGCCATGGCCGAGGCGGGGGAGGTGCGCTGGGAGCGCCGCCGCTACCGGGACGGCGACTTCGAGGGCGCCTGGTACGCGCTGATCACCACCGACGACCCGGCCGCCAACGCCGCCGCCTCCGCCGAAGCCGAGGCGCGCCGGGTGTGGTGCGTACGCAGCGACGACGCCGAGGCCGCCTCGGCCTGGACCCCGGCCACCGGGCGCAGCGAGGGCGTCACCGTCGCCGTGCTCACCGGACAGGACCCGCGCCGCTCCGCCGCCGTGCGCGACGCCGTGGTGGAGGGCCTGCGCGACGGCACCCTCGCCGCCCCCCGCCACCGCACCCGCGGCCCGCACGTCGCCCTGGTGGGCGGCGGCCCCGGCGACCCGGACCTGATCACCGTACGCGGCCGCCGCCTGCTCGCCGAGGCGGACGTGGTCGTCGCCGACCGGCTCGGCCCCCGCGACCTCCTCGACGAACTCCCCCCGCACGTCGAGGTCATCGACGCCGCGAAGATCCCTTACGGCCGCTTCATGGCCCAGGAGGCGATCAACAACGCGCTGATCGAACACGCCAAGGCGGGCAAGTCGGTCGTCCGGCTCAAGGGTGGCGACCCGTTCGTCTTCGGCCGCGGCATGGAGGAGGCCGAGGCGCTCGCCGAGGCCGGTATCCCCTGCACCGTCGTCCCCGGCATCTCCAGCTCCATCAGCGTCCCCGCCGCCGTCGGAATCCCGGTCACCCACCGTGGGGTCGCCCATGAGTTCACTGTGGTCAGCGGCCATGTCGCCCCCGACGACCCCCGCTCCCTCGTCGACTGGTCCGCACTCGCCAGCCTGCGCGGCACGCTCGTCCTCCTGATGGCCGTCGAGAAGATCGGCGCCATCGCCGCCGCCCTCGTCCAGCACGGCCGGGGCCCGGACACCCCCGTCGCCGTCATCCAGGAGGGCACCACCGCCGCCCAGCGCCGCGTGGACGCGACCCTGGCCACCGTGGCGGACACCGTCGCCGCCGAGGGCGTACGGCCTCCGGCCGTCATCGTCGTCGGCGATGTGGTGGCCCTCGGCTCCCGCTGACGTAACCACCGGTAACTTCCTCACGCCGCCGCATTGGCACGGCATCCAGGACAAGGCAGTATCACTCAAGTGGCTGATCTCATCACCGTCGATGATCCCGACGACCCGCGGCTGCGCGACTACACGGGTCTGACCGATGTGGAGCTACGACGCAAGCGCGAGCCCGCCGAAGGCTTGTTCATCGCCGAGGGCGAGAAAGTGATCCGGCGAGCCCGCCTCGCCGGTTACGAGATGCGCTCGATGCTGCTGTCGTCCAAGTGGGTCGACGTCATGCGCGACGTCATCGAGGACGTCCCCGCCCCCGTCTACGCCGCCAGCCCCGAACTGGCCGAACGCGTCACGGGCTACCACGTCCACCGCGGCGCCCTCGCCTCCATGCAGCGCAAACCGCTGCCCGAGGCCGACGAACTCCTCGGGGGCGCCCGACGCGTCGTGATCATGGAGTCCGTCAACGACCACACCAATATCGGCGCCATCTTCCGCAGCGCCGCCGCGCTCGGCATGGACGCCGTCCTCCTCTCCCCGGACTGCGCCGACCCCCTCTACCGCCGCTCCGTGAAGGTCTCCATGGGCGCCGTCTTCTCCGTCCCGTACGCCCGCCTGGAGACCTGGCCGCGCGGTCTCGAAGCGGTCCGGCACGCGGGGTTCAAGATCCTCGCCCTCACCCCCGACGAAAAGGCCACCTCCCTCGACGACGCCGCCCCCCACCGCCTCGACCGCGTCGCCCTGATGCTCGGCGCCGAGGGCGACGGCCTCTCCACCCAGGCCCTCATGGCCGCCGACGAATGGGTCCGCATCCCCATGGCCCACGGCGTCGACTCCCTCAACGTGGGCGCGGCAGCGGCGGTGGCCTTCTACGCGGTCACCACGGGCCGCCCCACCCCGTAGCGCGCCCCTGCCCCGCCCCTTCCCGAAACCGGGGACACCCCGGCCCCCGGCACCCGCCGCCCAGCGAGCGGCTCGGGTTTCGACGCCGGGCGCGGCCCGGTGGGCGGGTTGTGCCCACCCGTTCCGCCCCAGCGGAACGATTGCCCACAACCCGGGGCACATCCACCCCAACGAACGACCCCGCCCTGAGGCCGGGCCCCGACGGAGAGCCGCGACACGACGCCCGACCGCGAAACCGCGCCCACCCCACCTGGCGCCCCCGCCACCGGACGGAACGGAAACGGGCCGTGCTCACCCCCGCCCGGCGCCCCCCGCCACCGGGCGGGCCGGAGCCGGATCGCGGGCCGGGGCCACCGGCGGGAGGGGGCGGGGCCGTGCCCACCCTCGCCGGGCGCTCCCCGCCACCGGGCGGGACGGAAGCGGGCCGGGCTGGGCTGTGGCCACTTCCGCCCGGCCGCCCGTCACCGGGCGGGCCGGGGCCGATTGTGGGTCGGGGCCACCGGCGGGAGGGGCAGGGCCGTGCCCGCCCCCGCCTGGCGCCCCCGGCATCGGGCGGGACGGAAACGGGCCGGGGCCGGGGCCACCTGCGGGAGGGGCTGGGCCGTGCCCGCCCCCGCCTGGCCGCCCGTCACCGGGCGGGCCGGAGCTGGATCGTGGGTTGGGGTCGCTGGGGGTGGGGGCGTGCCCGCGCTCGCCTGGCGTCCCCTGCCACCCGGCGGATCGGAAGCGGGCCGGGCTGGGCCGTGGCCATCCCCGTCCGGTTGCTCGCCGCCGGGCGGGCCGGAGGTGGACGGGGCCCGGGTCACCGGCGGGAGGGGGTGGGGTCGCAGGGGTGGGGTGCTGGACGATGACGTGTATTTGTGGCGCCTACTCCCGGCCCACCCCACGTTCTACGGCGGTGGCGCCAAAAATATACGAGTCCAGGGCCCTGTCCCGGAGGCCCCGCACCCGGCACCCACCACCCCAAGCGAACCGACCACCGCCGCCCAGCCGGGTCAGAGGCCGCCCTGGGGTTCTGCCTCCGCCGCCCGAGGCGCCCCCGGCGCCGTAGGCGCCGTCGGTACGCCCAGGCCGCGCGACGGCCCCTGGCAGCCCTGCGCGGCCGCGATGCCCAGCGCCACCAGCAGCGTCACCACCACGAACACCGTCAGCCGCTGCCGCATCAGCCGCAGCCGGTCCGGGCCGCCGGGACGGCGGCCGTTCGGGGAGGTGCGGACCGTACGGGCCGGAGGCCGCTGGCCGCCGCGCCGCGGCGCCGGAGCCCGCGCCGGGGTGTTGCGCCCCGCCGTACGCGACGACGACCCCGTACCGGACGGCCCCGACCGCGGCGACGACGCCCGCGGCGCCGCCGCGCCCCGAGGCGGCGTACCCGCCCCCGATCGGCGCTCCGTGTGCTGGTCCGCGTACGCGTCGGCCCGCCGCCCCACAGGACGCCCGTCCGAAGCATGCCCATGCGGCGAGTGGGGCGAGTGGGGCGAGTGGGGTGAGCCGGGCCCTTGAGCCACACCGGCCGCGCCCTGCCCGTGAGCCTCCCGCGCCGCGATCTCCTTGAGCCGCAGCGAGAGCTGCAGCGTCGTCGGCCGGTCCTCCGGGTCCTTCGCGAGGCACGCGTGCAGCAGCGGAGCCAGTGCGTCCGGCACACCGAGCAGCTGCGGCTCCTCATGCACGACGCGGTACAGCATCACCTCGGAACTCCCGTGCCCGAACGGCGAATCCGCCGTCGAGGCGTACGCGAGCGTGGCGCCCAGCGCGAAGACGTCGGTCGCCGGGGTGACGGCCGCGCCCCGCACCTGCTCGGGCGCGAGGAAGCCGGGGGAGCCGACGGCCGTGCCGACGTGGGTCAGCGTGCTGGCGCCGGTGGCCCAGGCGATGCCGAAGTCGATGATGCGGGGGCCCTTGGGGGAGAGCAGGATGTTCGACGGCTTGAGGTCGCGGTGGACGACCCCCGCCTCGTGCACCGCCAACAGCCCCTCGGCCAGCGCGGACCCGACGGACGCGACGTGCGCGGCCGGGAGCGGGCCCTCCTCGTTCACCTTGTCGTGCAGGGAGGGGCCGGGCACGTACTGGGTGGCGAACCACGGCCGGTCGGCCTCCAGGTCCGCGGCCACGAGCCGCGCCGTACAGCCGCCGCGAATCCGCCGCGCGGCGGACACCTCGCGGGCGAACCGCGACCGGAACTCCCGGTCCTCCGCCAGATCCGGCCGGATGACCTTGAGCGCCACCCGCTGCCCACGCCGGTCGGACCCCAGGTAGACGACCCCCATACCGCCCGCACCGAGCCGCCGGTGAAGCCGGAAGGAGCCGACGACACGCGGGTCCTCGCGCCGGAGCCGCATCATCGCCATGTCCGTCCCCTACCTCCGGTGGGGAGCCCTTCCCTAACCCCTTGGCGGGGAGCCCCAACCGCTGCCGTCTGCTGCCGGTCCACTGCCGTCCGTCTGACGTGCACAGCTTACGGATTGACGGCCCCGCGCGCTGAGAGGCCGCGCATGCGTCGGCCCACGGATTGTCAGTGGTGCCTGAGATCCTGGAGAAGTAGGCCGGAATGGTGGCAATCCGTGCCTCGGTCTGCACGTGCGTGACCTCAAAAGACCGTCTCAGAAGGGGGATTGAGACCGTGAAGGGTGATCGTGTGGAGATAGTGGTGGACGCGGGCGACACGACGCGGACGTACGAAGTGGTGGCCGGGAGGGCGGGGCGCCGGGTCGAGACGGCGGTCCGGCGCGGGGTGGTGGAAGTGAGCGAAGTCACCCGAAACGGGTCCGTGGTGCGGACGGCCCGCTTCATGGCGAACCGGGTCCTGGCGCTGGTGGAACAGCCGGTTCCGCGAGGCGCGGACGGGGACCGTGAGTAGCCTCCGTGGGGCCCGTTCCGCCCCCGGAAGGACCCGTTCCGGGGGACCCCTCCGGGAAGACCCCAAGCGCCGGGCGAATTTCTCCACCCAGGGGAGTACGAGGCCCGGTCCGGCGTCATCCTCCGGGAGGCCCGGCAAGCGGTACGAGGGCATGACGCCGCGCACCGGGGCGCGCGCCTAATGTTGAGGTCAAGCGGCGGGCGCAGCACTCGTCCCCCGAGGTCAGACGCTCGCCGCTGCAGATGTGACGGAGGAAGGACGATGGCGCACACGCTGGGTCGCACAGTCGTCAGGGCACGCAGGCACCGCGCCCTCGACGCGTTCGGCAGCCCGCAGACGGGCACGCGCCATCCCCTGGTCGCGGCAGCCATGGTGCTGCCGTTGGCCATCCTGCTGAGCATCGCGTTCGGCGGCTGGGAAGCCGTCGTCACACAGGCGTCGTCCGTGGCGGGAATGCTGGGGCGCTGAGCGCTCCAGGCCCGGGAGAGCGGCCCGGGCCGGGGACAATCCTGGCCATCAACCCCGTGGGGACGGGGGTGCGGCGGACGGCACGAAGCCCGGACAGCTGGGGAGCTGTCCGGGCTCGCGCCGTTCTGGGGCGCGTTCTCCCGCTGAACAGACTGAACACGACACACGACACGGCACCCACACACGGCGAAGGGCCGGAGCGTCTCGCTCCGGCCCTTCGCCGATCGGTGTGGACGATACTGGGATTGAACCAGTGACCTCTTCCGTGTCAGGGAAGCGCTCTCCCGCTGAGCTAATCGTCCCGGGGACTGCGTGCGCGATACTGGGATTGAACCAGTGACCTCTTCCGTGTCAGGGAAGCGCTCTCCCGCTGAGCTAATCGCGCGGGTGTGGGGCCACGAGGGCCCCGGAGGTGGGACCGCGAAGGTCCCGAGTGGACGATACTGGGATTGAACCAGTGACCTCTTCCGTGTCAGGGAAGCGCTCTCCCGCTGAGCTAATCGTCCGAGGTGGAGACGGGATTTGAACCCGTGTAGACGGCTTTGCAGGCCGTTGCCTCGCCTCTCGGCCACTCCACCAGGCGCAGGGGCGTGAACCCCCACTTCGAGCGGACGACGAGATTCGAACTCGCGACCCTCACCTTGGCAAGGTGATGCTCTACCAACTGAGCCACGTCCGCAGATGCCGTTTCCCGGGGCGCTTCCGCGTCCCGGCGACGTGTTGAACTCTAGCGGATTCCGGGGCCAGCTCAAATTCCGTTTCCGCAGCGTGCTGCGCTGCTCGCCCACCGAGGTCCCTCCCGCGACCCCTGTGACCAGGCGCCATAGACTCGCAAGCGTGCACGACCTGCCCCCTCTCGCCCGCTTCGGTGGCCTGCTCGCCACCGACCTGCGCGATGTGACGAGCGATCCCTCGGCTCTGGACACCGAGGGTTTCTGGGCTGTTGTCGCGGACTTCGAGGGACGTGTGGTCTGCGCCCGCTTCGGTGACGTACGCCGCGACCCGGCGCCGGGCCGCCCACCCACCCCCGCACAGAACGCCCCCGCACAGGGCCCCGCACAGGGCACCTGGCGCGGCCCCCGGCCCACCGACTGGACCTCCTCGCTCGACCGGGCCGGGTACACCGAGGGGGTCCGCCGGGTCCGCCGCCACATCGCGGCGGGCGAGGTCTACCAGGCCAATCTGTGCCGCGTGCTCTCCGCGCCGCTGCCCGACCCGTACGCGGCGGACGTGGACGCGCTGACCGCCCTGCTGGCCCACGGCAACCCGGCCCCGTACGCGGGCACCGTGCGGCTGCCGGAACACGGCGTGGAGGTCGCCACGGCCTCGCCCGAGCTGTTCCTGCGCCGCACCGGCCGGACCGTCGAGTCCGGGCCGATCAAGGGCACCGGGCGCCGCCCGGAAGACCTGCTGGAGAAGGACCACGCCGAGAACGTGATGATCGTGGACCTGGTCCGCAACGACCTGGGACGGGTCTGCGCCACCGGCTCGGTGACCGTCCCCGCGCTCTGCGCGGTCGAGCCGCATCCGGGGCTGGTGCACCTCGTCTCCACGGTCCGTGGCGAGCTCGCGCCGGAGACAGGCTGGGCGGAGCTGTTCGCGGCGACCTTTCCGCCCGGGTCGGTGACGGGCGCGCCCAAGTCCAGCGCCCTGCGCGTCATCGGGGAGCTGGAGACCGCGCCGCGCGGCCCGTACTGCGGCGGCATCGGCTGGGTGGACGCGGACCGTGGCACCGGCGAGCTGGCCGTGGGGATACGCACCTTCTGGATCGACCGGCCGTCCCCCGGCGACGCGGTGCTGCGGTTCGGCACCGGGGCCGGGATCACCTGGGGCTCCGACCCGGACCGCGAATGGGACGAAACCGAACTCAAGGCGGCGCGACTGCTCGCGGTAGCGTCGGAAGTACAGCAGCCGACGGGAAGGACCATGCGGTGACGATCTGGCTCGACGGATCTCTACGCGAAGCCGACAGCGCCCAGGTGTCGGTCTTCGACCACGGGCTGACGGTCGGCGACGGCGTCTTCGAGACGGTGAAGGCGGTGGACGGCCGCGCCTTCGCGCTCACCCGCCACCTCCACCGGCTGGCCCGCTCCGCACACGGCCTGGGCCTGCAGGAGCCGGACCTCGACGAGGTGCGGCGGGCCTGCGAGGCGGTCCTCGCCGACAACCCCATGCCGCTCGGGCGGCTGCGGATCACCTACACCGGAGGGCTCTCGCCGCTGGGCTCCGACCGGGGCACGGCGGGCCCCACGCTCGTCGTCGCGCTCGTCGAGACCCACCGCCGGGCGGACACCACGTCCGTGGTCACCGTCCCCTGGACCCGCAACGAGCGTGGCGCGCTGACCGGCCTCAAGACCACCTCGTACGGCGAGAACGTGGTCGCGCTCGCCCGCGCCCGGGAACACGACGCCACCGAGGCGCTGTTCGCGAACACCGTCGGCGGGCTGTGCGAGGGCACCGGCTCCAACGTCTTCGTCGTCCTCGACGGCGAACTCCACACCCCGCCGCTCGCCTCCGGCTGCCTCGCGGGCATCACCCGCGCCCTCGCCCTGGAGTGGGTGGGGGCCCGGGAGACCGAGCTGCCGTTCGACGTTCTGGAGCGGGCCGACGAGATCTTCCTGACCTCCACGACCCGCGACGTCCAGGCCGTACGGCAGGTGGACGACCGGATCGTGCCCGGCACGCCCGGACCGGTCACCGCCAAGGCCATGCGGATCTTCACCGAGCGGGCCGCCTCCGACATCGACCCGTGACCGCGCCCGGGGACGGCGGGGCCGGCCCGCCGGGGGCGGGGAACGAACCGGCGTAAACCTGGTGACGTGCGCCCCGCGGCCCGGTACAACACCATCGTGACCACCACCCTGCGACCCACCACGCCCGAGCGGCACACCGACGACGGCGGGCGCGCGCGCTCGTACGAGGTGTGCGTCAACAGCCGCCCCGTCGGCAGCGTCCGGCTCACCACGGACGCCCGGATGGGCCCGTCCGTCGGGCGGATCGAGCACCTCCACATCGACACCGCGGACCGGCACCGCGGCCGCGGTACGGTCGCCGCGCTCGCCGCCGAGGAGGTGCTGCGCGGCTGGCGCTGCACCCGGCTGGTGGTGAGCGTGCCCGCGCAGGCCGCGACCGCCCTCGGGCTCGCGGCCGCGCTCGGCTACCGCGAGCGCGGCCGCAACATGGTCAAACCGCTGGCCGAGCCCCCCGAGCTGCCGCCGGGCAGCGCGATACGGGCCATGGGGGAGACGGACTACCCGGCCTGGCACGCCCATGAGCAGGCCCGTTACGTCGTCAGCGTGCTGAAGAGCGGGCTCACCCGGGAGCAGGCCCAGACCAAGGCGGACACCGACTACGCGAGATTGCTGCCGCACGGCCTCGCCACCCCCGGCACCGTGCTGCGGGTCCTCGCCCACGGGGATACGGACGTGGGCACCCTCTGGATCGCGCTGCGCGCCGGGGAGCCGGACGCCCAGGAGCGGGGCGAGGCGTTCGTCTACTCGGTCGAGGTCGCCGAGGAGCACCGCGGCCGCGGCCACGGCCGCACCCTGATGCTGGCCGCCGAGCGCGACAGCGTGGCCGCCGGGGCACGCACGCTCGGCCTGCACGTCTTCGGCGGGAACACCCCGGCGCTGCGGCTGTACGAGTCACTGGGCTACGAGGCGGTGGAGTACCACCTCATCAAGGAACTGCTCTGAGCGCTGGACTAGCCGCGCTCGGCCAGCAGCCGGGCCGCGATCTCCCCGATCCGCTCCCGCAGCCCCTCCTGGCTCTTCCCGCCGTCCAGCCGCTCCCCGCCGATGACGTACGTCGGGGTGCCGGTCACCCCGATCGCCTTGCCCTCGGCCTGGTCCGCGTCGACGATCAGGATGTGCCGCCCGTCGATCAGCGCGGTGTCCATCTCCTCGGCGTCCAGGCCCAGTTCCCGCGCCACGTCGACGAGCAGCAGCTCACCCCGGGCGCCGAGCTGCTCGGTGCGCTCCAGCACCGCTTCGACGTACGGCCAGCCCCGCCCCTGCGCGACGGCCTCCTCGGCGGCCTGCGCCGCCGCGTGGGCGTGCTTGTGGCGCTCCAGCGGGAAGTGCCGCAGCCGGATGTCCAGGGCGTCGCCGAATCGCTCGCGCAGGGCGCGTACGTCCGTCAGCGCGGTACGGCAGTCGGGGCACTGGAGTTCGCACCACACGTCGAGTACGGGTCGGGCGGGATCGGTGTCGCTCATGGGGCCAGTCTTCCAGCCCCCGCGGACTCCTCCGTACCCGGAGATGACCCTGATCCCGCGCCCCGGCTGTGGCTCGTGGCGACCCGTGGGGTGCAGGATGGACATACTGCGCAACCCATCGGCGGGAGGAACCGATGCTGACCGACACGATTTGCGTCGCGCTGTCCGCGACCGGTCTGGGCATCGCGGGTCTGACCGCGTACCGCAAGCGCTTCCGGGCCGCGGCCCGGATCGCGGCCTACGCGCTGCTTCCGGTGGGCCTGGCGATGACCGGCGTCCTGGACTGGCTGACCGATCTGGTCTTCAAGCCGAGCGTCTGGGCGGGCTTCGGCGTGCTCGGGGTCTCCTGGCTGCTGTTCACGGTGAGCCGGGCGGCCGAGCGCCGGGCGGGCGGCACCCGCAAGGAGCGGCGCGCGGCGGCGGCCGCGGAGCGGGCCGAGCGGGACGGAGCGGTGGCCCCGGGGGCCTCGGAACCCGCTCTGGGGCCCGGTCGCGGAGCCACCGGAGGGAAGGCGGCGGACAAGCCGAAACCCGCCACCCGAAGCAGCTCCGGAACAGAAGATTTCTCAGACATCGAGGCCATTCTCAAAAAGCACGGAATCTGACAAGCTCCCGATCAAAAAACGCTCGTCGGTCGCAGCGGCTGTTCTGGCTGCGTCATGATCTCCGGCGAGATGCTGCAATCACCCGGGGAGCAATCCCCTATCGAAGGACCCCCTGTACCAACGAGCGACGAGCCGCGCGGCTGTCTGTTCGCCCTGTCCCAGCCGCCGCTGATGCTTTTCCTCGCCTTCATAGGCATGCTGCTCTTCGGTACCGCGCTCCATGACCTCTACCGATGGTGACGAACCGGCGGCGGCTCGCCGCCCCGCCGCGCGCCCCCGCGGCTCAGCTCGCGGCTTCCTTGCGCCGCGCGCGATACGCGGCGACATGCAGCCGGTTCCCGCAGGTGCGGCTGTCGCAGTAGCGCCGGGAGCGGTTGCGCGACAGGTCCACGAAGGCGAACCGGCAGTCCGGGGCCTCACAGCGCCGCAGCCGCTCCTCTTCGCCCGCCACCACGAGGAACGCCAGCGCCATGCCGCCGTCGGCCGCGAGATGGTCGGCCAGGGACGCTCCCGGGGCGAAGTAGTGCACATGCCAGTCGTAGCCGTCGTGATCGGTGAGCCGGGGTGTGGTCCCGGCCGCCGCGATCATCGTGTTGAGCAGCTCGGCGGTGTGCCGGGTGCCGCTGCCGGCCGTGGCGAAGACCTCGGCGAACCGGGCCCGTACGGACCGTGCGGCGGCCAGATCGCGCTCACCGAGCGTGCCGATGTCGCTGATGACGTTGCGCTCGACGAACCGGCGCAGCGCGGCGACGTCCGCGAGCCGGTCCTCGCTCCCGTCCCCGGGCGTGGTGTTCACCAGGTCGACGACCGCGTCGAGCGCGCACCGGGTGTCGTGGTTGATCAGCACGATTGGCTCCCTGGCCCGCTGGGTCGGCGGTGCTCCTCGACTGCCCCTCCGATGTGCTCGACTCTAGCGGCGCCGGGGCCGGGATGTGACACGGACGGTGACGCGACGGTGCCGCCGGCGCGGACGGTACCGCGCCGGCGGCACCGCCGCCTGCCTCTGCCATTTTTTCGGGTTGTCACTGCCGGGTTGTCACTACCGGGATCACTACCGGAATCTCGCGTCCCGGCTCGCGCCGTCTCCCCGAGTCGGACGGCCGCGCTCAGCTCTCGTCGGGTCTCAGCTCTCCGCCAGGATGTGGGAGAGCTCTGTGTCGAGGTCGAAATGGCGGTGTTCGGTGCCGGGTGGCACAGCGGCGTCGGTCCGCTTCAGGAACGACTCAAGGGCCCGCGCCGGGGCCTCGAGCAGAGCCTCCCCCTCCGGGGAGCTCAGGGCGATGCAGACGACGCCCTGGCCATGGCTGCGGGATGGCCACACTCTGACGTCGCCGGTACCGGTGGGCCGGTGCAGGCCCTCGGCGAGAAGATCGCGGGCGAACACCCATTCGACCGTCTCTTCGGCTCCGGTGTGGAAGGTGGCGTGCACGGCGTAAGGGTCGGCCGTGTCATACCGCAGTCCCGCGGGTACAGGCAGTGAGGACTCGCTCGACACAACGAGGCGCAGGTGCAGCTCGCAGCTGACCGTGGTGTTCATAAGCGCCAGGGCCTTTCGCTCAGTGTGCGCTCGGGGATTCGCACGTCGGCGAAATCGACATGCCACCTACGGTGCCGTTGTAAACCCCTCTGACCGTTTTGCGGGTCTTCCGATAGCTCCAGCGGCCGAGCCGCCGACCCGCCGGTGCCGCCATTACAGTGACTTCAGCGGATCGGGTAGGTTGGGTCACATGAATGCGGAGAGTGACGAGCGACACGCGGGTGCCGTGCCACCGGTACCCGAGGTCGCCACGGGGGATGGCGCGTCGGAGGAGCCGGTTCTCGGCTCCCGGGCGCCGCAGTTCATCAAGCGGTCGCGCACGCTGCACCTGAGCTGGCAGGTCGGGGTCTTCATCGTGGGGCTCGCGGTCGTGGTGGCGGGCATCATCATGCTGCCGCTGCCCGGCCCGGGATGGCTGGTGATCTTCGGCGGGATGGCGATCTGGGCGACCGAGTTCGTCTGGGCGCAGCTGGTGCTGCGCTGGACCAAGCGCAAGGTCACCGAGGCCGCCCAGCGCGCCCTGGACCCGAAGGTGCGCAAGCGGAACATCATCCTGACCACGATCGGGCTGGTGATCTGTGCGGTGGCGGTGACGGTGTACGCGTGGAAGTTCGGCCTCGTCATGCCCTGGAAGATCAAGGAGTGACGGCCGGCGGCCTCCCGATCGGTCCGGGCCCCGGGCTGGTCGGGATGGTCATGAGCACGGTCCGGCATACGCTAATGTTGGCCGTGCGCCCGGGCGATTAGCTCAGTGGGAGAGCGCTTCGTTCACACCGAAGAGGTCACTGGTTCGAACCCAGTATCGCCCACCCCGGACCGAGGGCCCGGAGGCTTCACGCCTCCGGGCCCTCGGCGTTTTCGCATGTCCTGAAGTCTGTGGGCGCCGCCGCCGTTGAAGCGCTTCCGCATCGATCCTGTCCGAACCGTTGACGTACCGGTCGCCGATCTCTAGCTTAGCCCGGCAAGCGCTTACCTAAAACGTTTCAAGCTTGGTGCTGGGGCAGTCGGACAGACCTGCCCGGGAGGGGCGTGTCATGAGTGCTCGGGGATGGACGGCAAGGCCGAGAGGGCTTCGGGGGGCCGCGGCGGGTCTGGTCGCGCTGGGGCTGCTGGCCACCGGCTGTGGCGGCGACGGCGGCAGCTCGTCCGGCGGGAAGGTGACCATCCGTTACGCCTGGTGGGGCGCCAAGGACCGGTCCGTCATGATCAAGAAGACGGTGAAGCTCTTCGAGGAGAAGCACCCGAACATCACCGTGAAGACGGACTTCGCCGAATACGCCGACTTCTGGAGCAAGTTCAACACCCAGGCCGCGGGCGGCAACGCACCTGATGTCTTCCAGAACTCATACGCCTTCCTGCGCAAGTACGGAGAAAAGAATCTGCTGCTCGATCTCAACCAGCAGGTTAAGGCGGGAAATCTCAATCTGAAGGGTTTCCGGAACGGCCTGGAGAAATCCGGGGACATCGACGGAAAGCTCTACGGCGTACCGGTCGGCGCCAATACCTTCGGCTTCTTCTACAACCCGGCCGCCTTCAAGAAGGCGGGGATCACCGTCAAGGACGGATGGACCTGGGATCAGTTCTTCGCCGCCGCCAAGAAGGTACGGAAGTCCGACGGCACCCTCTACGGCTCCAGCGACAACGCCGGTGTGATGTACCTGTACGACCTGTATCTGCGCCAGCACGGCAAGGCGTTCTTCACCGAGGACAAGAAGCTCGGCTTCACCAAGGACGACCTCAAGCAGTGGTGGAACACCTGGCAGCAGCACGCCAAGGCGGATGAGCTGGTGCCGGGCAAGAAGACCGAACAGGCCAAGCCCAAGGCGACGATCAGCGCCGATCTGTCGGCCGCCGAGTTCACCTGGGACAACTTCCTGGTCCGCTTCGCGGCCGAGACCAAGACGCCCCTCGAACTCGGGCCGCTGCCCACCACGGACGGCAAGCGGACCGCCCAGTACCTCTCCTCGCTGATGCTCAGCGGCTCCGCCCGCACCCAGCACCCCAAGGAAGTCGCCCAGCTCATCGACTTCATGACGCACGACCCCGAGGTCGGCAAGATCATGGGCTACAACCGCGGCATCCCGGCCACCACCGCCCAGGACGAGGCGTACAAGCCCACCGGGGTCGACGCCAAGATCGCCGCGTATGAGAAGAGCGTGAGCGACAAGCTGGAGCCGATCACTCCGCATCCGGCCGGCACCGATGTCGCCGAGGCCGCCTTCCTGCGCACCTACGCCGATGTCACGGTGGGCCAGAGTTCGGTGGACAAGGCCGTGGACCAGTTCTTCGACGAGGCGGAATCCGCGCTCGGCTCGTGAGGAGAGCTTCCGTGACACGAACCACGACGCGCGCGGCGGCCAAGGGGGCGGCGGCCAGGGCAGCGGCGGACCGCTCGGCCGCCGCGCCCCGGCCCGGGGCCCGCGAGGGTGCCGGGCCGGACGCCCCGTACGCTCCGGACCCGGCGGCCGGGCGGCGGTCCGGCCGCCGGGAGACCCTGGCGGGCTATCTCTTCCTGACGCCCTGGTGCGTCGGGATAGCGCTGCTCACGCTCGGCCCGATGCTGGTCTCGCTGTATCTGGCGTTCACCGACTACAACCTCTTCGACTCGCCCCGGTGGGTCGGGTTCAAGAACTTCCAGGAGATGTTCGAGGACGACCGGTGGTGGACGTCGGTCGAGGTGACGCTCAAGTACGTCCTGATCGGCACTCCGCTGAAGCTGCTGGTCGCGCTCGGCGTGGCGCTGCTGCTGGTCAAGCCCCGCAAGGGGCAGGGCTTCTACCGCTCGGCGTTCTACGCGCCCTCGCTCATCGGCGCGAGCGTGAGCATCGGCATCGTCTGGCGGGCGATCTTCAACGACGACGCGATCGTCGACAAGTCGATGAGTCTGTTCGGCTGGGACGTCGGCGGCTGGATCGGGGACCCGGACTGGGCCCTGCCCACGCTGATCACGCTGACCGTCTGGCAGTTCGGCGCCCCGATGGTGATCTTCCTGGCCGGGCTGAAGCAGGTCCCGCGCGAACTGTACGAGGCGGCCGAGATGGACGGCGCGGGGGCGTGGCGGCGGTTCCGCTCCATCACCCTGCCGATGATCTCCCCGGTGCTCTTCTTCAACCTGCTGCTGGAACTCATCCACTCCTTCCAGGTCTTCACCTCGGCCGTCGTCCTCGCGGGCTCCGGCACCAACACCGGCGGCCCGGGCGACTCGCTTCTGGTCTACGGCTGGTACCTGTACGAACAGGGCTTCCGGAACCTGCGCATGGGCTACGCCGCCGCGATGGCCTGGATGCTGATGCTCGGCATCGGCCTGGTGACCGCGGTGCTGTTCAAGACCCAGCGCGGCTGGGTGCACTACGAGGAGGACGCCCGGTGACCACTCCCTCGACCTCCCTGACGGGCTCGAAGTCCCTCACCGGCACGCGGCGGGGCCGGTTCCGCCCGGCCGTCTGGCACGTGGGCGCGCTCGCCGTGCTGGCCGTGATCCTCTACCCCGTGGTGTGGGTGATCGGCGGGTCGTTCAAGCCCGGCGACCAGATCATCGGAAGCCTTCAGCTGCTGCCCACCGATCCGATCACCGAGAACTACCGCAGGCTCGGCGACGGCATCGCGGACGTCCCCGTCACGACCTTCTTCACCAACTCGCTCTTCCTGGCGGTCGGTTCGGTGATCGGGGTCCTGTTCTCCTGCTCGCTGGCGGCGTACGCGTTCGCCAGAATCCGGTTCGCCGGGCGGAACGTGCTGTTCACGCTGATGATCTCGACCCTGCTGCTGCCCTTCCAGATCTTGATCATTCCGCAGTACATCCTGTTCCAGAAGATGGAGCTGATCAACACCTATGTCCCGCTGCTGCTCGGCAAGTACCTGGCGGCGGACGCCTTCTTCGTCTTCCTGATGGTGCAGTTCATGCGGGGCCTGCCCCGCGAGCTGGACGAGGCGGCGCGGCTGGACGGCTGCGGTCACCTGCGCATCTACTGGAACATCGTGCTGCCGCTGTGCCGCCCGGCCCTGATCACCAGCGCGATCTTCACCTTCATCTGGTCCTGGAACGACTTCGTCGGCCCGCTGCTGTATCTCAACGAGCCCGACAAGTACACGGTCTCGATGGGGCTGAAGCTCTTCATCGACCAGGACAGCGTCGCCGACTACGGAGGCATGGTCGCCATGTCGCTGGTGGCCCTGCTGCCGGTGCTGCTGTTCTTCCTCGCCTTCCAGCGCTATCTGGTCGAGGGCGCCTCGACCTCCGGGCTGAAGGGCTGAGGGGAGCCGTCATGGAGCGACGCCGGGCACGTGAGAGGTCGGTACGCACGTCCGAGCGGCCCTCGCGGCGGCTGGTGCGCTTCTCGCTGTTCGCCGAATGCCTGCTGACCGGGGTCTGGGTGGTGCTCGCCGCGCTGCCGCTCCTCACCCTGCTCCCGTCGTTCGCCGCCGGATGCGCGCATCTGCGCCGCCATCTGGACGGGGAGCGTTCCACGCTGCGGGATTTCGGTTCCGGGGTGCGGGAGGCGACCCGTAGCGGCTGGCGGTTCTCCCTGCTGTGGTGGGCGGCGCTCGCGCTGCTCGCCTTCGATCTGCGCGTGGCCCGCACCGGAGCCCTGCCGGGCGGGCCCGCCCTGATCGCCGTGAGCGTGGCGGGCACGCTCACGGTGATCGTCCTGGGGCTGCGGACGGCCGCCGCTTGGCGGCCGGGCACCGGCTGGGCCGCGGCGGCCCGTACCGCCGTGCGCCGTGGCCTGGCCGCCGACCCGGGCGGATCGCTGCTGCTGGCCGGTGGGCTGGCGGTGGTCACCGTCGCCGCCTGGCAGATGCTGCCGCTGACCGCCCCGGCGGTGGGCGCCCTCGCGGCCTGTGCGGTCGCGGTCGAGCGCCGCGCCCGCGTCTGACCCGGCGGCGCCCGGCCCCGTCGCCGCCATCTCGTAGATGTCATGCACCTGCCCCCCGTAGCCGTCGTACGAAAGGTGAGAGCGACATGCCCCCGATTCCCCGGCGCAACCTCCTCAAGGCCGCCACCGCCACCGGCGCGGCCGTCCCGTTCTCCTGGATGCTCGCGCAGAACGCCCCGCGGGCGGCAGCCGCGGAGCGGGACAAGGCCACCGGCGAACCCGTGAAGATCAGCTGGCTGGAGGACGGCGGCCTCGGCGCCGCCGCGGGCAGCACCTTCGGCGTCCCCTGGCCCAAGGGCGCCCACCCCGGCGACCAGGCGTTCGCGCTCACCACCGCCGACGGCAAGGACGTCCCCCTGCAGACCTGGGCCACCGCCTACTGGCCCGACGGCTCCCTCAAGTGGACCGCGCACGCGGCGGGGGAGGGGCTGGGCGGCGGCACCGCGTACCAGCTCACCACCGGTGCGCCCGCCGCACCCGCCAAGAAGGTCACCGTCTCCGAGAAGGGCGGCAGGATCACCGTCGACACCGGCGTGATCAAGGCCGTGATCGGCAAGGACGGCGAGAAGCTCGTACGCTCCGTCACCCGCGGCTCCACCGAGATCGCCCGCGACGGCCGCCTCGTCCTGCTCCGTCAGGGCGACATCGACGACGGCGACCACGGCAGCGCCAAGTGGGACCGGTTCGACGGCGAGATCAGCGCCGCCAAGGTCGAGCAGAAGGGCCCCGTCCGCGCCGTCGTCCGCATCGACGGCAAGCACCGCAAGGGCGGCCGCGGCTGGCTCCCCTTCAGCGTCCGGCTCTACTTCTACGCGGGCGCCGACTCGTTCCGCATGGTGCACACGATCACCTTCGACGGCGACCAGGATAAAGACTTCATCCGCGGTCTCGGCGTCCGCTTCTCGGTGCCCATGCGCGACGAGGCGTACGACCGCCACATCCGCATCGCGGGCGAGGACAAGGGATTCCTCACCGAGGCCGTCAAGGGCATCACCGGACTGCGCCGGGACCCCGGCGCGAGCGTCCGCGCGGCCCAGGTCAAGGGCGAGAAGCTGGCCGACCCCGCCACCTGGGACCAGCGGGTCACCAGCCGGCTGCACCTCATCCCCACCTGGGGCGACTACACCCTCTCCCAGCTCTCCGCCGACGGCTTCGCCCTGCGCAAGCGCACCAAGCCGGGCCACGGCTGGATTCCCGCGGGCGGCGGACGCCGGGCGTCCGGCTTCGGCTACGTCGGCGGGGTCAGCGGCGGGCTCTCCTTCGGACTGCGCGACTTCTGGGAGAAGTTCCCCGCCCAGCTCGACATCCGCGGCGCGGCGGGCGACGAGGCCGAGGTCACCCTGTGGCTCTGGTCCCCCGAGGCCCAGCCCATGGACCTGCGCTTCTACCACGACGGCCTGGGCCAGGACACCTACGCCGAACAGCTGGAGGGCCTCAACATCACGTACGAGGACTACGAGCCGAAGTTCGGCACCCCGTACGGCATCGCCCGCACCAGCGAGCTGACCTTCTGGGCCAACGCCGCCACCCCCGGCGCCGACACCCTCGTCCAGCAGGCCGCCGCCCTGCGCACCCCGCCGCAACTCGTCTGCGGCCCCGCCGACCTGGTCCGCGCCAAGGTCTTCGGCGGCCTCTTCTCGCCCGTCGACCGCTCCACCTCCGCCAAGGCGAAGATCGAGGACCGGCTCGACTTCCTCTTCGAGTACCACAAGGGCCAGGTCGAACAGCGCCGCTGGTACGGGTTCTGGGACTACGGCGACATCATGCACACGTACGACGAGAACCGGCACCAGTGGCGATACGACGTCGGCGGCTACGCCTGGGACAACTCCGAACTCTCACCCGACCTGTGGCTCTGGCTCGCGTATCTGCGCTCCGGCCGCTCCGACATCTACCGCTTCGCCGAGGCCATGACCCGGCACACCGGCGAGGTCGACGCCTACCACCTCGGCAAGTGGACCGGGCTGGGCACCCGCCACGGCGTCCAGCACTTCGCCGACAGCGCCAAGCAGCAGCGCATCTCCACCGCCCTCTACCGCCGCTACCTCTACTTCCTCACCGCCGACGAGCGGATCGGCGACATCATGCACGCCCTCGTCGACTCCGACGAGTCCTTCCTCGTCCTTGACCCGCAGCGCAAGGTCCGCCCCGACCCCGACTACAAGCCCGACCGGCACGCCCTGTCCATCGGCTTCGGCACCGACTGGAGCGGACTGGCGGGCGCCTGGCTCACCGAATGGGAGCGGCGCGGACCCCAGGCCGACAAGGCCGAGGCCCGGCTGCGCAGCACCATGGAGACCATCGCCGCCCAGACCAACGGCTTCGTCCAGGGCGCCGCGCTGTACGACCTCGACACCGGCAAGTACGCCATCGACGACAAACCCAAGGTCAGCGTCTCCCACCTGTCCGCCGTCTTCGGCCTGGTCGAGGTGTGCGCCGAGGTCATCGACCTGATCGACCTGCCGAAGTTCAAGGAGGCCTGGCTCGACTACTGCCGCTACTTCAACGCCACCAAGGCCGAGCAGAAGGCCCGCTACGGCACCGACTTCGGCTCGCTGATCCTGGTCCAGGGCCACTCACGGCTCGACGCGTACGCCGCCGTACAGCTGAAGGACGAGCAGCTGGCCGCCCGCGCCTGGCAGAAGTTCACCGAATACCACGAGGGCGACGGCTACCCGGACGCCTCCGTCAGCTGGAAGACGGCCAAGGTGGAGGGCCCGGACGTACTCGTGCCCGGCGTCGAGGCGGCCTGGGTGAGCACCAACGCCACCGCGCAGTACGGCCTCGCCGCGATCCAGAACCTCGCGCTGGTGGGGGACAAGCTGTCCGGCTAGCGGAGGCCGCCGCACGCTGGGGACACTGAGGACATGGACTGGTGCCACTACCGCTTCCGCAGCCGATGGGACCTCGACGCACCGCCCGCCGCCGTCTTCGCGGCGCTGGCGGACGGCGACGGCTACCCGCGGTGGTGGCCCCAGGTCCGTGACGTGCGGCGGGTCGACGACCGCACCGGCACCGCCCGCTTCCGCTCCCTCGTCCCGTACGACCTGCGCGTCACCGTCACCCAGGCAGACCGCGACCCCGCCCGCGGCACCCTGCGGATCACCTTCTCCGGCGACCTGGAGGGCTGGGCCCGCTGGACGGTCACGGCGCGCGGCGCGGGCACCCGCGCCCTGTTCGAGCAGGACGTGGTGGCGCGCAAGCCGCTGCTCCGCCGCTTCGCCGTGCTCGGGCGGCCGCTTTTCCGCGCCAACCACGCCCTGATGATGCGCGCCGGGCGCCGGGGACTGCGGGCCGATCTGGCCGGGCGGACGGCCGGGCGGCGGCCCGGGCGGAATCCGGTTTGAACCACACCTCGCCCGACCTGTATTGTTCAGGTCGTTCCACCGGGCAGGACGCCGGAAGAACACCCGGGCGATTAGCTCAGCGGGAGAGCGCTTCGTTCACACCGAAGAGGTCACTGGTTCGAACCCAGTATCGCCCACCAATCCGGGACCGGACCGCCAGCAGGCGGTCCGGTCCCGTGTGTTTTCCGGGCTTGTCGCCACCGGACATGGGTACCCGCGTGCACACCGCGGATGAATCGGAGGAAACCCCCATGGCCGTCGCCACCGCAGCCGTCCTGTCCCTGGACTGCGCCGAGCCCGAAGAGCTGGCCAAGTTCTACGCCACCGTGCTCGGCGCCGAGATCACGCCGGTGATCATTCTCGACCGGATCGACATCGCCGTCCCCGGCGGGACGCGCATGTCCTTCCTCCGGGATCACGGCTACGCCCCGCCGAGCTGGCCCCGCCCGGACGACTCCCAGCAGGCCCATCTGGAACTCCTGGTCGACGACATGGACGCCGCCGAACGCCAGGTCGTCGACCTGGGCGCACGGCCGCTGGACACCAAGGACAACGGCGGCATACGCGACGTACGCCTCTACTCCGACCCGGCCGGGCACCCCTTCAGGCTGCTGCGCGCCCCCGCGTCATAGGCGACCTGGCTACCCCGTCATGGCCAGCCGCCATGGCCAGCCGGGCTACGCCGCCGCCGGGAGGTCCGGCCGCAGCGGCCAGGCCGGGTCGCAGACCTCGTCCGAGCCGTTGAGCGCGAACCAGGCCTGAAGGCCGCGCGCCTGCGCCGCGTACCAGGCCGTCTGCCGGGCGTGCAGCTCACCGGGCGTCAGCGTCTCCAGCCGTGACGCGAAGCGGCGGCCCACCGCCCGGACGACCTCCAGGGCGGCCGTCGCGTCCGCCGCCGCGTCATGCGCGCCCGTCAGCTCGACTCCGTAATGCGCACACAGATCGGTGAGCGTGCGGCGCCCCTTGCGATAGCGGTCCAGGTGCTTGTCCAGCACCCGCGGATCGAGGACGCACAGCGAACGCAGCGACAGATACGTCGCCAGGGTGGCATTGCGATGCCGCTTCAACTCACGGTCCAGCAGCGTCAGATCGAACGGCGCGTTCATCACCACCACCGGGGTGCCGCGCGTCGTCTGCTCGGCGAGCGCCCGCGCCACCTCGTCCATCACCGGTGCGGGCCACCGGCCGTGCCGCTGCAGATGCGCGTCGGTCAGCCCGTGTATCTCGGTCGCGGCCCGCGGCACCGGTATGCCCGGACTCACCAGCCAGCGCCGCACCTCCGGCAGACTCCCGGTGCCGCGCTGGACGACGAGAGCGGCCGACACGATCCGCTCGTGCTCGACGTCGACCCCGGTCGTCTCCGTGTCGAACGCGGCGAGCGGCCCCTCGAACCAGGACGACATGGCCTCAACTCCTCGTGCGTATGTACCCCATGACCTCCGCATCCCGCCCCGACCTGGTGATACCCGGAGGGAGATGGCCGAACCACCACTGTTTGCAAGCCATCTGACGGGGAGACAACACACATGTACGGACACCGGCGACGACCGGAAGGCGTCACACTCATGGCGCTCGCGCAGCCCGAACCGGCCCCGTCGGCAAGCGGTCTGCTGCCCGAGCGGACCGCGCCCCCGCGCGGCCATATCGCCACCACCGCCTGCATGGAGACGCTGCAGGTCGGCTATCTGCACGCGGTCGCGGCGGCCGCGGGCTGCTCGCTCGCGCAGCCCTTCCCGGATCACGGCATCGACTGGCACGTCAGCCACAGCGCGCCCGGCCACGCCGTGGACGACGAGGTGACGATCAAGGTGCAGCTGAAGGCCACGTATCAGCTGGCACCGCGTCCGCCCGGCCCGACCTTCGCCTTCACCCTCGACAACGACCATCTGGTCAAGCTCGCCCGCAGCCCGGTCTCCGTGCACAAGATCCTCGTGGTGATGATCGTGCCGCGCGGCCGGGACGACTGGATACGGGCCGGTCACGACCGTCTGGCACTGCGGCACTGCTGCTACTGGATCAACCTGGCGGGCCACCCGGTGACGGGCCGCCGCCGGACCACCGTGCGGGTCCCGACCTCGCGGATCTTCGACGACCGCGCGCTCTGCGAGATCATGACCCGGGTCGGGGCGGGAGGGAGACCCTGATGGACGGCGAGCCTCTGATGGGCCGCGACCCCCTTGCGGACCGCGAGGCTCTGATGGGCCGTGGCCCTCTGCCGGAGCGCGACCCCGGCCCCGGGCCGCGTCCCGGCGAGGTGGACCCCGCCGTCCTCGGCGCCCTCCTCGCGCGGCACGGCTGGCACCGCCGCGGCGGCGCCCGGGGGCGGTACGCCCGCTGGACGCCCCCGGGCGGGCTGCCGGGCACCAGCCTGCTCGTGCCCGAGAGCCGCGACTTCCCCGACAGCGGCGATCTCCTCGGCGAGGCGCTGCTCGCCCTGGCCCGCAGCGCCGCGCCCTCCGCCCGCGAGGTGCTCACCGGCCTCGCCGTGCCCAGCGATGAGATCCGCTGGTGGCGCGAGGTGCCCGCGTCCCGTGGCGCCGCCGCCTGGCCCGCCCAGGAGCGGCTGCGCGCCGCCGCCCGGGCCACCCTGCTGGCCGGGGCGCTCGCCGCCCGGGCCAGAGCCGGGTACTACGGCGCACGGCACCGCCGGGCGGCCGAGGCGTCCCTGGAGCGCGTGCTGACCGGCCCCGGGGGCGCCGTCTCCGGCGGCCACCAGCTGACCGTCTTCGTCCCCGTCGAGGACGGCCGGGCCACCACCGCCGCCCTGCTGCGTGCCCTGTACGCGCTGCGTGACGCCGTCGACTACCAGCGGACCACCGGCGGTATGGAGGCGTTCGACGCGGCCGTTGCGGCGGGGGTGAGCCGCGAGCTGACCGACGCCGTCGTCACGCTCGTCCAGGGCACCGAGGGCGCCCGCATGGCCCTGGCATGGTCACCGGCCGCCGGTCCGCCGCCGGGGTTCTCCACCCGGCCCGAACCGGTCGAGTTCACGCCCGGTGACCTGCCGGGGCTGCGCGAGGCCGGGGCCCGCTACGTACGGGACGAGCCGTCCGTACCCGTGCGGGTCACCGGCGCCGTGGTGCGCCTGGGCCGCGCCGGGCCGGGCGGCCCCGGGACGGTGCGGCTGCGGGTGCTGGCCGGGGCGGACGTGGCGAAGCTGCGGATCGTGCTGGACGAGGACGACTACCGGATCGCGGGCCATGCGCATCTGGTCGGGCTGCCGATCCGGGTGAGCGGGCGGCTGGAGAGCCGCGGTGGCTTCCGGCGGCTGACCGGAGCCGGTGGCGTCGCCCCGGTGCGGGTGGACGACGGGGAGCGGGACCGGCTGCTCAAGTCGCTTCAGGAGAACCTCGACTTCTTCGAGGGGACGTGCGGCGAGGGAGCATGCGGCGAACCCTGATCGCGCCGGGGCGCCGCCTTCGCCGGTCGCGCGGATAACCGTTTCGCGGTCGGACCCGTCGGCTCGGTACGATTCTCGCTGCGCGGCATTCGCCGCGGGTAGTGATCCTTCAGTCAGGAGAGACCGGTGTCAGACGTCCGTGTGATCATCCAACGCGATTCCGAGCGGGAAGAGCGCGTGGTGACGACGGGCACTACGGCGGCGGATCTCTTCGCCGGCGACCGCTCGATCGTCGCCGCGCGCGTGGCCGGGCAGCTGAAGGACCTGGCGTACGAGCCCGCCGACGGCGAAGAGATCGAGCCGGTGGAGATCACCAGCCAGGACGGTCTGGACATCCTGCGCCACTCGACCGCGCATGTGATGGCGCAGGCCGTGCAGGAGCTGTTCCCGGAGGCCAAGCTCGGCATCGGCCCGCCGATCAAGGACGGCTTCTACTACGACTTCGACGTCGAGACCCCGTTCCAGCCGGAAGATCTCAAGCGCATCGAGAAGAAGATGCAGGAGATCGTCAAGAGGGCCCAGAAGTTCTCGCGCCGGGCGGTCACCGACGAGGCCGCGCGCGAGGAGCTGGCCGCAGAGCCGTACAAGCTGGAGCTGATCGGGCTCAAGGGCTCGGCCGCCGACGCCGCCGAGGGCGCGTCCGCCGAGGTCGGCGCGGGCGAGCTGACCATGTACGACAACCTCGACGCGAAGTCCGGCGAGCTGTGCTGGAAGGACTTGTGTCGCGGTCCGCACCTGCCGACCACTCGCGTCCCGGCCTTCAAGCTGATGCGCAGCGCCGCTGCCTACTGGCGTGGCAGCGAGCGCAACCCGCAGCTCCAGCGGATCTACGGCACCGCCTGGCCGACCAAGGACGAGCTGAAGGCGTACCTGGAGTTCCTGGCGGAGGCCGAGAAGCGCGACCACCGCAAGCTGGGCGCCGAGCTGGACCTGTTCTCCTTCCCGGACGAGCTGGGCTCGGGCCTGGCGGTGTTCCACCCGCGCGGTGGTGTGATCCGCAAGGAGATGGAGGACTACTCGCGGAAGCGGCACGAGGAGTCGGGGTACGAGTTCGTCAACACCCCGCACATCACCAAGGCGCGCCTTTTCGAGACCTCGGGCCACCTGCCGCACTACATGGAGGGCATGTTCCCGCCCATCGAGTTCGACGGGCAGGACTACTACCTCAAGGCCATGAACTGCCCGATGCACAACCTGATCTTCAGGGCGCGCGGGCGGTCCTACCGTGAGCTGCCGCTGAGGTTGTTCGAGTTCGGCACGGTCTACCGGTACGAGAAGTCCGGCGTCGTCCACGGACTGACCCGGGCCCGGGGCTTCACCCAGGACGACTCGCACATCTATTGCACCAAGGAGCAGGTGCCGGATGAGCTGGACTCGCTGCTCACCTTCGTGCTCAACCTGCTCCGGGACTACGGTCTGAACGACTTCTACCTGGAGCTGTCCACCCGGGACGACTCCGACAAGTTCATCGGTGGGCCGGAGCAGTGGGAAGAGGCCACCGAGGAGCTGCGCAAGGCCGCCGAGAAGCAGGGCCTGGAGCTGGTCATGGACCCGGGCGGCGCGGCCTTCTACGGCCCGAAGATCTCGGTCCAGGCGCGGGACGCGATTGGCCGTACCTGGCAGATGTCGACCATCCAGGTCGACTTCAACCAGCCCGCCCGGTTCAACCTGGAGTACACGGCGGCCGACGGCTCGCGCCAGCAGCCTGTCATGCTCCACCGGGCGCTGTTCGGGTCGATCGAGCGCTTCTTCGCGGTACTGCTGGAGCACTACGCGGGTGCCTTCCCGGCGTGGCTCGCCCCGGTCCAGGCGGTCGGCATCCCGATCGGCGACGGCCATGTGCCGTACCTGGAGGAGTTCGCCGCCCAGGCGCGGGCGAAGGGCCTGAGGGTGGAGGTCGACTCGTCGTCCGACCGGATGCAGAAGAAGATCAGGAACGCGCAGAAGAGCAAGGTCCCGTTCATGGTCATCGCCGGTGACGAGGACGTGGCGGCCGGAGCGGTCAGCTTCCGCTACCGCGACGGTTCACAGAAGAACGGCATCCCCCGTGACGAGGCCATCGCCGAGATCGTTGACGTTGTGGAGCGCCGGACCCAGGTGTGATGTGGTCCCCGCGTAGGCGGGGGTGATCCGAGCTTCGCCTTGCTGATGTGCGGCGCGTTAACGTGCTCCCCACCTGGCGTGGGGGGGCAATACACAAGGGGCGGCCCTGCCGGGCCGCCCCTCACCGCACCCCCATCCGCCGGGGACGAATATGCTGGCCCGCATGACGAGTGACCCGGAACAGCAGATCGGAGTGGGAACGCCGGACGCGTTCCAGCGCCTGTGGACGCCCCACCGGATGGCGTACATCCAGGGCGAGAACAAGCCCACGGGCCCGGGGTCGGGCGATGGCTGTCCGTTCTGCTCCATCCCGGACAAGTCCGACGAGGACGGCTTGATCATCGCCCGGGGGGAGCGCGTCTACGCCGTGCTCAACCTGTACCCGTACACCGGCGGCCACCTCATGATCGTCCCGTTCCGGCACCTCGCCGACTACACCGAGCTGGACGCCGAGGAAACGATCGAGCTGGCGGAGTTCACCAAGACCGCCATGACCGCGCTGCGCACCGCCTCGGGCGCGCACGGTTTCAACATCGGGCTCAACCAGGGCACCGTCGCCGGGGCGGGGATCGCCGCCCATCTGCACCAGCACGTGGTGCCCCGCTGGGGTGGCGACAGCAACTTCATGCCGGTCATCGGCCGCACCAAGGTGCTGCCGCAACTTCTCGCCGACACCCGCCGGTTGCTCGCCGACGCCTGGCCGAAGCCGTAGCGACCCCCTGCCCATGGGCCCGGCGGCACCGCCGCCGGGCCCTGCGATTTACGCGTCTTACGCGTCGTACAGATCGGCCTTCTTCGGCGACGCCTCCTGGACCTGGCCGCTGAGTGTCAGCGAGCGGTTGCCGAAGCGCTCGGTGTCCACACCGTGGTGCTTGAGTACGCCGATCGCCGCCTCGTGGACCACCCGCAGGACGGGGGCGGCGGTCCGCAGCGCGTCGTCCGCCATGAAGCGGTGCCGCCAGGGCTTGTCCGCCCAGGCGTGCCGCAGACCGAACGGCTCGGGCAGCACGAGCTTGCCGCCGAGGTGGTCGAGGATCGGCGGGTACCAGGTGAAGGGGGCGCGCGCGGCGAGCCGCACCACCTCCTGGGGCTTCACGAGCGGCAGCGGGATCGACTTGGTCTCCCAGAACCGGAAGGTCTTGGGGACCGTCTTCGATGGCGCGGACGGCTTGCCGCGGAACAGTGGGTTCACCGGCCCCAGCGCATGCCCGGTGACCTCGATCCGCATCGTCTTGTGCAGCAGCGTCACCGTGATCATGAGTGTGATCACCAACTGGCCGTCCCACAGCACGAACTGCACGCCCAGGTAGTGCCGGTCACCGGCGCCGAACTGCTGCTGATCGCAGATCCGCTGCAGCTCGACGCCCTTTATCTGGAAACCTTCCCCTTCGGAAGTGCCGCCGCGCTCGACCGACTTGGCGCCCTCGGTGACGGCGGAGACCACCCAGTGGCGCACCTGGGGCGGGGCGGTGAAGCCGCCGGTGTGCAGCGGGGTGCGCTCCAGCAGGCGCAGCTGGTCGTGGATCGCCCGTATGACGTCCCAGCTGCGGAAGGGGTCGATCTCCTTGTCGGGGTCGGCCGACACAAGGTCCTCGGCGAGCTGCCAGCTGCCCCAGCGGGTGCCCATGCCGAGTATGCCCTTGGCGCCGGCGTAGAAGACCACGTTGCTGTACTGCTCGGCGGTGAGCTTGTGCAGCGACTTGCGGAGCTCCTCGGCGGAGGTCTGGCCGGGGTGGTTGGGCACCGTCTCGGGCACCTTGGCGCCGACTCCGGTGCCCGAGACCAGCCCGCCCCAGTAGTCCCGCAGCTCCTTGGCGGTGCGCTCGCAGATCTGCTTGGCGATGTACCAGCCGATCACCGGCGCGACCACCACGCCCCGCAGATATATGCCCCAGAAGCCGCCGAAGGGCAGCTTGACCAGGAAGATGAGGACGAAGATGCCGAGCGCTGCCATGAGGGCGGTGCCCAGCGCTCCCATCCGCTTGTCCTGGGCGCCGGCCACCGAGCGGCGCAGCTGGAAGGCGCCGAGCCAGAGCAGCGCCCCGGGAAGGAACAGCAGCCCGAAGATCACCATGACGACGGTGAGCCGGGCGTCGCGGACCTTGCGTATCCGGTTGGCGGCCAGGCAGTGCTCGACGACCGTCTGCGGCTCGATGCCGAAGGACTGGATCACCTGGTTGCGGCCGCCGCCGAGCATGCGCAGCTGCACGGCGCGCGAGAACGCCTCGCCCAGGTTCGGCTCGAACAGCGAGATCTTGGGTGCCTTCACCTCCGAGACCGTCCACTCGGAGTTGGCCTCCAGCAGCTTCGCCACCGGGTCGTCACGGTACGCGGCAGAGGCCAGCGCCTGTGTCGCCGCCGTCTCTCCCGCAGACCCGGACAGGGGCACCTGTGCCCCGGGACTGAAATCGAATCCGTCCGTCACCAACGCCCCCAATACCGCACGCTGCTTGCGCTGCGACCTCAGCGTATCCGGGGTGCGTACCGCCTGTCGCCAGGGCGTGGTGGCCTGTGGATAACTTCCCCGCTCACAGGCGCGCGCCGCCCGCCGCCCGCCCCGCCCCGGCCGAGTTGGGGCGGGCGGCGTACGGCGGCCCGTGAACTACGCCCCGGCCTCGGCCCGTTCGCCGCGCACCCGCTCGGCGACCTGCGGCGGCATCGGCTCGTGCCGGGCGTAGGAGCGGCTGAACCGCCCGGTGCCGTGGGACAGCGACCGCAGGTCGACCGCGTACCGGCCGATCTCGATCTCCGGGACCTCCGCCTGGATCAAGGTCCGGCCGCCGCCCGACTGCTCGGTGCCGACGACCCGGCCGCGCCGCCCGGACAGATCGCTCATGACGGCGCCGACATAGTCGTCGGAGATCAGCACGCCGACCTTGACCACCGGTTCCAGCAGTTCGATCCAGGTGTCGGCGGCCGCTTCGCGCAGGGCGAGCGCACCCGCCATCTGGAACGCGGCATCGGAGGAGTCCACCGAGTGCGCCTTGCCGTCCAGCAGCGTGATCCGCACGTCGACCAGCGGGTTTCCGGTGGAGACGCCGCGTGCCGCCTGGGCCCGTACCCCCTTCTCGACGGACGGGATGAACTGCCGGGGGACCGCGCCGCCGACGACCTTGTCCACGAACTCGATGCCCGAGCCGCCCGGCAGCGGCTCCACCTCGATCTCGCAGATCGCGTACTGGCCGTGCCCGCCGGACTGCTTGACGTGCCGCCCGCGCCCGGAGGCCTTGCTTCCGAACGTCTCGCGCAGCGCCACCTTGTACGGGACGGCGTCCACCTGTACCCCGTAGCGGGCGCGCAGCCGCTCCAGCGCGACGTCCATATGGGCCTCGCCCAGGCACCACAGCACCACCTGGTGGGTGTCCGGGTTCTGCTCCAGCCGCATCGTCGGGTCCTCGGCCACCAGCCGCGACAGGCCCAGCGACAGCTTGTCCTCGTCCGCCTTGCTGTGCGCCTCGATGGCCACGGGCAGCAGCGGGTCGGGCATCTGCCACGGCTCCATGAGCAGCGGCCGCTCCTTGGCCGAAAGTGTGTCCCCGGTCTCGGCGCGGGTCAGTTTGGCGACGCACGCCAGATCGCCCGCGATGGCCTGGGACAGCGTGCGCTGCTGCTTGCCGAACGGTGTGGACAGGGCGCCCACCCGCTCGTCCACGTCGTGGTCCTCATGGCCGCGGTCCTCCAGGCCGTGCCCCGAGACATGCACCGTCTCGTCCGGGCGCAGCGTCCCGGAGAAGACCCGGACCAGCGAGATCCGGCCGACATACGGATCGGAGGAGGTCTTGACGACCTCGGCGGCCAGCGGGCCGTCCGGGTCGCAGACCAGCGCCGGGCAGGAGCCGCCCCGCGGGGTGGTGACCTCGGGTGCCTCGCGCTCCAGCGGGGTGGGGAAGCCGCGGGTGATCAGCTCCAGCAGCTCGGTGGTGCCCAGGCCCTGCCGGGAGCCGCCGGTGGCGGGCGCGGCGGCCAGCACGGGGTGGAAGCTGCCGCGTGCGACGGCCTTCTCCAGGTCGTCGATCAGCGTCTTGACCTCGATCTCCTCGCCGCCCAGATAGCGGTCCATGAGGGTCTCGTCCTCGCTCTCGGCGATGATCCCCTCGATGAGCCGGTCGCGGGATTCCGACACCAGCGGGACCTGGCCGTCGGTGGGCGGGGTCTCGGTCCGCGACCCCGAGGAGTAGTCGTAGACGCGCTGGGAGAGCAGGCCGATCAGCCCGGTCACCGGGGCGTGCCCGTCCGGTGCCGGTTCGCCGCGCAGCGGCAGGTACAGCGGCAGGACGGCGTCGGGGTCGTCGCCGCCGAAGGTCCGGCGGCAGATCTCCGTCATGTCCTCGAAGCTGGCGCGGGCCGCCTCCAGGTGCGTGATCACGATGGCGCGTGGCATCCCGACCGCCGCGCACTCCTCCCACACCATGCGGGTGGCGCCCGCGATGCCCACCGCGTCCTGGGCCGCCGAAACGACGAAGAGGGCCGCGTCCGCTGCCCGCAGACCGGCCCTCAGCTCTCCGACGAAGTCGGCATAGCCCGGGGTATCCAGGAGATTGATCTTCACCCCGCCCCATTCGACGGGTACCAGGGACAGCTGTACCGAGCGCTGCTGCCGGTGCTCGATCTCGTCGTAGTCGGAGAGGCAGCCGCCGTCCTCGACGCGTCCTGCCCGGTTGATCGCGCCGGTCGCCAGCGCGAGGGCCTCCACGAGTGTCGTTTTTCCGGACCCGCTGTGGCCGACCAGCACCACATTCCGCAGGGAGCTGGGCCGGTCGGCCGCCGCTGCCCTTCCGGCGGCCCCTGGGTGGGTATTCGTCTTCTCGCCCATGTGTCTCGCCTCCCGGTCGACACCTTGCGATACTTCGAGCTTTCCACCGAGGTCACGGTGCGTCCATACGTCGCACATCCGGGGATCACACGGGAGGGGCGTGGGAGCGGTCCGACAGGTGCGCGGCGCCCTGGTAGCGCCTGGCTACGATGGGCCAGCCGGTGGCCTTTTGACCATCCGGCCCGTATCGACCCACCGGGAAGGCCATGCTGAACAAGTACGCGCGTGCTTTCTTCACGCGTGTTCTCACACCGTTCGCCGCCCTGCTCATCCGCCTCGGCGTCAGCCCGGACGCGGTGACCCTCACCGGAACCGGTGGTGTGATCGCGGGGGCGCTGGTCTTCTACCCCCGCGGCGAGTTCTTCTGGGGCACCGTCGTCATCACGCTCTTCGTCTTCTCGGACCTGGTCGACGGCAATATGGCGCGGCAACTGGGCCGCTCCAGCCGCTGGGGGGCGTTTCTCGACTCGACGCTGGACCGGGTCGCCGACGGGGCGATCTTCGGGGGCCTGGCGTTGTGGTACGCGGGCGGCGGCGACGACAATGTGTTGTGTGCGGTGACCATCTTCTGTCTCACCAGCGGCCAGGTGGTCTCGTACACCAAGGCGCGCGGCGAGAGCATCGGGCTGCCGGTGAACGTCAACGGGCTGGTCGAGCGCGCCGAGCGGCTGGTGATCTCGCTGGTCGCCTGCGGACTCTCGGGCCTGTCGATCTTCGGCGTGCCGCATATCGAGATCCTGCTCCCGATCGCGCTGTGGATCGTCGCGGTGGGCAGCGCCGTGACCCTCGTCCAGCGCGTGGTCACCGTGCGCCGGGAGGCCGCCGAGGCGGACGCCACGGAGCAGGCGGTGCCCCAGGGGGGCGAGACACGGTGAAGGACAGGCTGACCGACGCCCTGTACGGGCTCGGCTGGAGCACGGTCAAGAAGCTCCCGGAGCCGGTCGCCGTGGCGCTCGGGCAGCGCGTCGCCGACCAGACGTGGAAGCGGCGCGGCAAGGGCGTGCTGCGCCTGGAGGCCAATCTCGCGCGCGTCGTCCCGGAGGCCTCGCCGCGGCGGCTGGCCGAGCTGTCCCGGGCGGGCATGCGCTCGTACATGCGCTACTGGATGGAGTCCTTCCGGCTCCCCACGTGGAGCCCGGAGCGCATCCGCGACGGCGTCGAGATCAAGGACGCCCACTACCTGGTCGACGGCCTGGACAGCGGCCGCGGCGTGGTGCTCGCCCTGCCCCATATGGGCAACTACGACCTGGCCGGGGCCTGGGTCACCACCAAGCTGGGGGTGCCCTTCACCACGGTCGCGGAGCGGCTGAAGCCGGAGTCGCTGTACGACCGCTTCGTCGCCTACCGCGAGGGGCTGGGCATGGAGGTGCTGCCGCATCAGGGCGGAGCTGCGTTCGGCACGCTGGCGCGGCGGCTGCGGGCGGGCGGTCTGGTCGCTCTGGTGGCCGACCGGGACCTGTCCGCCGCGGGCGTGGAGGTGTCGTTCTTCGGCGAGACGGCGAAGATGCCCGCGGGCCCGGCCCGGCTCGCGGCGCAGACGGGTGCGCTGCTGCTGCCGGTCACCCTTTGGTATGACGAGTCCCCGGTCATGCGGGGGCGGGTGTATCCGCCCGTCGAGGTGCCGGAGAGCGGCACGCCCGCCGAGCGGACCGCCGTCATGGCTCAGCAGGTCGCCGACGCGTTCGCCTCGGGGATCGCCGAACACCCGGAGGACTGGCATATGCTCCAGCGGCTGTGGCTCGCCGACCTGGATCGCGGTCCTGGACCGGATGGCGGTTCTGGACCGGATCAGGGTCCTGGAATGGAGAAACCTTGAGGATCGGGATCGTCTGCCCCTACTCCTGGGACGTCCCGGGCGGTGTGCAGTTCCACATCCGCGACCTGGCGGAGCACCTCATCCGGCGTGGCCACGAGGTCTCCGTACTGGCGCCCGCGGACGACGAGACTCCGCTGCCGTCCTACGCCGTCTCCGCGGGGCGCGCGGTCCCGGTGCCGTACAACGGCTCCGTCGCCCGGCTCAACTTCGGCTTCCTGTCCGCCGCCCGGGTGCGGCGCTGGCTGCACGACGGGGCGTTCGACGTCATCCACATCCACGAGCCCACCTCGCCCTCCCTCGGGCTGCTCGCCTGCTGGGCGGCGCGGGGGCCGATCGTCGCCACCTTCCACACCTCCAACCCCCGCTCGCGGGCCATGATCGCCGCGTATCCGATCCTCCAGCCCGCCCTGGAGAAGATCAGCGCGCGGATCGCGGTCAGCGAGTACGCGCGGCGGACCCTGGTCGAGCATCTGGGCGGCGACGCCGTCGTCATCCCCAATGGTGTCGACGTGGGCTTCTTCGCCGACGCCGAGCCGAAGGAGGAGTGGCAGGGCGAGACGATCGGGTTCATCGGCCGTATCGACGAGCCCCGCAAGGGGCTGCCGGTGCTGATGCGCGCCCTGCCGAAGATCCTCGCCGAGCGGCCCGGGACCCGGCTGCTGGTCGCCGGGCGCGGCGACGAGAAGGAGGCGGTCGCGGGGCTCCCGGAGCGGCTGCGGGACCGGGTCGAGTTCCTGGGGATGGTCAGCGACGAGGACAAGGCGCGCTTCCTGCGCAGCGTGGACGTGTACATCGCGCCCAACACGGGCGGCGAGAGCTTCGGCATCATCCTGGTCGAGGCCATGTCCGCGGGCGCACCGGTCCTCGCGAGCGACCTGGACGCCTTCGCCCAGGTCCTGGACGGGGGAGCGGCCGGTGAGCTGTTCGCGAACGAGGACGCGGACGCGCTGGCGACCGCCGCGGTACGGCTGCTGGGCGACCCGGACCGGCTCGCCGAGCTGCGGGAGCGGGGCAGCCGCCATGTGCGGCGCTTCGACTGGTCGACCGTGGGGGCGGACATCCTGGCGGTCTACGAGACGGTGCGCGACGGCGCGTCCTCCGTGGACGCCGATGACCGCATCGGCCTCCTGACCCGGCTGGGCCTGACCCGGGACTAGGGCCTGTCGTTTGGATCAGGGCCGGGCTCGCGGGATCTGGCACGCGCATCTGCGGCGTTGTCGTCACTCGCCGACGCTCCGCGTCGACTCCCTCCTCCGCCTTGCAGCTGCACGCACCAGATCCCGCTCCCTGATCCGGCCTGATCCAAACGACAGACCCTAAGGCGGAGCCCGGTGCCCTACAGGCGGTAGCGTGGCGCGCCGTGAGCACACTGATCTGGGTCGCGGTCGCGCTGGTCGTCGTCGCCGTCTATCTGAGCTGGACCGCGGGGCGGCTGGACCGGCTGCACAGCCGTCTGGACGCGGCGCGGGCGGCGCTGGACGCGCAGCTGCTGCGCCGCGCCTCCATCGCGCAGGAGCTGGGCACCGCCGGAGTGCTCGACCCCGCCTCGTCGATGGTGCTCTATCAGGCCGCGCACGCCGCGCGGCAGAGCGAGGAGGAGCACCGTGAGGTCGCCGAGAGCGAGCTGAGTCAGGCGCTGCGGGCCGTCTTCGAGGAGCCCGCGCAGGTCGAGGCGGTGCGGGAGGCGCCGGGCGGCGAGGCGGCGCTGGAGGAGCTGGCGGAGGCGGTGCGCCGGGTGCCGATGGCGCGGCGGTTCCACAACGACGCGGTACGGGCGGCGCGGGCGCTGCGCCGCCACCGCGCGGTGCGCTGGTTCCGGCTGGCGGGCCATGCGCCGTTCCCGCTGGCGTTCGAGATGGAGGACGAGCCTCCGGCGGCCCTGGTGGCGCGCGCGTCGCACTGACGCCGGTTCGCGCCAACGGCCTTCCGGGGGCGTTCGGGCCGAGGGCGTTCGGGCCACCGGCCTTCGATTGGCCCTTGCCGAGGCCCGTCCGGACCCGGTTTCGTTGATGGATGTACCACACACGTCCATGACCCGGACCGGATGGCCGGGTCATGAACAGGTATCGAACGGCCCTACGATGGGCTCATCGCACTTTTCACTATCGAGTGAGGTCAAACCGTGTCCACCACGTCCGCCAGCACGTCCCCGTCCGCCCAGAATCCGGCGGCTCCCGCGACCGGCACCGCCCGTGTCAAGCGCGGCATGGCCGAGCAGCTCAAGGGCGGCGTGATCATGGACGTCGTCACGCCGGAGGAAGCCAAGATCGCCGAGGACGCCGGTGCCGTCGCGGTCATGGCGCTGGAGCGGGTTCCGGCCGACATCCGCAAGGACGGCGGCGTGGCCCGGATGTCCGACCCGGACATGATCGACGGCATCATCGGCGCGGTCTCCATCCCGGTCATGGCGAAGTCCCGGATCGGCCACTTCGTCGAGGCGCAGGTGCTGCAGTCCCTGGGCGTCGACTACATCGACGAGTCCGAGGTGCTGACCCCGGCCGACGAGGTCAACCACAGCGACAAGTGGTCCTTCACCACCCCGTTCGTGTGCGGTGCCACCAACCTGGGCGAGGCGCTGCGCCGCATCGCCGAGGGTGCGGCGATGATCCGTTCCAAGGGCGAGGCCGGTACCGGCAACGTCGTCGAGGCGGTCCGTCACCTGCGCCAGATCAAGGGCGAGATCGCCCGGCTGCGCGGCCTGGACAACCACGAGCTGTACGCCGCGGCCAAGGAGCTGCGCGCTCCGTACGAGCTGGTCGCGGAGATCGCGCAGACCGGCAAGCTGCCGGTCGTGCTGTTCTCCGCCGGTGGTGTCGCCACCCCGTCCGACGCCGCGCTGATGCGTCAGCTCGGCGCGGAGGGCGTCTTCGTCGGCTCGGGCATCTTCAAGTCCGGCGACCCGGCGAAGCGCGCCGCGGCGATCGTGAAGGCGACCACCTTCTACGACGACCCGAAGATCATCGCCGAGGCGTCCCGCGACCTGGGCGAGGCCATGGTCGGCATCAACTGCGACACCCTCCCCGAGGCCGAGCGGTACGCCAACCGCGGCTGGTGAGCACCGGCCGGTAGGCACCGGCCGGTAAGCACCGCATCACGCGTCCGGTGGACGGCCCGCACCGCCCGCGGGCCGTCCACCGGACGCGTATCACCCTGACATCCGAGAGGTCCCCGTACCGTGTCCGAGACGTCCGAGACTCCCCTCATCGGCGTGCTCGCCCTCCAGGGCGACGTCCGTGAGCATCTGGCCGCGCTCACCGCGGCCGGCGCCCGGGCCCGGCCGGTGCGCCGCCCCGAGGAGCTGGCCGAGGTCGAGGGTCTGGTGATCCCCGGCGGCGAGTCCACCACCATGTCCAAGCTCGCGGTGATCTTCGGGCTGCTGGAGCCGCTGCGCGAGCGCATCCGGGCGGGACTGCCGGTATACGGCACCTGCGCCGGTATGATCATGGTCGCGGACAAGATCCTCGACGGCCGGGAGGACCAGGAGACCCTGGGCGGCATCGACATGATCGTGCGCCGTAACGCCTTCGGCCGCCAGAACGAGTCCTTCGAGGCCGCGGTCGGTATCAAGGGCATCGAGGGCGGTCCGGTGGAGGGCGTCTTCATCCGCGCGCCGTGGGTCGAGTCGGTGGGCGCCGGTGCCGAGGTGCTTGCTACGTACGAGGGTCACGCGGTCGCCGTCCGGCAGGGCGATGTCCTCGCGACCTCGTTCCACCCGGAGCTGACGGGTGACCACCGGGTGCACGCCCTGTTCGTGGAGATGGTTCAGCGCGCGTAGCGGTCCGTTGCGGGTGGCGGTGGGCGACGGGAGGGCGCGGGCCGCGCGCTGAGCGGCGATCCCGGTAGGATCTCAGGCGTTCGTGCAGGAATGGGTAACGCGAAGGAGACAGGCGGATGTCCGGCCACTCTAAATGGGCTACGACGAAGCACAAGAAGGCCGTGATCGATGCCAAGCGCGGCAAGCTCTTCGCGAAGCTGATCAAGAACATCGAGGTGGCGGCCCGGATGGGCGGGGCCGACATCGAGGGCAACCCGACGCTCTACGACGCCATCCAGAAGGCCAAGAAGCAGTCGGTTCCGAACAAGAACATCGACAGTGCGGTCAAGCGCGGTGCCGGTCTTGAGGCGGGCGGCGCCCAGTACGAGACGATCATGTATGAGGGCTACGGCCCCAACGGTGTCGCCGTGCTCATCGAGTGCCTCACCGACAACCGCAACCGCGCCGCCTCCGATGTCCGCGTGGCCATGACCCGCAACGGCGGCTCGATGGCCGACCCGGGCTCGGTGTCGTACCTGTTCCACCGCAAGGGCGTCGTGATCGTCCCCAAGGGCGAGCTGGCCGAGGACGACGTGCTGGCCGCGGTGCTCGACGCGGGCGCCGAGGAGGTCAACGACCTCGGCGAGTCCTTCGAGGTCCTCAGCGAGGCCACCGACCTGGTCGCGGTCCGCACCGCGCTCCAGAAGGAAGGCATCGACTACGACTCGGCCGACACCAACTTCGTGCCCACGATGCAGGTGGAGCTGGAGGAGGACGGCGCGCGCAAGATCTTCAAGCTGATCGACGCGCTTGAGGACAGCGACGACGTGCAGAACGTGTTCGCCAACTTCGACGTCTCCGACGAGGTCATGGCGAAGGTCGACGCCTGAGGGCATATCAGTACGCGTATGGCGGGCGGGTCGGCGGGGACACACCCCACCGGCCCGTCGGCGTTGTCGGACAGGTTTGTCGGTGGCAGCCGCTAGCCTGCGGGAACAGATGACCGAAGCGTGATCGAGGGGAGGGGCGCGGTGCGGGTACTCGGCGTGGACCCGGGGCTGACCCGGTGCGGCATCGGCGTGGTCGAGGGGGTCGCGGGCCGCCCGCTGCGGATGCTGGGCGTCGGCGTCGTACGGACCCCGGCGGACACCGCGATCGCCGAGCGGCTCGTCCTCGTCGAGCGCGGCATAGAGGAGTGGCTGGACACCCACCGGCCCGAATACGTCGCGGTGGAGCGGGTGTTCAGCCAGCACAATGTGCGTACCGTCATGGGCACCGCGCAGGCCAGCGCGGTCGCCATGCTCTGCGCGGCGCGCCGCGGGCTGCCGGTCGCGCTGCACACCCCCAGCGAGGTCAAGGCGGCCGTCACCGGCTCAGGCCGCGCCGACAAGGCGCAGGTCGGCGCGATGGTCACCCGGCTGCTGCGGCTGGACGCCCCGCCCAAACCGGCCGACGCCGCCGACGCCCTGGCGCTCGCCATCTGCCACATCTGGCGCGCCCCCGCGACCAACCGGCTCCAGCAGGCCGTCGCGGCCCACCGCACCACGAGCCGCACCACGAAAGGCCGTATTACATGATCGCGTTCGTCTCCGGTCCGGTCGCGGCCCTCGCCCCGACCACCGCCGTCGTCGAGGTCGGCGGCATCGGGATGGCGGTCCAGTGCACCCCGGGCACCCTGGCCGGACTGCGGGTCGGCGAACCGGCCCGGCTCGCCACGTCGCTCGTGGTGCGCGAGGACTCCCTGACCCTCTACGGCTTCGCGGACGACGACGAGCGCCAGGTCTTCGAGCTGCTCCAGACCGCCAGCGGGGTCGGCCCCCGGCTCGCCCAGGCCATGCTGGCCGTGCACGCGCCGGACGCGCTGCGGCTCGCCGTCTCCACCGGTGACGAGAAGGCGCTCACCGCCGTCCCCGGCATCGGCAAGAAGGGTGCGCAGAAGCTGCTGCTGGAGCTGAAGGACCGGCTCGGCGCCCCGGTCGGCCGGACCGTGCCCGCCGCCCGCCCGGCCGCGGCCGCGGGCTGGAGCGACCAGCTGCACACCGCCCTGGTCGGCCTCGGCTACGCCACCCGGGAGGCCGACGAGGCGGTGGCCGCCGTCACCCCGCAGGCCGAGGCGACCCTGGCCGAGGGCGGTGCGCCGCAGGTGGCGCAGCTGCTGCGGGCCGCCCTGCAGACCCTGAACCGCACCCGCTGACCGGCCGCCGGGGCGCCCTGTCGCGCCCGGCCGGACCGCTCGACACGATCTCGCGAGGCGAAACGCAGTGAACTGGGACGAGACCGCACCGGCCGACGCCGACGACGCCCTCACCGGCGCCCTGCCCGGCGACGCGGGCAGCCGGCTGGTGGGCGCCGACGCAGACGGGGACGACCAGGCGGTGGAGGCCGCCCTCCGCCCCAAGGACCTGGGGGAGTTCGTTGGCCAGGAGCGGGTCCGTGAGCAGCTGGACCTGGTCCTCAAGGCTGCCCGGCAGCGCGGCGGCACCGCCGACCATGTGCTGCTCTCCGGCGCGCCCGGGCTCGGCAAGACCACCCTCTCGATGATCATCGCGGCCGAGATGGGCGCCCCGATCCGCATCACCTCCGGCCCGGCCATCCAGCACGCGGGCGACCTCGCCGCGATCCTCTCCTCCCTCGCCGAGGGCGAGGTGCTCTTCCTGGACGAGATCCACCGCATGTCCCGGCCCGCCGAGGAGATGCTGTACATGGCCATGGAGGACTTCCGCGTCGACGTCATCGTCGGCAAGGGGCCCGGCGCCACCGCCATTCCGCTGGAGCTGCCGCCGTTCACCCTGGTCGGCGCGACCACCCGGGCCGGGCTGCTGCCGCCCCCGCTGCGCGACCGCTTCGGCTTCACCGGCCACATGGAGTTCTACGCCCCCGCCGAGCTGGAGCGCGTGATCCACCGCTCCGCCCGGCTGCTGGAGGTGACCATAGAGACCGACGGCGCCGCCGAGATCGCCGGGCGCTCGCGCGGCACGCCCCGGATCGCCAACCGGCTGCTGCGCCGGGTCCGGGACTACGCCCAGGTCAAGGCGGACGGCTTGATCACCCGGGAGATCGCCGAGAGCGCCCTGGCGGTCTACGACGTGGACGGCCGGGGTCTTGACCGGCTGGACCGGGCGGTGCTCAGCGCCCTGCTCAAGCTGTTCGGCGGCGGCCCGGTGGGCCTGTCGACCCTGGCGGTCGCGGTGGGGGAGGAGCGTGAGACGGTGGAAGAAGTCGCCGAGCCGTTCCTTGTGCGTGAGGGCCTGCTGGCCCGTACGCCCCGGGGCCGGATCGGGACCCCCGCGGCCTGGGAGCACCTGGGCCTCACTCCGCCGCAGCGGGGTGCCGGGGGCGGCCAGAGCGGCCTCTTCGAGGCATGAAGGCGCGCATCTCCGGCATCATGGCCTGAATAGCGAATAATGGTGGGGTCAGGAACCCCGGTGCCATGCCGGGCGTTGTTCCATAGGCGCGGGCTCGCTTAGACTCCGCCGATGCCGTCCGTATGCCGGACGTTCTTCCGTACGGCATACCCATCCCCGTAGACCAGGCCGCGCCCCAGCGGTCGTGTGAAGGATCTCCGTCCCGTGAATATCGTGACTCTCCTGCCGTTCATCGTGCTTATCGGGGCCATGTTCCTGATGACGCGGTCGGCCAAGAACAAGCAGCGCCAGGCCGCACAGATGCGGAACGAGATGCAGCCGGGCACCGGCGTGCGGACCATCGGCGGCATGTACGCGACGGTCAAGGAGGTCCACGACGACACGGTCCTTCTTGAGGTGGCACCCGGCGTTCACGCGATCTACGCGAAGAACGCGGTGGGAGCGGTCCTCTCCGACGCCGAGTACAACCACATCGTTCACGGCATCGACCCCGATGAGGATGGCGTCGAGGCCGTCGACGGCTCCGACGCGCCGGTCGTCCCCGACGACGCCTCGTCGCTGACCACCCCCGCGGCCACCCCTGCGGGCGGTGCCGACGACGCCGCCGCCGACGAGGCGAAGGCCGCCGGTGAGCCGGAGGACGAGAAGGCGGGCGCCAAGAAGATCGACCTCGGCAAGAACGACGCCGACGCGGCCGACGCGCCCGAGGACGAAAAGCGGGACGGCGGCGCCGACGCGAAGTAGTCCTGCACTGTGTGAACCACGGCGTGCCCCCGCTCGGCGCGCCGTGATTCATGGACGGTCTAGGCTCCGGCGGGGGCACGCCCCCACAAGACTTCGTGGCCGCCCCGAGCACATTCGCCGCGGGGCGGTTGGACAGGGAGATACGACAAGGTGGCAGCACCGAAGAAGGGCCGCAGGTCCCCCGGGTCACAGGGCAGGCCCGGGCGCGCGCTGGCCGTGATCCTGTTCGCCATGGTGGCGCTCATCGGGGGGATGTTCATCTCCGGTCACACCACACCGCGGTTGGGCATCGATCTCGCGGGCGGCACCAGTT
Organism: Streptomyces sp. NPDC005962; assembly: GCF_040629205.1. NCBI lineage: Bacteria > Bacillati > Actinomycetota > Actinomycetes > Kitasatosporales > Streptomycetaceae > Streptomyces > Streptomyces sp. NPDC005962. Next base: position 126,103 of record NZ_JBEXVE010000011.1, on the reverse strand, counting down.
TCACGCTGGAGGCCAAGAACCAGCCGGGCAAGCCCAACGCGATCAACACGGCCAACATGAACACCGCCGTCGGCATCATTGAGCGGCGGGTCAACGGCCTGGGTGTATCCGAGGCCGAGGTCCAGACCCAGGGCCCGAAGCACATCATCGTGAACATCCCCAAGGGGACGAACGCGAAACAGGCCCGTCAGCAGGTCGGCACCACCGCCCAGCTGTACTTCCGGCCGGTGATGACCACCACCTCCGGCGGCAAGACCAAGCAGCCCAGCAGCACCCCGTCCCCTTCCGCGAGCGCCTCCAAGGGCAAGAAGACGGACAAGGGCGACCAGAGCAGCAGCGGCAAGCCCGAGAGCTCGCCCACTCCCAGCGCCTCCACCCAGGGCCGTGCCATCCCCGAGGCGCTGAAGGCCGACAAGGCTGATCAGACCGGCAAGGCCGACAACGCCGATACGGCCGTCAAGGCCGACAAGGCGGCACCGACGCCCACCCCGACCAAGACGCCCGGGGGCGGCCAGACGGGCCAGCCCTCGCTCTCCCCGAGCCAGGAGAAGCTGGCCAAGGACTTCGCGGCGCTGGACTGCACCACCCGGGCCGGACGTGCCGCGGCCGCCGAGAAGGCGGCCAACATCAAGCCGACCGACCCCGTTCTGGCCTGCAGCCAGAAGGGCGACTCCAAGTTCGTCCTCGCACCCGCCGAGGTCGAGGGCACCGACGTGGACGACGCCTCGTCCGTCTTCGAGAGCCAGAACGCCGGGGGCTGGATCGTACAGCTCGACTTCAATAACAAGGGCGCCAAGAAGTTCGCCAAGGTCACCGGCGACCTGACCAAGCAGCAGTCGCCGCAGAACCGCTTCGCGATCGTCCTGGACGGCGAGGTCGTCTCCGACCCCGAGGTCACCCAGGGCGCCATCACCGGCGGCCGGGCCACCATCTCCGGCGGCTTCACCCAGCAGAGCTCCGCGGACCTGGCCAACGTGCTGTCCTTCGGCGCGCTGCCGCTGTCCTTCGACATCGCGGACGAGACCACCGTCTCCGCGGCCCTCGGCGGTGAGCAGCTGCAGGCCGGTCTGATCGCCGGCGCCATCGGCCTCGCCCTCGTGGTGATCTACCTGGTCGGCTACTACCGCGGTCTGTCCCTGGTGGCCATGGCGTCCCTCGGGGTCTCCGCCATACTGACGTACACGATCATGGTGTTGCTCGGCCCGGGTATCGGCTTCGCACTGAACCTCCCGGCCGTCTGCGGTGCGATCGTGGCGATCGGTATCACCGCCGACTCGTTCATCGTCTACTTCGAGCGCATCCGGGACGAGATCCGTGAGGGACGCACGCTGCGCCCGGCCGTCGAGCGCGGCTGGCCCCGGGCCCGGCGCACCATCCTGGTCTCCGACTTCGTGTCGTTCCTCGCCGCCGCGGTGCTCTTCATCGTGACCGTCGGCAAGGTGAAGGGCTTCGCCTTCACCCTGGGGCTGACCACGCTGCTCGACGTCGTCGTGGTGTTCCTGTTCACCAAGCCGCTGATGACGCTCCTCGCCCGCCGCCCGTTCTTCGGGAACGGTCATCCGTGGTCCGGTCTGGACCCCAAGCGCCTCGGGGCCAAACCGCCGCTGCGCCGCCGTCGTCCCGCCGCCCCCGGCCCCGCCGACACGAAGGAGGCGTGAGATGTCGCGACTCGGCAATCTCGGCGCCAGGCTCTACCGAGGCGAGGTCGGCTACGACTTCGTCGGCAAGCGGAAGATCTGGTACGCCATCTCGATACTGATCACCATCACGGCCATCGCGGGCGTGGCGGTGCGCGGGCTCAACATGGGCATCGAGTTCTCCGGCGGCGCGGTCTTCAACACCCCCAGCAGCAAGATCTCGGTCTCCCAGGCCCAGCACGTGGCGGAGAAGGCGTCCGGCGGCCACACCGCCGTCGTCCAGCAGCTGGGCCGCGGCGGCCTGCGCATCCAGATCAGCGAGCTGGGCACCAAGGAGGCCGTGCCGGTCCAGGAGAACCTGGCCAAGGAGCTGGGCGTCAAGACCGACAAGATCGACACCCAGCTGGTCGGCCCGAGCTGGGGTGAGGAGATCGCCGGCAAGGCCTGGCAGGGCCTCGCGATCTTCATGGTGCTGGTGGTGATCTATCTCGCCATCGCCTTCGAATGGCGGATGGCGCTGGCCGCCCTGATCGCCCTGATCCACGACCTCACCATCACCGTCGGTGTCTACGCGCTGGTCGGCTTCGAGGTCACCCCGGGCACCGTGATCGGTCTGCTGACGATCCTCGGTTACTCCCTCTACGACACCGTCGTGGTCTTCGACGGTCTCAAGGAGGGGTCGAAGGACATCACCAAGCAGACCCGCTTCACCTACGCCGAAGTGGCCAACCGCAGTCTCAACTCGACCCTGGTGCGGTCCATCAACACCACGATCGTGGCGCTGCTGCCGGTCGGCGCGATGCTCTTCATCGGCGGCGGTCTGCTCGGCGCGGGCATGCTCAACGACATCTCGCTCGCCCTGTTCGTCGGCCTCGCCGCCGGTGCGTATTCCTCGATCTTCATCGCCACCCCGCTGGTCTCCGACCTCAAGAGCCGCGACCCGCAGATGAAGGCGCTGGCCAAGCGGGTGCGCGCCAAGCGCGCCGCGGCCGCCAAGGCTGATGCCGGGCGCGAGGCCCAGGAGGACGACGGGGCCGGGGCCGAGGGCGGCGAACCGGACCTGGAGGACGCGGCCGCGGCCGGAGTCGTCGGCCAGCGCCGCCAGCCCGCCTCCCGCAACCGGGGCCGCGGCCGACCGTCGGGGAAGCGCCGATGAGCGGCCAGGCCACGGAACAGTCCGGGGAACACACCGTGACCGCGGCCCCCGGACCGCTCGGCACCGAGGAGCTGCGCGGGCTGCTGCTCAGCCGGATTCAGGACGTGCCGGACTACCCGCAGCCGGGCGTGATGTTCAAGGACATCACCCCGCTGCTCGCCGACGCCGCGGCCTTCTCCGCGCTGACCGACGCGCTCGCCGAGCTGTGCGTGCGGCACCGGGCGGACAAGGTCGTGGGCCTGGAGGCGCGCGGCTTCATCCTCGCCGCCCCGGCCGCCGTGCGCGCCGGTATCGGCTTCGTACCGGTCCGCAAGGCGGGCAAGCTTCCCGGGGCGACCCTGGGGCAGTCCTACGAGCTGGAGTACGGCACCGCGGAGATCGAGATACACGCGGACGCGCTGGAGCCCGGCGACCGGGTCCTGGTCATCGACGACGTGCTCGCCACGGGCGGCACCGCCGAAGCGTCGCTCCAGCTCATCCGACGGGCCGGCGCCCAGGTCGCCGGTGTGGCCGTGCTCATGGAGCTGGGCTTCCTGGAGGGCCGCAGACGTCTGGTGGGCGCGCTGGACAGCGCCCCGCTGGAGGCCTTGATCACGGTCTGACCGGAATCCGCCGACACCGCCGCCGGAGGGCGGGGACCTGTGCGAAGAACAGGTCCCCGCCCTCCGGCATTCCCCGGACATCGCTGCCGACAGGCAAGCGGAGTGGCGGGATCGCTACCATTGGCACCCCGACCCCCCGGGGTCCGGACCGCTTGAGGAGTCATCTCTTGCCAGACGAGGCCCAGCCGCTCTCTCCCGGAGTCCGTCCCGCTCCGGACGCGACCGCCGCCGCCGAGCAGACGACGGCGGCCTCAGCCACGCCCGGAAACGGCGCGGACCGTCCGGCGCCGGCGTCCGGCGCTCCCGAGCAGACGCGGCCCAAGCCCCCGGCCGCGGCCCGCGGCGAGCTGCGGCCCGCCCCGGCCGCGCCGCGCACCACCCAGAGCCCGGCCCCGCGCTCCGGCTCGTCCAACCGCGTACGCGCCCGCCTCGCCCGCCTCGGCGTGCAGCGCTCCAGCCCGTACAACCCGGTTCTGGAGCCCCTGCTGCGCATCGTGCGCGGCAACGACCCCAAGGCGGACGGCGCCACGCTGCGCCAGATCGAGCGCGCGTACCAGGTGGCCGAGCGCTGGCACCGCGGCCAGAAGCGCAAGAGCGGCGATCCGTACATCACCCACCCGCTCGCGGTGACCACGATCCTCGCCGAGCTGGGTATGGATTCGGCCACCCTGATGGCAGGGCTGCTGCACGACACCGTCGAGGACACCGAGTACGGCCTGGACACCCTGCGCCGCGACTTCGGCGACCAGGTCGCCCTGCTCGTCGACGGCGTCACCAAGCTGGACAAGGTCAAGTTCGGCGAGGCGGCCCAGGCCGAGACCGTGCGCAAGATGGTCGTCGCGATGGCCAAGGACCCCCGGGTCCTGGTGATCAAGCTCGCCGACCGGCTGCACAACATGCGCACCATGCGCTACCTGAAGCGGGAGAAGCAGGAGAAGAAGGCCCGCGAGACGCTGGAGATCTACGCTCCGCTCGCCCACCGGCTGGGCATGAACACCATCAAGTGGGAGCTGGAGGACCTCGCCTTCGCGATCCTCTACCCCAAGATGTACGACGAGATCGTCCGGCTGGTCGCCGAGCGGGCCCCCAAGCGGGACGAGTACCTGGCCGTCGTCACCGACCAGGTCCAGGGCGATCTGCGGGCGGCCCGGATCAAGGCGACCGTCACCGGCCGCCCCAAGCACTACTACTCCGTCTACCAGAAGATGATCGTGCGGGGCCGGGACTTCGCCGAGATCTACGACCTGGTGGGCATCAGGGTGCTCGTCGACACCGTCCGCGACTGCTACGCGGCGCTGGGCACCATCCACGCGCGGTGGAACCCGGTACCGGGGCGGTTCAAGGACTACATCGCGATGCCCAAGTTCAACATGTACCAGTCGCTGCACACGACGGTCATCGGGCCCAGCGGCAAGCCGGTCGAGCTGCAGATCCGCACCTTCGACATGCACCGCCGCGCCGAGTACGGCATCGCCGCGCACTGGAAGTACAAGCAGGAGGCGGTCGCCGGGACCTCCAAGGTGCGCACCGACGTGCCCCGGGGCAAGGCCGGCAAGGACGACGCGGTCAACGACATGGCGTGGCTGCGGCAGCTCCTGGACTGGCAGAAGGAGACCGAGGACCCGGGCGAGTTCCTGGAGTCGCTGCGCTTCGACCTGTCCCGCAACGAGGTCTTCGTCTTCACGCCCAAGGGCGACGTCATAGCGCTCCCGGCCGGGGCCACCCCGGTGGACTTCGCGTACGCCGTCCACACCGAGGTCGGCCACCGCACGATCGGGGCGCGGGTCAACGGGCGGCTGGTGCCGCTGGAGTCGACCCTCGACAACGGCGACCTGGTGGAGGTCTTCACCTCCAAGGCGGCCGGTGCCGGGCCGTCCCGCGACTGGCTGGGCTTCGTCAAGTCACCGCGGGCCCGCAACAAGATCCGCGGCTGGTTCTCCAAGGAGCGCCGCGACGAGGCCATCGAGCAGGGCAAGGACGCGATCGTCCGGGCGATGCGCAAGCAGAACCTGCCGATCCAGCGCATCCTGACCGGCGACTCGCTGGTCACCCTCGCCCATGAGATGCGCTACCCGGACATCTCCTCGCTCTACGCGGCCATCGGCGAGGGCCATGTCTCCGCGCAGAGCGTCGTCGGCAAGCTCGTCTCGGCCCTCGGCGGCGAGGAGGCGGCCAACGAGGACATCGCCGAGACCGCCCCGCCCATCCGGCGCTCCAAGCGCCGCTCCAACGCCGACCCGGGCGTCGTCGTCAAGGGCGTCGAGGACGTGTGGGTCAAGCTGGCCCGGTGCTGTACGCCGGTGCCGGGCGATCCGATCATCGGCTTCGTCACCCGCGGCAGCGGCGTCTCGGTGCACCGCGCCGACTGCGTCAACGTGGACTCGCTCTCCCAGCAGCCCGAGCGCATCCTCGAAGTCGAATGGGCGCCCACCCAGTCGTCGGTCTTCCTGGTCGCCATCCAGGTCGAGGCGCTGGACCGGTCCCGGCTGCTGTCGGACGTCACCCGCGTCCTGTCCGACCAGCACGTGAACATCCTGTCCGCGGCCGTCCAGACCTCCCGCGACCGGGTGGCCACCTCGCGCTTCACGTTCGAGATGGGCGACCCCAAGCATCTGGGACACGTCCTGAAGGCCGTACGCGGCGTCGAGGGCGTCTACGACGTGTACCGGGTCACTTCCGCCCGCGCACGCTGAGAAAGCGCCGCAGAACGCGAAGAGCGGCCCCGGGCTCTCCCGGGGCCGCTCTTCGCGTTTCCGCCGTGTCAGGTGCCGGGCGTCAGCCGCCGAACTCCTCCAGGCCCTTGAGCGCCTGGTCCAGCAGCGCCTGCCGGCCCTCCAGCTCCTTGGAGAGCTTGTCGGCCTTCGCGTTGTTCCCCGCCGCGCGGGCCGCGTCGACCTGGGAACGCAGCTTGTCCACGGCGTCCTGAAGCTGCCCGGTGAGCCCCTGGGCGCGCGCCCGCGCCTCGGGGTTCGTACGCCGCCACTCGGTCTCGTCGGCCTCCTGGAAGGCGCGCTCGACCGTGTGCAGCCGGCCCTCGATGCGGGCGCGGGCGTCCCGCGGCACATGGCCGACGGCCTCCCACCGCTCGTTGATCGACCGGAACGCCGCGCGGGACGCCTTCAGGTCCGAGATCGGCAGCAGCTTCTCGGCCTCGACGACCAGCTCCTCCTTGCGGGTCAGGTTCTCCCGCTGCTCGGCGTCGCGCTCCGCGAAGACCGCGCCCCGGGCCTGGAAGAAGACGTCCTGAGCGCCCCGGAAGCGGTTCCACAGGTCGTCCTCGTGCTCGCGCTGTGCGCGGCCCGCGGCCTTCCAGTCGGACATCAGCTCCCGGTAGCGGGCCGCGGTCGGCCCCCAGTCGGTGGAGCCGGACAGCGCCTCCGCCTCGGAGACCAGCTTCTCCTTGGTCTGCCGGGCCTCCTCGCGCTGCGCGTCCAGCGCCGCGAAGTGCGCCTTGCGCCGCTTGGAGAACGCCGAGCGGGCGTGCGAGAACCGGTGCCACAGCTGGTCGTCCGTCTTGCGGTCCAGCCGCGGCAGGCCCTTCCAGATGTCGACCAGGGCGCGCAGCCGCTCCCCGGCCGCCCGCCACTGCTCGCTGGCCGCCAGCTCCTCGGCCTCGGCGACCAGCGCCTCCTTGGCCTGGCGGGCCTCGTCGGTCTGGACCGCCTTGGCCGCCCGGCGCTCCTCACGGCGCGCCTCGACGTCCTTGGCGAGCTGGTCGAGCCGCTTGCGCAGCGCCTCCAGATCGCCGACCACATGGTGCTCGTCGACCTGGTGCCGGATGTGCTCGATGGCCGCCGTCGCGTCCTTGGCAGACAGGTCGGTGGTCTTGACCCGGCGCTCGAGAAGGCCGATCTCGACGACCAGACCGTCGTACTTGCGCTCGAAGTAGGCGAGGGCCTCGTCCGGCGACCCCGCCTGCCACGATCCGACGACCTGCTCACCGTCGGCCGTACGCACGTACACGGTCCCCGCCTCGTCGACGCGGCCCCAAGGCTCGCTGCTCACAGCGCCTCCTCCACATGATGCCGGGGCGGGCGCGCGTCCCGCGGGCATCGTCCACAGTTTCTTCCGGCCGGGCAGCGACGCCCGGGCCGGTCTCCCAGCAGGGTGGTACGGCCATCGCGGCAGACACCCTGTACAACGCCAACATAGGCGACCGGTGCCCCGGCTGTCCGTATCCTGCGCGACCGAAATTTCGCGGTACGCACGCCCGGCGACCTCAGGACTTGGTGACCGTCGCCTTGTTGATCACCACGCTGGCGTTCGGAGCGGTGTTCCCCATCTGATCGGCGGGTGCCGCTCCGGCCGCGGCGATCTTCTTCAGGACCTTCATACCCTCCTTGGAGAGCTTCCCGAAGGGGGTGTAGTCCGGCGGCAGCTGGCTGTCCTTGTAGACCAGGAAGAACTGGCTGCCGCCACTGTCGCGGCCCTTCTTGGTCTGCGCGTTGTATTGGTTCGCCATGGCGACCGTGCCCGCCGGGTACTTGTTCCCCTTGAGGGAGGGGTCCTTCAGGTTCTCGTCCGGGAGGGTGTAGCCGGGGCCGCCCGCGCCGGTGCCCTGCGGGTCGCCGCACTGCAGCACGTAGATGCCCTGGTTCACCATCCGGTGGCACTTGGTGTGGTCGAAGTACCCCTTGCCCGCCAGGAAACTGAACGAGTTGACCGTGTGCGGCGCCTTGGCCGCGTCCATGTCGATGGAGATGTCACCACAGGTGGTCTCCATGTTCATGGCGTACGTGGCCGACTTGTCGATGGTGACCGCCGGCTCCTTCTTGAACGACATCTTCTTCGGCTTCTTGCCCGCGACCGCCTTCGCCTCCTTGGCGCACGGGTCCGGCGCCTTGCTGGTGGCGGGGGCCGAGGGGGTGGACGCGGCGGCGTCGTCCTTCTTGTCCTTGCCGTCCCCGGAGAAGGCGCCCGCGGCCGCCACGGCCCCGCCGCCGGCCAGCACCACGGCCAGTACGGAGGCGATCACCACATTGCGCTGACGGGTCTTGTGCCGTGCCGTCTCACGCCGCTGCTGCTGCCGCAGGTACTTCTCCCGGGCAAGCTGCCGCCGCCGCTGCTCGCTACTGACCACCGGGTCGTCTCCTCACGCCGTATGCCAATCGGTGTCCTGCCGGAGGGCTCGGCCGTACCGTATACGGGTTCGCTGTGCCGGGGCCGCCGCCGGTAGGCTCTGGAGCTGCCGACATTCTTTCGCCGGCCGAACTCTTCCGGACGACAATTAAGGACGATCGTGCTCATTGCCGGGTTCCCCGCCGGGGCCTGGGGGACCAACTGCTACCTGGTCGCCCCCGCCGCCGGCGAGGAGTGCGTGATCATCGACCCGGGCCATCAGGCGGCCCAAGGCGTCGAGGAGGCCGTCGCCAAACACCGGCTCAAGCCCGTCGCCGTCATCCTCACCCACGGCCACATCGACCACGTCGCCTCGGTCGTCCCGGTCTGCGGCGCTCATGACGTACCGGCGTGGATTCACCCCGCCGACCGCTACATGATGAGCGATCCGGCCAAGGCGCTCGGGCGGTCCATCGGGACGCAGCTGATGGGCGAGCTGACCGTCGGCGAGCCGGACGACGTCAAGGAGCTGGCCGACGGCTCCGAACTGAAGCTGGCCGGAATGGAGTTCACCGTCGCGCACGCGCCGGGCCATACCAAGGGGTCGGTGACCTTCAGGCTGCCCGAGCAGCCGGACATCCCTCCGGTGTTCTTCTCGGGCGACCTGCTCTTCGCCGGCTCCATCGGACGCACCGATCTGCCCGGCGGCGACCACGCCGAGATCCTCGAGTCCCTGGCCCGTGTGTGCCTGCCGCTCGACGACTCGACCGTGGTGCTGTCCGGCCACGGCCCCCAGACCAGCATCGGCCGCGAGCGCGCCACCAACCCCTTCCTGCGGCAGGTGGCCGACGGCCCCGGAGACGCCGCCGACGCGGCCGCGGCTCCGCGACGAGGAATGTGACGAGAGAACCCACGTTGAGCACCTTCAAGGCCCCCAAGGGCACCTACGACCTGATCCCGCCGGTCTCCGCGACCTACCTCGCGGTGCGGGACGCCATCGCCACCCCGCTCCGGCGGTCCGGCTACGGCTATATCGAGACCCCCGGCTTCGAGAACGTCGAGCTCTTCGCGCGCGGTGTCGGCGAGTCCACCGACATCGTCACCAAGGAGATGTACACCCTCACCACCAAGGGCGGCGACGAGCTGGCGCTGCGCCCCGAGGGGACGGCGTCGGTGCTGCGCGCCGCGCTGGAGGCCAACCTGCACAAGGCCGGCAGCCTGCCGGTCAAGCTCTGGTACTCCGGCTCGTACTACCGCTACGAGCGCCCCCAGAAGGGCCGTTACCGGCACTTCTCGCAGGTCGGCGCCGAGGCGATCGGCGCCGAGGACCCGGCCCTGGACGCCGAGCTGATCATCCTCGCGCACGACGCCTACCGGTCGCTGGGGCTGCGTGACTTCCGCATCCTGCTGAACTCGCTCGGCGACACCGAGTGCCGCCCCGTCTACCGGGCCGCCCTCCAGGACTTCCTGCGCGCGCTCGACCTGGACGAGGACACCCGGCGGCGCATCGACATCAACCCGCTGCGGGTGCTCGACGACAAGCGCGACGCGGTCCAGAAGCAGCTGACCGGGGCGCCGCTGCTGCGCGACTACCTGTGCGACGGCTGCCGGGAGTACCACGCGCAGGTGCGCGAGCTGATCACCGCGCAGGGCGTGGAGTTCGAGGACGACCCGAAGCTGGTCCGCGGCCTCGACTACTACACCCGGACCACGTTCGAGTTCGTCCACGACGGGCTCGGCTCGCAGTCCGCGGTCGGCGGCGGCGGCCGGTACGACGGCCTGTCCGAGATGATCGGCGGCCCGGCCCTCCCGTCGGTGGGCTGGGCGCTCGGCGTCGACCGTACGGTGCTCGCGCTGGAGGCCGAGGGCGTCCGGCTGGACCTGCCCGACGCGACGAGCGTCTTCGCCGTGCCGCTGGGGGAGGAGGCCCGCAAGGTCCTCTTCGGCGTGGTCGGCGAGCTGCGCAAGGAAGGCGTGGCGACGGACTTCGCGTACGGCGGCAAGGGGCTCAAGGCCGCGATGAAGGCCGCGAACCGGAGCGGGGCGCGCTACGCGATCGTGGCGGGCGAGCGGGACTTCGCCGAGGGCGTGGTCCAGCTCAAGGACATGGAGTCGGGCGAGCAGGAGGCCGTTCCGCTGTCCAAGATCGTGACCACGCTCCAGGCGAAGCTGAGCTGACCCGGGGCCGGCCGGCCGTCAACGCGGCGGGTCCGGTTCATCCGGTCAATCGGTCCGCCGCCCGGCACCGCTTCCCGAACGCCGTTCCCGCCCCGTCAGGGGCGGGATTCCGGCGCCCCGGCCTGTCCTTATGTCCGCCGAACGGGCGACGCGGGAAGATGGCCGGGTCCGGGCAACGCGGCAGTACCGGGCCATGGGTTGGGGCACAATGGCCGTGCCCGACGGGGCCGGACAGTGTGGAGAACGACGGACGGCGATATGGCGACGACACTGATGGACGACGTGGAGTCCGACGAGGCGCGGGACGGCGCACGGGCCGGAACGGGAGGCGGCCGCGCCTTCGCGCTCCTGCTCGTGATCACCGGCGCGATGGGGCTGCTGGCGGCCTGGGTCATCACGCTCGACAAGAACAAGATCCTTGAGTACAAGGCCGACGGCAAGGTCTTCACCCCCGGCTGCAGCCTCAACCCCGTGGTCTCCTGCGGCAACATCATGGAGAGCAAGCAGGCCGCGGCGTTCGGCTTCCCGAACCCCATGCTCGGCCTGGTCGCGTACGGCATCGTCATCTGCGTAGGCGTGTCCCTGCTGGCCGGGGCGCGCTTCCCGCGCTGGTACTGGCTGACGTTCAATGCGGGCACCCTCTTCGGCGTCGGCTTCGTGACCTGGCTCCAGTACGAGTCGCTGTACGTCATCGGCTCGCTGTGCCTGTGGTGCTGCCTCGCCTGGGTCGCCACCATCGTGATGTTCTGCTACGTCACCGGCCACAACCTCAAGCACGGATACCTCCCGGCGCCGGACGGACTGCGGCGCGGGCTGCTGGAGTTCCACTGGGTGGTGCCGGTGATGTGGATCGGCGTGATCGGGATGCTCATCCTGACGCGCTGGTGGGACTTCTGGACCAGCTAGCCCCAGCTTCGGGAAGCAGCAGGCCCCGGCCCCGGGGAAGGGGCGCTGTCGGTGGGGTGTCATAGGCTTCCCGGGTGGAGCCAGATCTGTTCACCGCCGCCGCCGAAGACCGCCAGGAAAAGGACCCGGCCAGCAGTCCGCTGGCCGTACGCATGCGCCCGCGCACGCTGGACGAGGTCGTGGGCCAGCAGCATTTGCTGCGCCCCGGGTCGCCGTTGCGGAGACTGGTCGGCGAGGGCAGCGGAGGTCCGGCCGGGCCGTCCTCGGTCCTGCTGTGGGGCCCGCCCGGTATCGGGAAGACCACGCTCGCGTACGTGGTCAGCCAGGCCACCCAGAAGCGGTTCGTGGAGCTGTCCGCGATCACCGCGGGGGTCAAGGAGGTGCGCGCCGTCATCGACGGGGCGCGCCGCTCGTCGGGGGCGTACGGCCGGGAGACCGTGCTCTTCCTGGACGAGATCCACCGTTTCAGCAAGGCGCAGCAGGATTCGCTGCTGCCCGCCGTGGAGAACCGCTGGGTCACCCTGATCGCGGCCACCACCGAGAACCCGTACTTCTCGGTGATCTCCCCGCTGCTGTCCCGCTCGCTGCTGCTCACCCTGGAGTCGCTCACCGACGACGATCTGCGCGGGCTGCTCCGTCGTGCGCTGACCGACGAGCGGGGGCTCGGCGGCGCGGTCACCCTCCCCGAGGAGGCCGAGGGGCATCTGCTGCGGATCGCGGGTGGCGACGCCCGGCGGGCGCTCACCGCGCTGGAGGCGGGTGCCGGGTCGGCGATCGCCAAGGGCGAGGCGGAGATCTCGCTGACCACGCTGGAGGAGGCGGTCGACCGGGCCGCGGTCACCTATGACCGGGACGGTGATCAGCACTATGACGTGGCAAGCGCTCTCATCAAGTCGATCCGCGGCTCGGACGTGGATGCCGCGCTCCACTATCTGGCGCGGATGATCGAGGCGGGGGAGGACCCGCGGTTCATCGCGCGGCGGCTGATGATCTCGGCGAGTGAGGACATCGGGCTGGCCGACCCGACCGCCCTGCCCACCGCCGTGGCGGCGGCGCAGGCGGTCGCGCTGATCGGCTTCCCCGAGGCCGCCCTGACGTTGAGCCATGCCACGATCGCGCTGGCGCTCGCGCCCAAGTCCAACGCGGCCACGACCGCGATCGGGGCGGCGATGGCGGATGTCCGGGCCGGGCTCGCGGGCCCGGTGCCGCCGCATCTGCGGGACGGGCACTACAAGGGCGCCGAAAAGCTCGGCCACGCCCAGGGGTATCTGTATCCGCACGATCTGCCGGGCGGCATCGCGGCACAGCAGTACGCACCGGACAAGATCCACGGGAAGCGCTACTACGAGCCGACGCGGTACGGGGCGGAGGCCCGCTACGCCGATGTGGTCGAGCGGGTCCGGGCGCGACTGCGCGGCGACCCGCCGCCGGAGTCCTCGTAAGCCGGAGTTCTCGTAAAGGCGTGCGCCGCGAGGCCCGGGCCTAGTCGGCGGCCGCCTCGAACAGGGTGTGCATCGCGTAGCGCAGTTCGGTGACGCTCCGCACCGGCTCCGGGAAGTCGAAGCGCGCGTCGAACGGCTGGTCGGCGTCGTCCGTGAAGCGGACGCGCAGGCCGAAGCGGTCGAGGGCCACGGGGATCGCGGGGCCGCGGGTGCACACCGCGGACGAGCGCTCGCCCAGCAGCGCGCACAGCCCGTGCACCTGGTCGCTGTGGGCCGCGTGCAGATGCTGCAGCAGCTCGGCCTCGTGCGGGGCGAGCGGGTCGGGGGTGGCCTGCGCGAACTCCTCCGGCTCGACGCCGTCCGCACCCCAAAGGTCGTCCACACAGGCCTCGGCGACCTCCAGCCGCAGCAGCGTCCAGGCGGCTGTCCGGGCAGGGGGACCGGCGGCGGAGTCGGGCTGGAGGGCCTCTCCGAGGCCCAGCAGCTCTCCGACCGGATGGTGCTGGGCGAGCAGTGCCGCGCTGGTGGCGCGGTCGCCGCCGGGTACGGGGGTGAGCCAGCCGGCCACCCAGGCGCGGCCGCGGATTCGCTGCGGAACCGAGACCGGGGCGACGTCCGTGATCTCCATCACGCAGGTCAGATCGTCGTCCTGCGCGTAGGCCGCGGCGCGGGCCGCCGGTGAGGCGCCGGAGACCAGCAACAGCACATCCCCGTCCGGAGTGACGGCGCGGGCGGCCGGTCCGTCCGTCGGGAGATCGTCGGGGACCTCGATTCCGGGAATCGTCAACGACGCCGTAGCCTTGGCGTCGACGAGAGTCCGTACACGCTCTGCCGCCGTGGGCCGCAGGGCGTCTTCCTTGGGACGCGGCTGACCCTCCTCAAGACTCTGAGCAGTGCTGGGCAGGGGGATCCCAGGTCGAAACATGCGTTCTCCTCGGCTAAGGTAAGGCTCACCTAACTTACATGGAGGTTCGTTCCACGTGAACCAGTCGCGTCCCAAGGTCAAGAAGTCGCGCGCACTCGGCATCGCGCTGACGCCGAAGGCCGTCAAGTACTTCGAGGCCCGTCCCTACCCGCCCGGCGAGCACGGCCGTGGCCGCAAGCAGACCAGTGACTACAAGGTCCGGCTGCTGGAGAAGCAGCGCCTGCGCGCTCAGTACGACATCAGCGAGCGCCAGATGGCCCGTGCCTACGACCGCGCTCGGAAGGTCGATGGCAAGACAGGCGAGGCCCTGATCATCGAGCTTGAGCGCCGTCTGGACGCGCTCGTCCTGCGGTCGGGAATCGCCCGCACGGTTTACCAGTCCCGCCAGATGGTGGTCCACGGTCACATCGAGGTCAACGGCCGCAAGGTCGACAAGCCCTCGTTCCGGGTCCGCCCGGACGACGTGGTGATGGTCCGCGAGCGCAGCCGCGAGAAGCACCCCTTCCAGGTGGCCCGCGAGGGTGGCTACGCCCCCGACGGCGAGACCCCGCGTTACCTGCAGGTCAACCTGAAGGCGCTCGCCTTCCGCCTCGACCGGGACCCGAACCGCAAGGAGATCCCGGTGATCTGCGACGAGCAGCTCGTCGTCGAGTACTACGCCCGCTGATCCAGCGGACCGTACCTGCTCATCCAGCCCGCGGGTTCCCCGTCGACCAGTGTGTGTCGAGGGGGAACCCGCGGGCTGTTTGGCGGAGCGGAATGCGTTTCGGCCGGGCCTGCCCGGCGCGATAGGGTCGAGACCTGCCGCCCGCGCCCGGACGACCGCCCGAGACCGGCGGGCGACGGACGACTCGAATGACGGACGACCTGAACAACGACGACCGACGCGATCGGCAGCAGGGAGCGGTGCAACGTGTCCGGTGGAGAGGTGGCCGGGATTCTCGTGGCCGTCTTCTGGGCGATCCTGGTGTCCTTCCTCGCCCTCGCCCTGGTGAGGCTCGCCCAGACGCTCAAGGCGGCCACCCGGCTGGTGGATGAGGTCACCGAGCAGGCGGTGCCGCTGCTCAGCGAGGCGTCCGCGACGGTGCGGGAAGCGAACACCCAGCTCGCCCGCGTGGACTCGATCGCCTCCGACGTCCAGGAAGTCACCTCCAACGCCTCGGCGCTGTCCTCGACCGTCTCCTCCGCCTTCGGCGGACCGCTGGTCAAGGTGGCGGCGTTCGGCTACGGCGTCCGGCGCGCGATCGGCCGCAAGGTGCCGCCCGGGGAGGGGCCCGCGCGCACTGTTGTCATCGGTAAGACCTTGCCGTCCGCCCGCCGGGGCGGCCGCCGCAACCGTGGATCGAAGGGCTGAGAGACCGGATGTTCCGCCGCACATTCTGGTTCACCACCGGCGTCGCAGCCGGTGTGTGGGCCACCACCAAGGTCCAGCGCAAGCTCAATCAGCTCACCCCCGAGAGTCTGGCGGCGCAGGCCGCCGACCGGGCGGTGCTCGCCGGACGGCGGATCAAGGTCTTCGCGCTCGACGTGCGCGACGGCATGGCCGACCGCGAGGTGGCGCTCAAGGACGCCCTGGGCCTGACTTCGGCGCCCCCCAACGACCTTACGCAGCTGCCCGCCCAGCGCGGCCGGGCCCAGCTCACCCACACCTCGACGAACCCCTACCCGAACGCCCGAAATGAGGACCACTGATGGAGTCGGCTGAAATCCGCCGCCGCTGGCTGCGCTTCTTCGAGGAGCGCGGGCACACCGTCGTGCCGTCGGCGTCGCTCATCGCGGACGACCCGACCCTGCTGCTCGTCAACGCGGGCATGGTCCCCTTCAAGCCGTTCTTCCTGGGTGAGGTCCAGCCGCCCTACAAGCGCGCCGTGAGCGTGCAGAAGTGCGTGCGTACGCCGGACATCGAAGAGGTCGGCAAGACCACCCGGCACGGCACGTTCTTCCAGATGTGCGGCAACTTCTCGTTCGGCGACTACTTCAAGGAAGGCGCCATCACCTACGCCTGGGAGCTGCTCACCGGCTCCGTGGCGGACGGTGGCTACGGGCTGGACCCCGAGAAGCTGTGGATCACCGTCTACGAGCAGGACGACGAGGCCGAGCGCATCTGGCGCGACGTCGTCGGCGTCCCCTCGACACGCATCCAGCGGCTCGGGATGGAGGACAACTACTGGTCCATGGGCGTCCCCGGCCCCTGCGGCCCCTGCTCCGAGGTCAACTACGACCGTGGTCCGGAGTTCGGCGAGGAGGGCGGCCCGGCCGTCAACGACGAGCGCTACGTGGAGATCTGGAACCTGGTCTTCATGCAGTACGAGCGGGGCGCGGGCGAGGGCAAGGAGAACTTCCCCATCCTCGGCGAGCTGCCCAGCCAGAACATCGACACCGGCCTCGGCCTCGAACGCCTCGCGATGATCCTGCAAGGCGTGCGGAACATGTACGAGACCGACACCCTGCGCGTCGTGATGGACAAGGCCACCGAGCTGACCGGGGTCGCCTACGGCGCCGCCCACGAGTCCGACGTATCGCTGCGCGTGGTCGCCGACCACATGCGCACCTCCGTCATGCTCATCGGCGACGGCGTCACCCCCGGCAACGAGGGCCGCGGCTATGTGCTGCGCCGCATCATGCGCCGAGCCATCCGCAACATGCGCATCCTCGGCGCCACCGAGCCGGTCGTCGGCGAGCTGGTGGACGTCGTCCTCAAGACGATGGGCCAGCAGTACCCGGAGCTGCTGACCGACCGCAAGCGCGTCGAGACCGTCGCGCTCGCCGAGGAGTCGGCCTTCCTGAAGACCCTCAAGGCCGGCACCAACATCCTCGACACCGCCGTCACCGACACCAAGTCCACGGGCGGCACGGTGCTCCCCGGCGACAAGGCGTTCCTGCTCCACGACACCTGGGGCTTCCCGATCGACCTCACCCTGGAGATGGCCGCCGAACAGGGCCTCTCGGTGGACGAGGACGGCTTCCGCCGCCTGATGCGGGAGCAGCGGGAGCGCGCCAAGGCCGACGCCAGGGCCAAGAAGACCGGCCACGCCGACCTGTCCGCCTACCGCGAGGTCGCCGACACCTCCGGCTCGACCGAGTTCACCGGCTACAGCGACACCTCCGGCGAGTCCACCGTCGTCGGCCTGCTGGTCGACGGGGTCTCCTCGCCCGCCGCCTCCGAGGGCGACGACGTCGAGGTCGTCCTCGACCGCACCCCGTTCTACGCCGAGGGCGGCGGCCAGCTCGCCGACACCGGCAAGATCAAGCTGGCCTCCGGCGCCGTCGTCGAGGTGCGGGACGTCCAGCAGCCGGTGCCGGGCGTCAGCGTGCACAAGGGCGTCGTCCAGGTCGGCGAGGTGACGGTCGGCTCCGCCGCGTACGCCGAGATCGACATCAGGCGCCGCCGGGCCATCGCCCGCGCCCACAGCGCCACCCACCTCACCCACCAGGCGCTGCGCGACGCCCTGGGCCCGACGGCCGCGCAGGCCGGTTCGGAGAACTCGCCCGGCCGCTTCCGCTTCGACTTCGGCTCGCCGTCCGCCGTCCCCGGCGGGGTGCTCACCGACGTCGAGCAGAAGATCAACGAGGTGCTCTCCCGCGAACTCGACGTCACCGCCGAGGTGATGAGCATGGACGACGCCAAGAAGCAGGGCGCCATCGCCGAGTTCGGCGAGAAGTACGGCGACCGGGTGCGCGTCGTGACCATCGGCGACTTCTCCAAGGAGCTGTGCGGCGGTACGCACGTTCACAACACCGCCCAACTGGGCTTGGTGAAGCTGCTCGGCGAGTCCTCCATCGGCTCCGGTGTGCGCCGCGTGGAGGCCCTGGTCGGCGTGGACGCGTACAACTTCCTCGCCCGTGAGCACACGGTCGTCTCCCAGCTCACCGACCTGGTCAAGGGCCGTCCCGAGGAGCTTCCGGAGAAGATCTCCGGCATGCTCGCCAAGCTCAGGGACGCCGAGAAGGAGATCGAGCGGTTCCGCGCCGAGAAGGTGCTGCAGGCCGCCGCCGGGCTGGCCGAGGGCGCCAAGGACGTCCGGGGCGTCACCCTGGCCACCGGCCGGGTGCCGGACGGCACGACCGCCGACGATCTGCGCAAGCTGGTGCTGGACGTGCGCGGACGGCTGGACCAGAAGTCGGGGGCCGTCGACCGGCCCGCCGTCGTCGCCCTGTTCACCGTGGGAGGCGGCCGTCCGCTGACCGTCATCGCCACCAACGAGGCGGCCCGCGAGCGCGGCCTCAAGGCCGGTGACCTGGTCCGTACCGCCGCCAAGACGCTCGGTGGCGGAGGCGGCGGCAAGCCGGACGTCGCCCAGGGCGGCGGCCAGAACCCGGACGCCATCGGCGACGCCATCGAGGCCGTCGAGCGGCTCGTCGCGGAATCGGGCAAGTAACCGTGCGACGCGGTCGGCGCATCGCCATCGACGTCGGGGACGCCCGGATCGGGGTCGCCTCGTGCGACCCCGACGGAATCCTCGCCACCCCCGTGGAGACCGTGCCGGGACGCGATATCCCGGCCGCCCACAAGCGGCTGGCGGCCATCGTCGAGGAGTACGAGCCCATCGAGGTGGTGGTCGGCCTCCCGCGCTCGCTCAACGGGCGCGAGGGGCCGGCCGCGGCCAAGGTGCGCACGTTCGCCCGGGAGCTGGCGCGGCGGGTCCAGCCCGTCTCCGTACGGCTCGTCGACGAGCGTATGACGACCGTCACAGCGACGCATGGCCTCCGGGCGTCCGGGGTGTCGTCGAAGAAGGGCCGTTCCGTGGTTGACCAGGCAGCCGCGGTCGTCATTCTGCAGAGCGCGCTGGAGACCGAGCGGGCCTCCGGCCGGGCGCCGGGCGAGGCCGTCGAAGTGGTCATCTGATCGCGATACGGTAACGTTCCGCGCGACATGGCAGCCATCGCTTGTGCCCCGAGCGCACTGGGCGGCTGCCACCGCCATCGCTAGGGGTTCGATGACTGAGTACGGCCGGGGACCCGGCTCCCAACCGTGGCATCCCGAGGACCCGTTGTACGGGGACCAGGGATGGGGCGGGCACCCGGCGATGACCGGTCAGGAACCGTACCCGCAGGACCCGAACGATCCCTACGGGCAGGGCCCCTACGCGCAGGACGGCTACGCCCCCGACGGCTACGCGCGGGATGGTTACGCGCAGGACGGCTACGCCCCGGGCATCCACGGCCAGGACCTCTACGGGCAGGACCCCTACGGACACCAGCAGTACCCGCACGGATACCCGCAGGACGCCCAGCCGTTCCCGCAGCAGCAACAGCAGTCACCCTGGGACCAGCAGGCGCAGCAGGCACAGCAGGTACAGCAGGGATACGACAACGGCGGCTGGGACGCCTCGTACGGCGCCGGGATGGATCCCAACGACCCGTACGGCTACGCGGCCCAGGGCGGTGCCCAGGCGGGCTTCCCTCAGCAGGCGGTGCAGGAACCCCCGCAGGCGGCCCAGCCGGACGCGCAGCTGCCGGGGGGGACCCAGCAGATGCCCGTGGTGCCGCAGGAGGCGGCGGAGGAGCCGCGGGAGGCCCCGCAGGACCGTCCGGACGACCATCCGTTCTTCCGCGACAGTGGTGCCGACGGCGGCGGCAGCACGGCGGACGACGACGAGGATGCCCCCTCCGAGGGCCGCTCGAAGAAGTCCAAGAAGTCCAAGAAGTCCGCGAAGGCGGAGTCCAAGAAGGCGAAGTCCAAACCCAAGGGCCGCAACGGGGTCGCCTGTCTCTTCGTCACCGTCGTCCTGGTGGGTGTCGTCGGCGGAGGCGGCTACTTCGCCTATGACTTCTGGCAGACCCGCTTCGGCCCGGCCCCGGACTACGCGGGCCAGGGTGCCGGGCAGGTCGAGGTGGAGGTCCCCGACGGGTCGGGCAACGCCGAAATCGGCGGCATCCTCGCCGAAAAGGGCGTGGTGAAGAGCAGCGGCGCATTCGTGGAAGCCGTCGAGGAAAGCGGCAAGTTCGTCCAGCCGGGCAGCTACAGCCTCCGCAAGGAAATGTCCGGCGCGGCCGCCGTGAAGCTGATGCTCAGCCCCGCGGGAAACAACGCCCTGATCGTCACCGAGGGCATGCGCGACGCGACGGTCTACGCGGCGATCGACAAGAAGACCGGCGTCAAGGCGGGCACCACGGCGGGCGTTGCCAAGAAGGAGGCCAAGAACCTCGGGCTGCCTTCCTGGGCGAATGACAATGCGAAGATCAAAGATCCGCTGGAAGGATTCCTCTACCCGTCCCGCTACAGCGTGGCCAAGAGCGCCAAACCCGCGGACGTGCTGCGCAAGATGGTCGCCGAGGCCACGAGGAACTACGCGAAGATCGACCTTGAGGGCAAGGCCAAGGAAGCGGGCCTCGACTCCCCGCTCCAGCTGCTCACGGTGGCGAGCCTGGTCCAGGCGGAGGGCATCACCCACAGCGACTTCCGGCAGATGGCCGAGGTGGTCTACAACCGGCTCAAGGTCGGCAACACCGAGACCAATGGCAAGCTGGAATTCGACTCGACGTACAACTACATCAAGAACCAGAGCAAGCTCGATATCTCGCTCAGCGAGATCAAGGGATACGACAACCCGTACAACACCTACTTCTACAAGGGGCTGCCGCCCGGACCCATCGGTAATCCGGGTGCGGACGCGCTCAAGGCGTCCGTGAACCCGACCGACAACGGGTGGTTCTACTTCATCTCGCTCGACGGCAAGACGAGCGAGTTCTCCAAGACCTACGCGGAGCACCAGAAGTTGGTCGACAAGTTCAACAAGCAGCGCAGAAACAACTGAGGAAAGCCATGTCGCACATCCGCCGGGCGGCCGTGCTCGGTTCGCCGGTCGCCCACTCCCTGTCCCCGGCGCTGCACAACGCCGCGTACCGGAAGCTGGGCCTCGACGGCTGGACTTACGGCGCCGTCGAATTGGACGAGGCCGCGCTGCCGGGCTTCTTCGAGCGGATCGGCGAGACGGGGGAGCAGGGCTGGGCGGGGTTCTCGGTGACCATGCCGCTCAAGCGCGCGGTCATCCCGCTGCTGGACGGCATCAGTGACACGGCGGCCTCGGTGGAGGCGGTCAACACGGTCGTCCTGACCGACGACGGCCGACGGCTCGGCGACAACACGGACATCCCCGGCATGGTGGCGGCGCTCGGGGAGCGCGGCGTCCAGCGGGTGGAGCGGGCCGCCGTCCTCGGCGCCGGAGCCACCGCCTCCTCCGCCCTGGCCGCGCTCGCCCGTGTCTGCGACGGCGAGGTCACCGCGTACGTCCGCAGTGAGGCCCGGGCCGCCGAGATGCGGCAGTGGGGCGAGCGGCTGGGCGTGGCGGTGCGCACGGCGGACTGGGCCGCCGCGCCCGAGGCGTTCGACGCCCCGCTGGTGATCGCCACCACCCCCGCCGGGACGACCGACGCGCTCGCGGCGTCGGTCCCCGAACGTCCCGGCACGCTCTTCGACGTCCTCTACGACCCCTGGCCGACCGCGCTGGCCGCCGCCTGGTCGGCGCGCGGCGGCGCGGTGGTCGGCGGCCTCGACCTGCTGGTCCACCAGGCGGTGCCGCAGGTCGAGCAGATCACCGGGCGCGCCCCGGCGCCGCTCGCGGCGATGCGCGAGGCGGGTGAGGCGGCTCTCGCCGCCCGTTCCTGACGCCCGCCCGCGCCCGACGCCGGTCGTGCCCGCCCGCGCCCGGCGCCCGCGCGGTGTCTCATGCGCAGGTCCGTCTGGTGGACCACTGCCCCGGGCGCCCGGGCGGACGTGGGAGGATCAAAGGAGGCGGGCCAGGCCCCACCAGGTCCCGCCACGAGACGTCGAGGGGCAACGCATGAGGGAGCACCGTTGAGCAGGTTGCGCTGGCTGACCGCGGGGGAGTCGCACGGCCCCGCGCTTGTGGCGACGCTGGAGGGGCTGCCCGCAGGGGTGCCGATCACCACCGACATGGTGGCGGACGCCCTCGCGCGGCGCCGTCTCGGCTACGGCCGCGGGGCGCGGATGAAGTTCGAGCGCGACGAGGTCACCTTCATCGGCGGCGTCCGGCACGGTCTGACCATCGGCTCCCCGGTCGCGATCATGGTCGGCAACACCGAGTGGCCCAAGTGGGAGCAGGTGATGGCCGCCGACCCGGTCGACCCCGAGATCCTCGACGGGCTGGCCCGCAACGCGCCGCTGACCCGCCCCCGCCCCGGTCACGCCGATCTCGCGGGCATGCAGAAGTACGGTTTCGACGAGGCGCGGCCCATCCTGGAGCGCGCCAGCGCCCGTGAGACCGCCGCCCGCGTCGCCCTCGGCACGGTCGCCCGCTCCTACCTGAAGGAGACGGCCGGGATCGAGATCGTCTCCCATGTGACCGAGCTGGCCGCCGCCAAGGCTCCGTACGGCGTCTACCCCGAGCCGTCCGACGTCGAGCGGCTCGACGCCGACCCGGTGCGCTGCCTGGACGCGGACGCGAGCAAGGCGATGGTGGCCGAGATCGACCAGGCCCACAAGGACGGCGACACCCTCGGTGGCGTCGTCGAGGTGCTGGCGTACGGCGTGCCGGTGGGCCTCGGCTCGCATGTGCACTGGGACCGCAGGCTGGACGCCCGGCTGGCCGCCGCGCTGATGGGCATCCAGGCCATCAAGGGTGTCGAGGTCGGCGACGGCTTCGACCTCGCCCGGGTGCCCGGCTCGCAGGCGCACGACGAGATCGTCTCGACCGACGACGGCATCAAGCGCACCTCCGGCCGCTCCGGCGGCACCGAGGGCGGGCTGACCACGGGCGAGCTGCTGCGGGTGCGGGCCGCGATGAAGCCCATCGCGACCGTGCCCCGCGCGCTGGCCACCGTCGACGTCGCCACCGGCGAGGCCACCAAGGCCCACCACCAGCGCTCCGACGTATGCGCGGTACCGGCCGCCGGGATCGTCGCCGAGGCGATGGTGGCCCTGGTGCTGGCGGACGCGGTCGCCGAAAAGTTCGGCGGCGACTCGGTCGCCGAGACCCGCCGTAACGTCCAGGGCTTCCTCGACAGCCTGGCCATCCGGTGACCGCCTCCAGCACACCGGAGGGACCCGGCACACCGGAGGGTTCCAGCGCACCGGAGGGGCCCGCCGCGGTCCTGGTCGGGCCCATGGGCGTCGGGAAGAGCACCGTCGGACGGGCGCTCGCGGAGCGGCTGGACACCACGTTCCGCGACACCGACACCGACATCGTGGAGACCGCGGGCAAGGAAATCTCCGAGATCTTCATCGACGAGGGCGAGCCCCACTTCCGCGAGCTGGAGCGGCAGGCCGTGCGGACCGCCGTCGCCGGTCACCGGGGTGTGCTCGCGCTCGGCGGCGGCGCGATCCTGGACCCGGACACCCGCGCCCTGCTCACCGGCCTCCCGGTGGTCTTCCTGGAGATGGGCGTCGCCGAGGCCGTCAAGCGCACCGGCCTGGACGCCCCCCGCCCGCTGCTCGCCGTCAACCCCCGCCAGCGCTGGCGGGAGCTGATGAAGCAGCGCCGCCCGCTGTACACCGAAGTGGCCCGGGCCGTCGTGACGACCGAGGGCCGTACCCCCGACGAGGTCGTCGACGCCGTCATGGACGCACTGGAGCTGAAGAAGGCATGAGCACCGAAACCCCCACGCGCATCCAGGTCGGCGGCACCGCGGGCACCGCGCCGTACGAGGTCCTGGTCGGCCGCCAGCTCCTCGGCGAGCTGCCCGGGCTCATCGGGGACGCGGTCAAGCGCGTCGCCGTCCTGCACCCCGAGGCGCTGGCCGACACCGGTGAGGCGATCCGCCAGGACCTCGCCGACCAGGGGTACGACGCCATCGCGATCCAGCTGCCGAACGCGGAGGAGGCCAAGACCGCCGAGGTCGCCGCGTACTGCTGGAAGGCGCTCGGCCAGACCGGCTTCACCCGCAGCGATGTGATCATCGGCGTCGGCGGCGGCGCGACCACCGACCTCGCGGGCTTCGTCGCCGCGACCTGGCTGCGCGGGGTGCGCTGGATCGCCGTCCCGACGACCGTCCTCGGCATGGTCGATGCGGCGGTCGGCGGCAAGACCGGCATCAACACCGCCGAGGGCAAGAACCTCGTCGGCGCCTTCCACCCCCCGGCCGGGGTGCTGTGCGACCTGGCCGCGCTGGACTCGCTGGCCGCCAACGACTACATCAGCGGCCTCGCCGAGGTCATCAAGGCCGGGTTCATCGCCGACCCGGCCATCCTTGAGCTGATCGAGCAGGACCCGGCCGCCGCCCGCGTCCCCGGCGGTGAGCACACCGCCGAGCTGATCGAGCGCTCCATCCGGGTCAAGGCCGAGGTCGTCTCCAGCGACCTCAAGGAGTCCGGCCTGCGCGAGATCCTCAACTACGGGCACACGCTCGCGCACGCCATCGAGAAGAACGAGCGCTACAACTGGCGGCACGGCGCCGCCGTCTCCGTCGGCATGGTCTTCGCCGCCGAACTGGGCCGTCTCGCGGGCCGCCTGGACGACGCCACCGCCGACCGGCACCGCGCCGTCCTGGAATCCGTCGGCCTGCCGCTCACCTACCGCGGCGACCAGTGGCCCAAGCTGCTGGAGACCATGAAGGTCGACAAGAAGTCCCGCGGTGACCTGCTGCGCTTCATCGTGCTGGACGGCATCGCCAAGCCGACCGTGCTGGAAGGGCCGGACCCGGCGGTGCTGCTCGCGGCCTACGGGGAGATCTCCCGGGAGACCTCCGCGGGCTGACCGGATTCCGTCACAACTGTGTCATCGCCTTCGAAGCCCGCGGCACCGCCGCGGGCTTTCGAACACCCCGGAACCCGCCCGCAGTTACGGGCCACCGCGGACAAATTGCCTGGCTAGCGCGGTGAGACGGGCACTCTTCGGGTTTCCAAGGCGTTCACACAGCGCGGTCCTGGGCAGGTACCGTTCGGTAGGAGCGGCCTCAGCGCCGTGTCACCACGCGACAGTTGTCCGTCACGACTGCCGCCTGTACGAGACGGAGTGCCACCGGATGCAGCACGCTGTGGGAGCTCCGCTGCCACCGTCCCACCGGCCGACGGGGCAGGGGCCCGGGCCGCAGGGCGCAGGCTGGGTTCAGAGTGCGAGCCAGCCCCCCGGTCCCCATGCGCACCCCCCGGCCCCGCCCGTACCTCCGGCGCCCACCCCACCGGCCCCGCCCGCGCACCCCGCGGCGCCCATGCCGCCGGTGCCCGTGCCCCCGGTGCCCGCCCCGCCCGTGCCCCCGGTGGCGGGCCATCCGCAGACCGGGCACCCCACCCCGCAGCCGCCCCCCGGGCCGTCCGTCGACCGCTCCGGCACCACCGGCCACATCCAGCTCCCGCCCGGCGGGCCCGTCCCGCTGCCCCATCCGCCCGCCGACCCGGCGATGGCCGACGCCTCGCAGGCGGCCGTCGCGGTGCTGCTCATCGGACCGGCCGGAGCGGGCAAGACCACCGTCGCCCGCCACTGGGCCGACCGCCGCCGGGTGCCCACCGCCCACATCAGCCTCGACGACGTCCGCGAATGGGTCAGGTCAGGCTTCGCCAACCCCCAGTCGGGCTGGAACGAGAACTCCGAGGCGCAGTACCGCCTCGCCCGCCGCACCTGCGGCTTCGCCGCCCGTAACTTCCTCGCCAACGGCATCTCCTGCATCCTCGACGACGCCGTCTTCCCGGACCGCCCCGTCGTCGGACTCGGCGGCTGGAAGCGGCACGTCGGCCCCGGCCTCCTGCCCGTGGTCGTGCTGCCCGGCCTCGAAATCGTCCTGGAGCGGAACGCGGCCCGCAGTGGCAACCGCCGCCTCAGCGACGAGGAGGTCGCCCGCATCCACGGCCGCATGGCGGGCTGGTACGGCTCCGGTCTGCCGATCATCGACAACTCGACATACGACGTCGAGACCACCGCCCGCATGCTGGACGAGGTAGTGGCCCGTTCCATAGCGAGCCCGCCCGCCTTCTAAAAGCCCGGGGCGGATCGAGAGCTCGGGGGCGGGACCCATCCGGACCCGTCCGAACGGCCGGGGCGGGGCGGAGTGCGTACGCTCAGGGGCATGTCCCAGGTGTACGCGGCCCGACGTGCCCGCCTGCACGACCAGTACGCGGCGGCCGGGAGCGAGGCCGCCCTGGTCTCCCGGCCCGCCAACGTGCGCTACCTGTGCGGCGACGCGCCCCCGGGCGCCACGCTGCTGCTCGGGCCCGTCCAGGACGTCCTGGTGGTGCCCGAGGCGTCCTCGTGGGGGCCGGGGACGGGCCCGCATCCGGAGGATCTGCGGCTTCTGATGCTGTCCGGGCCGGACGGCGACCCGGCCGTGGCCGCCGCCGACCTGGCGGCGGCGGACGGCGCCGAGTCGCTGGCCGTCGAGGAACACGATCTGACCGTGGCCCGCCACCGGGCGCTCGCCACCGCCGCCCCGCGGCTGCGCCTGGCCGACCTGGGGCGGGCCGTCGAGCAGCTGCGGATCGTCAAGGACGACGAGGAGATCTCCTGTATGCGGATCGCCGGGGAGCTGGCCGACCAGGCGCTCGGCGAGCTGCTGGAATCGATCCTGGTGGGCCGCACCGAGCGCCATCTCGCGCTGGAGCTGGAACGCCGTCTGGTGGATCACGGGGCGGACGGACCGGCGTTCCCCACCGTGGTCGCCGCGGGGCCGCACGCGGGCCGGGCCGGGCATCTGCCGACCGACCGGCGGGTCGAGGAGGGCGACTTCCTCACCATCTGCCTGGGCGCCGACTACCGGGGATACCGCTGCCAGGTGGGCCGTACGTTCGTCATCGGCCCCTCGCCCGCGGACTGGCAGGTCGAGCTGTACGACCTCGTCTTCGCCGCTCAGCGGGCCGGACGGGAGGCGCTGCTGCCGGGGATGGCGTACCGGGACGTGGACCGGGCGACCCGCCAGGTGCTGGACGCCGCGGGGTACGGGGACGGGCTGGAGACGCGTACCGGACACGGTGTGGGCCTCGAAATCGACGAGGACCCTCGGCTCTCGGCGTCGGCCATGGGTAAACTGGACGCTTGTGTGCCGGTCACCGTCGAACCGGGGGTCCACCTCCCGGGCCGGGGCGGTGTCCGGATCGACGATACGCTCGTCGTCCGCCCCGAGGCGGACGGCGGACCCGAGCTACTCACCATCACGACCAAAGAGCTGCTCGCGCTGTAGTCCTGGCTGACAGTTTCCGGCTGGAGGCATTGGCTGATAACGGCGCACCGCGGCTCTCTGGTCTCCACCAGCTGTAGTCCAGGAGATCCCGCAACCGTGGCATCCACGAACGACCTCAAGAACGGCCTTGTGCTCAAGCTCGACGGCGGCCAGCTCTGGTCCGTCGTCGAGTTCCAGCACGTCAAGCCCGGCAAGGGCCCTGCCTTCGTGCGTACCAAGCTCAAGAACGTGCTGTCCGGCAAGGTGGTCGACAAGACCTTCAACGCCGGCGTGAAGGTCGAGACGGCCAACGTCGACAAGCGCGGCATGCAGTTCTCGTTCAAGGACGGCGAGAGCTTTGTGTTCATGGACATGGACACGTTCGACCAGATCTACATCACCCCCGAGGTCGTCGGCGACAACGCCCGGTATCTGCTCGAGGGCTTCGAGGCGGTCGTGGCGATGTACGAGGGCAACCCTCTGTATGTCGAGCTGCCCGCCGCCGTCGAGCTGGTGATCGAGTACACCGAGCCGGGCATCCAGGGCGACCGCTCGACCGGTGGCTCCAAGCCCGCCAAGCTGGAGACCGGCTACGAGATCGGCGTCCCGCTGTTCATCACCACCGGTGAAAAGATCAAGGTCGACACCCGTTCCGGCGAGTACCTCGGTCGGGTGAACAACTAACCGTGGCTGCCCGCAACAAGGCCCGTAAGCGTGCCTTTCAGATCCTTTTCGAGGCCGACCAGCGTGGCAGCTCTGTTCAGACCGTCCTCGCGGACTGGATACGGCACGCCCGGACCGACGACCGGCAGCCGCCGGTCAGCGAATACACGATGCAGCTCGTCGAGGGGTACGCGGAGCACACCGCCCGGATCGACGAGCTGATCGCCACCTACTCGGTGGGCTGGACGCTGGACCGGATGCCGGTCGTCGACCGGAACATCCTGCGGCTCGGTGCCTATGAGCTGCTGTGGGAGGACGCGACTCCGGACGCGGTGGTGATCGACGAGGCGGTGCAGCTCGCCAAGGAGTTCTCCACCGACGACTCGCCGTCGTTCGTCAACGGTCTGCTCGGCCGGCTCAAGGAGCTGAAGCCGGGGCTGCGCCGCGACCAGGAGACCGAGGACTCGGAGACCCAGGCCTGACCCAGGCCCAGGCCGACCGGTCAGCAGGAGTCAGCAGGAGTCAGCAACAAAGCCGCCGGGGGCGGTGGAGGCCGTACGGCACTTCCACCGCCCCCGGCGGCACGTTTCTGCTGGTGGAGAGGGTGCGAGAGCGCTACGGGCGCCCGTCACACATCCTCGTGCTGGACCGCGCGGCGCGCGTCGGCGCCCAGCACTCCCCAGCTGATCAACTGCTCGGTCAGCACCGACGGCGACTGGTCATAGATCACGGCGAGGGTGCGCAGGTCGTCCTGGCGGATCGACAGCACCTTGCCGTTGTAGTCACCGCGCTGGCTCTGGATCGTGGCGGCGTACCGCTGGAGCGGGCCCGCCTTCTCGACCGGCACATGGGCCAGTCGCTCCAGGTCCAGCACCAGCTTCGGCGGCGGCTCGGCCGCCCCGGCCGGGCTGGTGCCCGGCAGCAGCTCCTGCACCGGGACGCCGTAGAAGTCGGCCAGTTCGGCGAGACGCTGGACGGTCACGGCGCGGTCGCCGCGCTCGTACGATCCCACCACCACGGCCTTCCACCGGCCCTGGGACTTCTCCTCGACGCCGTGAAGGGAGAGGCCCTGCTGGGTGCGGATGGCGCGGAGCTTGGCCCCGAGCTGTTTGGCGTATTCGCTGGACATAAAGCTCCCCGGACACTGAATCGACGTGCGGCTCCGCCGCGCGGCTGGTAACTCACTGTGAAGGTTACGTAGCGTAATCTCCATTCGTCAAGCCGAATGGAGCGGAGGGGCTCCCGCCAGGGGTGTTGGTGAGCACCCCATGCGCCCCTGCTACTGTGAATGGCGCAAATCCGACGTCCTTTAAGGTCCGTCCCGTGAGGCGGAGAAGGAGGTCCGTATCCATGGACGCACCTACCTCGGACGCCGCGCGTTCCGTGCTGGAAGCACCGGACATCGCGCGCGTTCTGACCCGCATCGCCCACGAGATCGTCGAGCGCGCCAAGGGCGCCGACGACGTGGTGCTTCTCGGCATCCCGACCCGCGGTGTCTTCCTCGCCCGGCGGCTGGCCGCCCGGCTGGAGGAGATCACCGGCAGGTCGCCCGGCGAGCTGCCGGTCGGCTCGCTCGACATCACGATGTACCGCGACGACCTGCGGCTGCGGCCCGCCCGCGCGCTGGCCCGCACCGACATCCCCGACGACGGCGTCGACGGCCGCCTGGTCGTCCTCGTCGACGATGTGCTCTTCTCCGGCCGCACCATCCGCGCCGCGCTCGACGCCCTCGGTGACATCGGGCGGCCGCGCGCCGTCCAGCTCGCGGTCCTCGTCGACCGCGGTCACCGGGAACTGCCGATCCGGGCCGACTACGTCGGCAAGAACCTCCCCACGTCGCTGCGGGAGACGGTCAAGGTCCAGCTCACCGAGGAGGACGGGCGCGACAGCGTGCTCCTCGGCCTGCGCGAGACCACCCCCGCGGACGGAAAGTAGCGCCCCGGTACCGACGGCGACGGCTCCCGGCGATCCCGGGTACCCGGCCGCGGTACCACCGGTGCGGAGGGCTCCACAGCCCGGCACCGACCAGGCGCCCGCCCGCACGCCCGCACACCTCCTCAACCACGGAGCAACCGGATGAAGCGTCACCTCATCTCGGCCGCCGACCTCTCGCGCGACGACGCCGTCCTGATCCTCGACACCGCCGAGGAGCTGGCCCGGCTCGCCGACCGGCCGATCAAGAAGCTGCCGACCCTGCGCGGCCGCACCGTCGTGAACCTCTTCTTCGAGGACTCGACCCGCACCCGCATCTCCTTCGAGGCGGCCGCCAAGCGGCTGTCCGCCGACGTCATCAACTTCTCCGCCAAGGGCTCCTCGGTCTCCAAGGGCGAGTCCCTGAAGGACACCGCGCTCACCCTGGAGGCGATGGGCGCCGACGCCGTCGTCATCCGGCACAACGCCTCCGGCGCTCCGCACCGGCTCGCCACCTCCGGCTGGATCAACGGCTCCGTCGTCAACGCCGGTGACGGCACCCACGAGCACCCCACCCAGGCCCTCCTCGACGCCTTCACGATGCGCCGCCGGCTGGCCTCCGGGGCCTCCGGGGTGGGCCAGGACCTGGCCGGACGCCGGATCACCATCGTCGGCGACGTGCTGCACAGCCGGGTCGCCCGCTCCAACGTCCACCTGCTGTCCACCCTCGGCGCCGACGTCACCCTGGTCGCCCCGCCCACGCTCGTCCCCTTCGGCGTCGAGAGCTGGCCCTGTGACGTCTCGTACGACCTGGACGCGGTGGTGGGCAAGTCCGACGCCGTGATGATGCTGCGGGTCCAGCGCGAGCGGATGAACGCCGCATTCTTCCCCACCGAGCGCGAGTACGCGCGCCGCTACGGCCTGAACGCCGACCGGATGGCCCGGATGCCCGAGCACGCCATCGTCATGCACCCCGGCCCGATGAACCGCGGCATGGAGATCACCGCCGAGGTCGCCGACTCCGACCGCTGCACCGCCGTCGAGCAGGTCGCCAACGGCGTCTCGATCCGCATGGCCGTCCTGTACCTGCTGCTCGGCGGCAACGAGCCCGCCGTCACCGCCGCCCGCACCGAGGAGAACCAGTAACCATGAGCGAGACGAACAAGACGCTGCTGCGCGGCGCGCAGGTGCTCGGCGGCGAGCCGCGGGACGTGCTGATCGAGGGCGAGCGCATCGCCGCCGTCGGCACCGGCCTCGACGCGGACGGTGCCACCGTGATCGACGCCGCCGGGCAGATCCTGCTGCCGGGCCTGGTCGACCTCCACACCCATCTGCGCGAGCCCGGCCGGGAGGACTCCGAGACCGTCCTCACCGGCACCAAAGCCGCCGCGGTCGGCGGCTTCACCGCCGTCCACGCCATGGCCAACACCTTCCCCGTAGCCGACACCGCGGGCGTCGTGGAGCAGGTGTGGCGGCTCGGCACGGAGTCCGGCTACTGCGATGTACAGCCCATCGGCGCCGTCACCGTCGGCCTGGAGGGCAAGAAGCTCGCCGAGCTGGGCGCCATGCACGAGTCCGCCGCCGGGGTCCGGGTCTTCTCCGACGACGGCAAGTGCGTCGACGACGCCGTGATCATGCGCCGCGCCCTGGAGTACGTGAAGGCCTTCGACGGCGTCATCGCCCAGCACGCCCAGGAGCCGCGGCTCACCGAGGGTGCCCAGATGAACGAGGGCATCGTCTCCGCGGAACTGGGCCTGGGCGGCTGGCCCGCCGTCGCCGAGGAGTCGATCATCGCCCGCGATGTGCTGCTCGCCGCGCATGTCGACTCCCGGGTGCACATCTGCCACCTGTCCACCGCGGGCTCGGTCGAGATCGTCCGCTGGGCCAAGTCCAAGGGCTGGAACGTCACCGCCGAGGTCACCCCGCACCACCTGCTGCTCACCGACGAGCTCGTACGGTCCTACGACCCGGTCTACAAGGTGAACCCGCCGCTGCGCACCGAGGCCGACGTCATGGCGCTGCGCGAGGCGCTGGCCGACGGCACCATCGACTGCGTCGCCACCGACCACGCCCCGCACCCGCACGAGGACAAGGACTGCGAGTGGGGCGCGGCCGCCATGGGCATGGTCGGCCTGGAGACCGCGCTGTCCGTCGTCCAGCACACCATGGTCGACACCGGGCTGCTGGACTGGGCGGGCGTCGCCGACCGGATGGCCGTCCGCCCCTCCGCCATCGGCCGCCTCACCGGGCAGGGCCGCCCCATCGCCGCCGGGGAGCCCGCCAACCTCACCCTGCTGGACTCGGCATACCGTGGTGCGGTGAACCCCGCGGGCTTCGCCTCCCGCAGCCGCAACACCCCCTACGAGGGCCGGGAGCTGCCGGGCCGGGTGACGCACACCTTCCTGCGGGGCCGGGCGACGGTCGTGGACGGGAAACTCGCGTGATAACTCTGACCCATCTGGCAGCGACTCCTCTGGCAGCTGAGCAGCGGTCCCAGGACGTCACGGACTGGGCCGCACGCATCGGCTGGGTCGTCGGCCTGCTGCTCGTCATCGCGCTGGTCTACTGGCTGATGCGCGAGGGCTGGAAGTGGCGCGGCACCCTCCAGGGCGATCTCCCCGAGCTGCCCGGGCCCCCGGCCGAACCGGGCCCCGCGAAGCTGACCCTCACCGGCCGCTACCACGGCTCCACCACCGCCGGACAGTGGCTCGACCGCATCGTGGCCCATGGCCTGGGCACCCGCAGCCGCGTCGAGCTGACCCTGACCGACCAGGGCGTGAGCGTCCTACGACCCGGCGCCCAGGACTTCTTCATCCCCGCCGGAAGCCTGCGCGGCGCCCGGCTCGACAAGGGCATCGCGGGCAAGGTCCTCGCCGAGGGCGGGCTGCTGATCGTCACCTGGCAGCTCGGCGACCGGCAGATCGACTCCGGTTTCCGCTCCGACCACGCCGCCGAGCACGCGGCCTGGGTCGAGGCGCTGGACGTCAACGACGACGTCGAGCACGGCGTCAAGAACGTCACGAACACAGAGCACAACCCAGAGCACAACCAGGAAGGCGCACGATGACGACCTCCACCAAGGGGGCCCAGACCCCCGCCGTTCTCGTCCTGGAGGACGGCCGCACCTTCCGTGGCCGCGCCTACGGGGCCGTGGGGGAGACCTTCGGCGAGGCCGTGTTCTCCACCGGGATGACCGGCTACCAGGAGACCCTGACCGACCCGTCCTACCACCGCCAGGTCGTCGTCATGACCGCGCCGCACATCGGGAACACCGGCGTCAACGACGAGGACCCCGAGTCCGGGCGCATCTGGGTCTCCGGCTACGTGGTGCGCGACCCCGCCCGCACCCCGTCCAACTGGCGCTCCCGGCGCTCGCTGGACGACGAGCTGACCGCCCAGGGCGTCGTCGGTATCAGCGGCGTCGACACCCGCGCCCTCACCCGCCATCTGCGCGAGCGCGGCGCCATGCGCGTCGGCATCTTCTCCGGCGAGGCGGTCGCCGACGAGGCCGCGCTGCTCGCCCGGGTGCGGGCCGCACCGCAGATGAAGGGCGCCGACCTGAGCCGCGAGGTGGCGACCCAGGAGACGTACGTCGTTCCCGCGATCGGCACCAAGCGGTTCACCGTCGCCGCCGTCGACCTGGGCATCAAGGGCATGACCCCGCACCGGATGGCCGAGCGCGGCATCGAGGTGCACGTCCTGCCCGCCACCGCCACCGTGGACGACGTCTACGCGGTGAACCCGGACGGCGTGTTCTTCTCCAACGGCCCCGGCGACCCGGCCACCGCCGACCACCCGGTCTCCCTCATGCAGGCGGTCCTGGAGCGGTCCACCCCGCTGTTCGGCATCTGCTTCGGCAACCAGATCCTGGGCCGCGCGCTCGGCTTCGGCACCTTCAAGCTGAAGTACGGCCACCGCGGCATCAACCAGCCGGTGCAGGACCGCACCACCGGCAAGGTCGAGGTCACCGCGCACAACCACGGCTTCGCCGTGGACGCCCCGCTCGACGCGCCCAGCGACACCCCCTACGGGCGGGCCGAGGTCTCCCACGTCTGCCTCAACGACAACGTGGTCGAGGGGCTGCGCCTGCTCGACCGCCCCGCTTTCAGCGTCCAGTACCACCCGGAAGCCGCCGCGGGCCCGCACGATGCCGGGTACCTGTTCGACCGCTTCGTCACCCTGATGGAGGGCCAGCGTGCCTAAGCGCACCGACATCCAGTCCGTTCTGGTCATCGGCTCCGGCCCGATCGTCATCGGCCAGGCCGCCGAGTTCGACTACTCCGGCACCCAGGCCTGCCGGGTGCTGAAGACCGAGGGCCTGCGGGTCATCCTGGTCAACTCCAACCCGGCCACGATCATGACCGACCCGGAGATCGCCGACGCCACGTACGTCGAGCCGATCACCCCGGAGTACGTCGAGAAGATCATCGCCAAGGAGCGCCCCGACGCGCTGCTGCCCACCCTCGGCGGCCAGACCGCCCTGAACACGGCCATCTCCCTGCACGAGGCGGGCACCCTCGACACCTACGGCGTCGAGCTGATCGGCGCCAATGTCGAGGCGATCAACAAGGGCGAGGACCGCGACCTGTTCAAGGAGGTCGTCAGGGCCGTCCACGCCAAGATCGGCCACGGCGAGTCCGCCCGCTCGGTCATCTGCCACACCATGGACGACGTCCTCGGGGGCGTCGAGGGGCTCGGCGGCTACCCCGTCGTCGTCCGCCCGTCCTTCACCATGGGCGGCGCCGGGTCCGGCTTCGCGCACGACGAGGACGAGCTGCGCCGCATCGCGGGCCAGGGCCTGAACCTCTCGCCCACCACCGAGGTGCTGCTGGAGGAGTCGATCCTGGGCTGGAAGGAGTACGAGCTGGAGCTGATGCGCGACAAGCACGACAACGTCGTGGTCGTCTGCTCCATCGAGAACTTCGACCCCATGGGCGTGCACACCGGCGACTCGATCACCGTCGCCCCGGCGATGACGCTGACCGACCGCGAGTACCAGGTGCTGCGGGACATCGGCATCGCCGTCATCCGCGAGGTCGGCGTCGACACCGGCGGCTGCAACATCCAGTTCGCGGTCAACCCCGAGGACGGCCGGGTCATCGTCATCGAGATGAACCCGCGTGTCTCCCGCTCCTCCGCGCTGGCCTCCAAGGCCACCGGCTTCCCGATCGCGAAGATCGCCGCCCGGCTGGCCGTCGGCTACACGCTGGACGAGATCCCCAACGACATCACCGAGAAGACCCCGGCGTCCTTCGAGCCCACGCTCGACTACGTCGTGGTCAAGGTGCCGCGGTTCGCCTTCGAGAAGTTCCCGGCCGCCGACGCCCGCCTCACCACCACCATGAAGTCGGTCGGCGAGGCCATGGCCATCGGCCGCAACTTCACCGAGGCGCTGCAGAAGGCGCTGCGCTCGCTGGAGAAGAAGGGCAGCCAGTTCGACTTCACCGGCGAGCCCGACCCCGGGAAGAAGGCCGAGCTGCTGGAGCGGGCCGACATCCCCACCGATGGCCGGATCAACACGGTCATGGAGGCGATCCGCGCCGGGGCCACCCCGCAGGAGGTCTTCGACGCCACGAAGATCGACCCCTGGTTCGTGGACCAGCTCTTCCTGATCAAGGAGATCGCGGACGGGCTGGCGGCCGCCGACAAGCTGGACCCGGAGCTGCTCGCCGAGGCCAAGCGGCACGGCTTCTCCGACGCCCAGATCGCCGGAATCCGCTCGCTGCGCGAGGACGTGGTCCGCGAGGTGCGGCACGCGCTCGGCGTCCGGCCCGTCTACAAGACGGTCGACACCTGCGCCGCCGAGTTCGCCGCCAGGACCCCGTACTTCTACTCCTCCTACGACGAGGAGTCCGAGGTCGCGCCGCGCGAGAAGCCCGCCGTGATCATCCTGGGCTCCGGCCCGAACCGCATCGGCCAGGGCATCGAGTTCGACTACTCGTGCGTCCACGCCTCCTTCGCGCTGAGCGCCGCCGGCTACGAGACCGTCATGGTCAACTGCAACCCGGAGACCGTCTCCACCGACTACGACACCTCCGACCGGCTCTACTTCGAGCCGCTCACCCTGGAGGACGTCCTGGAGATCGTCCACGCCGAACAGCAGGCGGGCCCGGTCGCCGGTGTGATCGTCCAGCTCGGCGGCCAGACCCCGCTGGGCCTGGCCCAGGCCCTCAAGGACAACGGCGTGCCCATCGTCGGCACCTCGCCCGAGGCCATCAACCTCGCCGAGGAGCGCGGCGCCTTCGGCCGGGTGCTGACCGAGGCCGGACTGCCCGCCCCCAAGTACGGCACCGCGTTCTCCTTCGAGCAGGCCAAGGGCATCGCCGCCGAGATCGGCTACCCGGTCATGGTCCGCCCGTCCTACGTGCTGGGCGGCCGCGGCATGGAGATCGTCTACGACGAGCCCTCGCTCGCCGCGTACCTGGAGCGCCACGCGGGCCTCATCTCCGAGCACCCGGTGCTCATCGACCGCTTCCTCGACGACGCGATCGAGATCGACGTCGACGCGCTCTACGACGGCCAGGAGCTGTACCTCGGCGGCGTCATGGAACACATCGAGGAGGCCGGTATCCACTCCGGCGACTCGGCGTGCGCGCTGCCCCCGATCACCCTCGGCGGCTTCGACATCAAGCGGCTGCGCGCCTCCACCGAGGCCATCGCGCGTGGTGTCGGCGTCCGCGGACTGATCAACATCCAGTTCGCGATGGCCGGGGACATCCTGTACGTCCTGGAGGCGAACCCGCGCGCCTCCCGCACGGTCCCCTTCACCTCCAAGGCCACCGCCGTACCACTGGCCAAGGCCGCCGCCCGGATCTCGCTGGGCGCGACCGTCGCCGAGCTGCGCGCCGAGGGCCTGCTGCCCGCGACCGGCGACGGCGGCACCCTGCCGCTGGACGCGCCGATCTCCGTCAAGGAAGCCGTGATGCCCTGGTCGCGGTTCCGCGACGCCTCGGGGCGCGGTGTGGACACCATCCTCGGCCCGGAGATGCGCTCCACCGGCGAGGTCATGGGCATCGACTCGGTCTTCGGCGCGGCCTACGCCAAGTCGCAGGCCGGGGCGTACGGGGCGCTGCCCACCAAGGGGCGCGCCTTCGTCTCCGTCGCCAACCGCGACAAGCGCTCGATGATCTTCCCGGCCCGGGAGCTGGTCGCCCTCGGCTTCGAGCTGATGGCCACCTCGGGCACGGCGGAGGTGCTCAAGCGCAACGGCATCAACGCCACCGTCGTCCGCAAGCAGAGCGAGGGGGAGGGGCCGGACGGTACGAAGACCATCGTCCAGCTCATCCACGACGGGGACGTCGACCTCATCGTCAACACCCCGTACGGCACCGGCGGCCGTCTCGACGGCTATGACATCCGTACGGCGGCCGTCGCCCGCGGCGTCCCGTGCCTGACCACCGTCCAGGCCCTCGCCGCCGCCGTCCAGGGCATCGAGGCGCTCGGCCGGGGCTCGGTCGGCGTCCGGTCGCTCCAGGAACACGCGGAACATCTGACCGCCGCCCGCGAGGAGTGAGGCGCAGGAGGGGGACACCGGCCGGTGTCCCCCTCTTCATGAGCCCCCCCACCCCCTCGTGATCCCCTCGCGCGCAGAAAGTTCCCCATGTACTCGCTGCTCTTCAACCTGATCTTCCGGCGCATGGACCCGGAGAGCGCCCACCACCTGGCCTTCGGCTGGATTCGGCTGGCCGCCCGCATCCCCGTCCTGCGCACCTTCGTCGCCGCCCTCCTCGCCCCCCGCGACAAGGCGCTGCGCACCGAGGCGCTGGGCCTGCGGATGCACGGGCCGTTCGGGCTCGCCGCCGGGTTCGACAAGAACGCCGCCGGGATCGACGGCATGGCCATGCTCGGCTTCGACCACGTCGAGATCGGCACCGTCACCGGTCAGCCGCAGCCCGGCAACCCCAGGAAGCGGCTCTTCCGGCTGGTCTCCGACCGTGCGCTGATCAACCGCATGGGCTTCAACAACGAGGGCTCGGCCGCCGTCGCCGACCGTCTCGCGGGCCGCCGCGCCGCCTTCCGTACGACGGTCGGCGTCAACATCGGCAAGACCAAGGTCGTCCCGGAGGCGGAAGCGGTCGCCGACTACGTGACCTCGACCGAGCGACTGGCCGCCCACGCGGATTACCTCGTCGTCAACGTCTCCTCGCCCAACACCCCCGGACTGCGGAACCTTCAGGCCGTCGACCAGCTGCGGCCGCTGCTGACCGCGGTCCGCGAGGCCGCCGACCGGACCGTGACCGGGCGCCGGGTGCCGCTGCTGGTAAAGATCGCGCCAGATTTGGCGGACGCGGACGTGGACGCGGTCGCCGACCTCGCCGTCGAGCTGGGCCTGGACGGCATCATCGCCACGAACACGACCATCGCGCGGGACGGGCTGGGCCTGACGTCCCCCGCGTCCCTCACCGCCGAGACCGGCGGGCTGTCCGGCGCCCCGCTCAAGGCCCGCTCGCTGGCGGTGCTGCGCCGTCTGTACGCCCGTGTGGGGGACCGGTTGACGCTCGTGGGTGTGGGCGGGGTCGAGACGGCCGACGACGCGTGGGAGCGGATTCTCGCGGGGGCGACGCTGGTGCAGGGCTACAGCGCGTTCATCTACCGCGGGCCGTGCTGGGCCCGCGAGATCCACGGTGGGCTGGCCGCCCGGCTTGCCGCTTCCCCGTACGAGACCCTGGCCGACGCGGTGGGGGCCGACGCCGCGGCCTAGTGGGTGGGGGCTCCGCCCCCACACCCCCGCTGGGGCTCCGCCCCGGACCCCGCTCCTCAAACGCCGGAGGGGCTGGAATTCATCGAGGAGAAACCCATGACGACGACCCCCGACCCCGTCCCCTTCGGTGCGCGGCTGCGCCGGGCCATGGACGAGCGTGGTCCGCTCTGTGTCGGTATCGATCCGCATGCCTCCCTGCTCGCCGACTGGGGGCTCGGGGACAACGTGGCGGGGCTCGAGCGGTTCACGCGGACCGTCGTGGACGCGCTCGCCGGGCGCGTCGCCGTGCTCAAGCCGCAGTCGGCCTTCTTCGAGCGCTTCGGCTCGCGCGGCATCGCCGTGCTGGAGCGGGCCGTGGCGGACGCCCGGGACGCCGGGGCGCTGGTGCTGATGGACGCCAAGCGCGGCGACATCGGGTCCACGATGGCCGCGTACGCCGCCGCCTACCTCGACCCCACCAGCCCGCTGTTCTCGGACGCGGTCACCGTCAGCCCCTACCTCGGCTTCGGCTCGCTGCGCCCCGCGCTGGACGCCGCGCGGGCGGGCGGCGCGGGGGTCTTCGTGCTGGCGCTGACGTCCAACCCGGAGGGCGCCGAGGTGCAGCACGCGGCGGGGCCCGACGGGACGACCGTCGCCGCGTCCGTCCTCGCCCACCTCAAGGCGGAGAACGCCGAGGAGGCCGAAAAGGGTGCCCTCGGGTCGTACGGCGCGGTCGTCGGGGCGACCCTCGGCGGCACCGCGGCGCGGATCGGCGCGGAGCTGGCCATCGACGGGCCGCTGCTGGCGCCCGGCATCGGGGCCCAGGGCGCGACCCCCGCGGACCTTCCGGCGGTCTTCGGTGCGGCGGTCCGCAATGTCGTTCCGAGCGTCAGCCGGGGGGTCCTCAAGCACGGTCCGGACGCCGCGGCACTGGTCGAGGCGGCGGCCCGAATGGCTGATGACGTGCGTGCCGTGGCTGAATAACCGAGCTATTTTGTCCCTAAATGTCCCAGTCGAGCGAGTCTGACCAGGACTTTTCGTCTGTTCTCGCTGACTGGAGCGGGATCGGCCGCTAGTCTCCGACGAGAGCGAACGCGCTGTTGCGTTGCGCGTTGCTCCGCAGGTGAGGGCCGACTAGGTTCCTCACCGGTCCCTATCCGACAGTTCGACATCCGAGGTGACGTAGGCGTGGCTCTTCCGCCCCTTACCCCTGAACAGCGCGCAGCCGCGCTCGAAAAGGCCGCCGCGGCTCGCCGGGAGCGCGCCGAGGTCAAGAATCGACTCAAGCACTCCGGCGCGTCTCTGCATGAGGTCATCAAGCAGGGCCAGGAGAACGATGTCATCGGCAAGATGAAGGTCTCCGCCCTCCTGGAGTCCCTGCCGGGCGTCGGCAAGGTCCGCGCCAAGCAGATCATGGAGCGGCTCGGCATCTCCGAAAGCCGTCGTGTGCGCGGGCTCGGCTCCAACCAGATCGCATCCCTCGAGCGTGAGTTCGGCGGCGCCGCCGGCTGACGTTTTCCGGCAGCGCCGGGAACCTGGATAATCTGCTGCATGGCAGCACATCCAGTACGTCCGCGGCTGACCGTGCTCTCCGGCCCCTCAGGGGTCGGCAAGAGCACGGTCGTCGCGCATATGCGCAAGGCACACCCCGAGGTCTGGCTCTCGGTCTCCGCCACGACTCGTAAGCCCCGCCCCGGTGAGCGGCACGGTGTTCAGTACTTCTTCGTGGACGACGGTGAGTTCGACAAGCTCATCGCCAACGGTGAGCTGCTGGAGTGGGCCGAGTTCGCCGGTAACCGCTACGGGACTCCCCGTGAGGCGGTCATCGACCGGCTCGAAGCGGGCGAGCCCGTGCTGCTGGAGATCGACCTGCAGGGCGCGCGGCAGATCCGCGAGTCCATGCCGGAGGCCCAGCTGGTCTTCCTCGCGCCGCCCAGCTGGGAGGAGCTGGTCCGCCGGCTCACCGGCCGGGGGACCGAGGCGCCCGAGGTCATCGAGCGGAGGCTGGAGGCGGCCCGCGTCGAGCTGGCCGCCGAATCCGAGTTCGATACCACCCTGGTCAATACCTCCGTCGAGGACGTGGCGACCGAGCTGCTAGCCTTGATGCGAGTGGCTTGATCTTCAATTCATTCTTGCCATGAGGCGTAATAAGGAAGGCTAGAGAGTGTCCTCTCCCATGACCGCGCCCGAGGGCATCATCAACCCTCCGATTGATGAGCTGCTCGAGGCGACCGACTCGAAGTACAGCCTCGTGATCTACGCGGCCAAGCGCGCGCGTCAGATCAACGCGTACTACTCGCAGCTCGGTGAGGGTCTGCTCGAGTACGTCGGCCCCCTGGTGGACACCCACGTCCACGAGAAGCCGCTGTCGATCGCGCTCCGCGAGATCAACGCGGGTCTGCTGACCTCCGAGGCCATCGAGGGTCCGGCTCAGTAAGGTCCGAAACGCTCATCACCGGCCCGGCGGCCTCGCTGCCGGGCTCGTGGTGTGTCATGGGTACGTCCATGCGTGAACGGCGGGGAAGAGGCGAGCGATGGCCAAGGCGGACAAGCCCCGGGTCGTACTGGGGGTCAGCGGCGGGATCGCCGCCTACAAGGTGTGCGAGCTGCTGCGGCGGCTGACGGAGTCCGGGCATGACGTACGCGTCGTGCCGACCGCTTCGGCGCTGCACTTCGTCGGCGAGGCCACCTGGTCGGCGCTCTCCGGGCATCCGGCGGGCACCGAGGTGTGGGAGTCCGTCCACGAGGTGCCGCATGTGCGCATCGGCCAGTCCGCCGACCTGGTCGTGGTCGCCCCCGCCGCCGCCGATCTGCTCGCCAAGGCCGCCCACGGCCTCGCGGACGACCTGCTCACCAATACGCTGCTCACCGCGCGGTGTCCGGTCGTCTTCGCACCGGCCATGCACACCGAGATGTGGGAGCACCCCGCGACCCAGGAGAACGTGGCGACCCTGCGCCGCCGCGGCGCCGTGGTCGTCGAGCCCGCCGTCGGGCGGCTGACCGGGGTGGACACCGGCAAGGGGCGGCTGCCGGACCCGCAGGAGATCTTCGAGGTCTGCCGCCGGGTGCTCACCCGCGGGCCCGAGGCGGCCCGCCCCGATCTGGCCGGACGCCATGTGGTGATCAGCGCCGGAGGCACCCGTGAGCCGCTGGACCCGGTGCGCTACCTGGGCAACCGTTCCACCGGCAAGCAGGGGTACGCGCTGGCCCGCGCCGCCGTGGCCCGGGGCGCCAGAGTGACTCTTGTCTCGGCCAACAGCGAGCTGCCCGCCCCGGCCGGTGCCGATGTGGTGCGGGTGGGGACCGCGGTCCAGCTGCGGGAGGCGGTCCTGAAGGCCGCCGCGGACGCCGACGCCGTGGTCATGGCCGCGGCGGTCGCCGACTTCCGGCCCGCCCGCTACGCCCCCGGAAAGATCAAGAAGCGGGACGGCCAGGAGCCCGAACCGGTCGCTCTGGTGCGTAACCCGGATGTTCTGGCGGAAATCTCCGCCGAGCGCGCCCGCCCCGGGCAGGTCGTCGTCGGTTTCGCCGCCGAAACCGATGACGTCCTCGTCAACGGCCGGGCGAAGCTCGCCCGCAAGGGCTGCGATCTGCTCGTGGTGAACGAGGTGGGCGAGCACAAGACCTTCGGCTCGGAGGAGAACGAGGCGGTCGTGCTCGCGGCGGACGGCGCCGAGACGCCCGTTCCGTACGGCCCGAAGGAGGTCCTGGCCGACACGGTCTGGGACCTGGTGGCGGCCCGCTTCGGCTGAGCCCCTCACCGCTTCCGTACCGGCCTCCGCCCGATCTTCACAAGACATTCGCGTGACCTTCGGCCGTTTGTGGGTAGGCATTGCCGCCACCGTGGGTTGATCCAGTGCGGGAGCGCCCGTTCGGGCCATGACGGTTATCTGTCATGGAGGCCTTGCTGTATTTCGGCTCGATGCGAGGTATGTTCCAGGTCAGGCCTGCCCGTCCAGTGAGACGGGGATGCTCAACCGGCGGATACGCCGGATAAACTGGCCGAGGAACCGCGTCGGGCGCAGCCCCCGGGCGGTCCCGCCCATGATCAGCCAGCAGCCGCTGCAACCCCAGGGAGCGATGTGTCCCGCCGCCTGTTCACCTCGGAATCTGTGACCGAGGGTCACCCCGACAAGATCGCTGACCAGATCAGCGACTCCATCCTCGACGCGCTCCTCAAGGAGGACCCGACCTCCCGGGTCGCCGTCGAGACCCTGATCACCACCGGCCTGGTCCACGTCGCCGGTGAGGTGACCACCAAGGCGTACGCCGATATCGCGTCGCTCGTCCGCAACAAGGTCCTCGAGATCGGCTACGACTCGTCGAAGAAGGGCTTCGACGGCGCCTCCTGCGGCGTCTCGGTGTCCATCGGCTCGCAGTC
Organism: Streptomyces sp. NPDC005962; assembly: GCF_040629205.1. Classification (NCBI taxonomy): domain Bacteria; kingdom Bacillati; phylum Actinomycetota; class Actinomycetes; order Kitasatosporales; family Streptomycetaceae; genus Streptomyces; species Streptomyces sp. NPDC005962. Next base: position 83,517 of record NZ_JBEXVE010000011.1, on the reverse strand, counting down.
CCCCGACATCGCCCAGGGCGTCGACTCCGCCTACGAGCTGCGGGTCGAGGGCGACGAGGACGAGCTGGACAAGCAGGGCGCGGGCGACCAGGGCCTGATGTTCGGCTACGCGTGCGACGAGACGCCCGAGCTGATGCCGCTGCCGATCAACCTGGCGCACCGGCTCTCCCGCCGGCTCTCCGAGGTCCGGAAGAACGGGACCATCCCCTACCTGCGCCCGGACGGCAAGACGCAGGTCACCATCGAGTACGACGGCCACAAGGCGGTCCGCCTGGACACCGTCGTCGTCTCCTCGCAGCACGCCTCCGACATCGACCTGGACTCGCTGCTCGCTCCCGACATCAAGGAGTTCGTGGTCGAGCACGTCCTGAACGAGCTGGTCGAGGACGGCATCAAGCTGGAGACCGAGGGCTACCGGCTGCTGGTCAACCCGACCGGCCGCTTCGAGGTCGGCGGCCCGATGGGTGACGCCGGTCTCACCGGCCGCAAGATCATCATCGACACCTACGGCGGCATGTCCCGCCACGGTGGCGGCGCCTTCTCCGGCAAGGACCCGTCCAAGGTCGACCGCTCCGCCGCGTACGCGATGCGCTGGGTCGCCAAGAACGTCGTCGCCGCGGGCCTCGCCCAGCGCTGCGAGGTCCAGGTCGCCTACGCCATCGGCAAGGCCGAGCCGGTCGGTCTCTTCGTCGAGACCTTCGGCACCGCCACGGTCGACGCCGAGAAGATCGAGAAGGCCATCTCGGAGGTCTTCGACCTCCGCCCGGCCGCGATCATCCGCGACCTCGACCTGCTCCGCCCGATCTACGCCCAGACGGCGGCTTACGGCCACTTCGGCCGTGAGGAGTCCGACTTCACCTGGGAGCGGACCGACCGCGTCGACGCCCTGCGCGCGGCGGCCGGTCTGTAAGGACCCCGGCCGGTACGGCTTGAAGCGAAGGCCCGGACGCCCCTGCGGCGTCCGGGCCCTCGTATGTCCGAGCCCTCTGCTAAGACTTGATCTGTGAGCAGGGACGACGAGCGGCGCGAAACCCCGGCGGAGGAGCCGCAAGCGGGTGAGCAGCTCGCGCTCATCCGGGACAGCGTGCGCAAGGCCAAGGTGCCGAAGGCCAAGCCGCGGACCTGGCGGGGAGCGGCGCTGGCCAAGGAGTGGCCGGTGGCCAAGGTGCTGGTGGACAAGGGCCCGGTCCACCTCGACAAGCTGTGGGACTACGCGGTCCCGGCCGAGATGGACGCCGAGGCGCGGCCCGGGGTGCGGGTGCGGGTGCGGTTCGGGGCCGGGACCGGCAAGGTGCGCGAGGGGCGGCGCGAGGGCGGCGGGCTGCTCGACGGGTACATCGTCGAGCGGGTCGCCGAGTCCGACTACCGCGGGCCCCTGGCCGCCATCGCCCAGGTCGTCTCGTCCGAGGTGGTGCTCGGGCCGGGGCTGCTCGCGCTGTGCCGGGCCGTCGCCGACCGGTACGCCGGATCGCTGGCCGACGTCCTCCAGCTGGCCATGCCCAAGCGCAACGTCCGCGCCGAGTCCGAGACGTCCCCGCCACCGCTGCCCCCGCCCGCACCGCCCGCGCCCGGCAGCTGGCAGCGCTATCCGGCCGGGCCCGGGTTCCTGGACGCGCTCGCGGGCGGCGGCACGCCCCGGGCCGTGTGGACCGCGCTGCCCGGACCGCACTGGCCGGACGAGTGGGCCGCCGCGGTCGCCGCCACCCTCGCCTCCGGGCGCGGCGCGCTCGTCGTCGTACCGGACGGACGCACCGCCGCCCGGGTCGACACGGCGCTCACCCGGGCGCTCGGCGGCCCGGGGCGGCATGTGCTGCTCACCGCGGACCTCGGCCCCGAGGAGCGCTACCGGCGGTGGCTGGCGGTCAGCCGCGGGTCGGTGCGGGCCGTCGTCGGCACCCGGGCGGCCATGTTCGCGCCGGTCCGTGACCTCGGCCTGGTGGGGATCTGGGACGACGGCGACCAGAGCCACAGCGACGACCACGCCCCGCAGCCGCATGCCCGCGACGTCCTGCTGCTGCGCGCCGTCCACGAGCAGACGGGCTTCCTGCTGGGCGACCTCGGGCGCACCGTGGAAGCCGCCCAGCTGGTGGAGAACGGCTGGGCCCGGCCCCTGGAGGCCGACCGCGAGCAGGTCCGCGCGGCGGCCCCGCTGATCCGTACCGTCGGTGAGGACGAGGTGGCCCGGGACACCGAGGCCCGTGCGGCCCGGCTGCCCACGCTCGCCTGGCAGACCGTGCGGCAGGCGCTGACCCGCGGCCCGGTGCTGGTGCAGGTGCCGCGCCGGGGCTACGTACCCCGGCTGGCCTGCGAGCGCTGCCGTGAGCCCGCCCGCTGCCGGCACTGCGCGGGCCCCCTGGAGGCCCGCGAGGCGGACCGGCTGGCCTGCGGCTGGTGCGGGCGGGCCGAGACCGCCTGGCACTGCGCCGAGTGCGGGGGCTTCCGGCTGCGGGCGAGCGTCATCGGCGCCCGGCGCACCGCGGAGGAGCTGGGCCGCGCCTTCCCCGCCGTCCCGGTCCGCACCTCGGGCCGGGACCACATTCTGGACACCGTGCCGGACCGTCCGTCGCTCGTCGTCTCCACTCCCGGCGCCGAACCGGTCGCCGAGGGCGGCTACGCGGCCGCCCTGCTGCTCGACGGCTGGGCCCTGCTCGGCCGTCCCGACCTGCGCGCGGGCGAGGACGCGCTGCGCCGCTGGCTGGAGGCGGCCGCGCTGGTGCGGGGGCACGAGGACGGCGGCCTCGTCGTGGTGACCGCCGAACCGACGCAGCGGCCCGTCCAGGCGCTGGTCCGCTGGGACCCCGCCGGTTACGCGGCGCGCGAACTCGCCGAGCGGTCCCAGCTGGGCTTCCCGCCGGTCTCCCGGATGGCCGCGGTGGCCGGTCCCGCGGAGGCGGTGGCCGAACTGATCGGCTCGGCCGCGCTGCCGGAGGGGACCGAGACCCTGGGCCCGGTCCCGCTGCCCCCCACCCCGCCGGGCCGCCCGCGCCGCCCCGGCGACCCGCCGCCCGGAGCGCAGTGGGAGCGCGCCCTGCTGCGGGTGCCCCCGGGCCAGGGCCGCGCGCTGGCCGCGGCCGTCAAGGAGGCCAAGGCGCTCCGGCTGGCCCGCGGCGACAAGGACCCGACGGTCCGGGTGGACCCGCTGGACATCGGCTGAGCTTCAGCCGTTTCGGGGGCTGGGGAAGACGCCCGGGCGGGGTTCGGGGAGGGCCGGGGCGGGCTGCGGGGGGACGGAGCGGGCGGCCGGTACGGACGGGAGCGGCGGCACGGCGGCGGGCTCGGGGCTGTGCGCCGCCGTGTCGGGCTCGCCGCCCTCCGCGGGGTTCGCCGCGGACGCGCGGCGGGAGCCGTAACGGCGGTGCACCGCCTGCTTGGTGACGCCGAGCGCGGAGCCCACCGCGTCCCAGGAGAAGCCGAGCGAGCGGTCGAAGTCGACCGCGGCGGTGACCAGGGTTTCGACGCTGTCCCGCAGCTCCTGGGCGAGCCGCACGGTGGGGGCGGGGGCGCGGCCGTAGACGACGAAGCCCGCGGCCGGTCCGGTGCGCCGCGGCCGGTAGACGTTGCCCAGCTGGGCGGTGAGGGTGCGCAGGGCGTCCACCTGTCGGCGGACCCGCTCGATGTCCCGGACCAGGAGGTGCAGGCTGGCCCGTGCCTGGGCGTCGTGAGTTGCGTGGTCGGCCATGAACAAGCCTCTCGAACCGGCGGTGAAGGGGGTGGGCGGGAAGGGTGCCCGGCCGCGGGTCGCGGCCCGGCGTTGGTCAATCTCTCTTGACCAACGCGACACCCGCCAGTCGGTCACGGTCCGGGGCGTGCGGGAGTCGGTCCGTACGCCCCCCGGGGCGTACGGCCCATAGACTGAGGTCGCGTTTTTGCCGTTCCTCGCCGTTCTCCGCCCTGTATGAGAGGTCGTTCGCCACCCATGAGGCTCGTCTTCGCCGGTACTCCCGAGGTCGCCCTGCCCGCGCTGGACGCGCTGATCGCGTCCGAGCGGCATGAGGTGGTGGCCGTCGTGACCCGTCCCGACGCCCCCGCCGGGCGCGGCCGGCGGCTGGTGGCCAGCCCGGTCGCGGAGCGGGCCGAGGAGGCGGGCATCGAGGTGCTGAAACCGGCCAAGCCGCGGGACGCGGACTTCCTCGCCCGGCTCACCGAGATCGCCCCGGACTGCTGCCCGGTGGTGGCCTACGGCGCGCTGCTGCCCAAGGCGGCGCTGGAGATCCCGGCGCACGGCTGGGTCAATCTGCACTTCTCGCTGCTGCCCGCGTGGCGCGGTGCGGCGCCGGTGCAGCACGCGGTGCTCGCGGGCGACGAGGTGACCGGGGCGTCGACGTTCCAGATCGAGGAGGGGCTGGACTCCGGGCCGGTGTACGGGGTGGTGACCGAGGACGTGCGGACCACCGACACCAGCGGCGATCTGCTGACCCGGCTGGCCATGGCCGGGTCCGGGCTGCTCGCGGCGACGATGGACGGCATCGAGGACGGTTCGCTGCGGGCGGTGCCGCAGTCCGCCGAGGGCGTCTCGCTCGCCCCGAAGATCAACGTCGAGGACGCGGAGATCGACTGGTCGGCGCCCGCGCTGCGGGTCGACCGGCTGGTGCGCGGGTGCGCCCCGGCGCCGGGCGCGTGGACGACGTTCCGCGGGGAGCGGCTGAAGGTGGTCTCGGCGGCGCCGGTGGCGGACCGTACGGATCTGGCCCCCGGTGCGCTGGCCGCGACCAAGAAGGCGGTGTACGCGGGCACGGGCAGCCACGCCGTGGAGCTGACCTGGGTCCGGCCGCAGGGCAAGAAGCCGATGCGCGCGGCCGACTGGGCCCGTGGCGTACGGATCGCCGAGGGCGAGCGCCTCGACGGCTGAGAGGGGCGGCCTCGTCGGCGCAGCGCGGCCCTGCCATTGACCTGAACCTTGGTTGAAGTCCTACGGTTCTGGTCGTGCCGCCGGTCCGGACCCACCGGCGTAACTTCCGTGGCGGCACCCCGAAACCCTTCGGAGGTGCGCGATGAGCATGGAAGTCACCGCGTGGCATTCCCTGTACCAGGCCGCGAACGCCAGCGACGACCGGCGGCCCTTTTCCCGCGCGACCCTGCGCCGCATCGGCGCCTTCGCCCGCCCCCACCGCCGTCCGGTGCTGCTGTTCCTCCTGCTGAGCACGGTGGTGGCGGTGACGGCGGTGGCCACGCCGCTGCTCGCGGGCCGGGTGGTGAACGCGATCGACCGCCACGCACACGAGTCCACGGTCCTCGGGCTGGCCGGGCTGATCGCCGCCATCGCGGTGGCCGAGGCGGGCGTCGGGCTGCTGACCCGGCGGCTGTCCGCGAACATCGGCGAGGGGCTGATCCTCGATCTGCGCACCGCCGTCTTCGACCACGTCCAGCGGATGCCGGTCGCCTTCTTCACCCGCACCCGCACCGGTGCGCTGGTCAGCCGTCTCAACAACGATGTGATCGGCGCGCAGCGGGCGTTCAGCGACACCCTCTCCGGAGTGGTCAGCAACGCGGTGACGCTGCTGCTCACCTTCGTCGTGATGGTCGGCATCTCCTGGCAGATCACGCTGCTCGCGCTGCTGATCCTGCCGGTGTTCCTGCTGCCCGCCCGCCGGGTCGGCAGGCGGCTCGCCACGCTGCGGCGCGAGGCGGCGGCCCACAACGCGGCGATGGGCACCCAGATGACCGAGCGGTTCTCCGCGCCCGGCGCCACGCTGGTCAAGCTCTTCGGCCGCCCGGCCGAGGAGTCCGCCGAATTCGCCGCGCGGGCCCGCCGGGTGCGGGACATCGGGGTGCGTACGGCGATGGTCCAGGTCTCGTTCGTCACCGCGCTGACCCTCGTCTCCGCCCTGGCCCTCGCCCTCGTCTACGGCCTCGGCGGCTACTACGCGCTGCGCGGCAGCCTCGACCCCGGCGCCGTCGTCTCCCTCGCGCTGCTGCTCACCCGGCTGTACGCGCCGCTGACCGCGCTGGCCGGGGCGCGGGTGGAGGTGATGAGCGCCCTCGTCAGCTTCGAGCGGGTCTTCGAGGTGCTCGACCTGAAGCCGCTGATCACCGAGAAGCCGGACGCCCGGCAGGTCCCGGACGGGCCGGTGGCGGTGGAGTTCGACCACGTCGACTTCGGCTATCCGTCCGCCGACAAGGTGTCGCTGGCCTCGCTGGAGGAGGTCGCCCAGCTGGACACCCGTGGCGGCGTCCAGGTGCTGCACGAGGTGTCCTTCCGCGCCGAACCCGGCCAGATGGTCGCGCTGGTGGGATCGTCCGGCGCGGGCAAGTCGACCATCGCGCAGCTGTTGCCGCGCCTCTACGACACCGACGCGGGCGCCGTCCGGATGTCCGGCGTGGACGTCCGCGACCTGACCGCCGCCTCGCTGCGCGAAACCCTCGGCATGGTCACCCAGGACGGCCACCTCTTCCATGACAGCATCCGCGCCAACCTGCTGCTGGCCCGTCCCGGGGCGACCGAGGACGAGCTGTGGGAGGTGCTGCGCCGGGCCCGGCTGGAGGGGCTGATCGCCTCGCTCGCGGACGGTCTCGACACGGTCGTCGGCGAACGCGGCTACCGCCTCTCCGGCGGTGAGCGCCAGCGGCTGACCATCGCCCGGGTGCTGCTGGCCCGCCCCCGGGTGGTGATCCTCGACGAGGCCACCGCCCATCTGGACTCCACCTCCGAGGCCGCCGTGCAGGAGGCGCTCGCCGAGGCGCTCGACGGACGGACCGCGCTGGTGATCGCCCACCGGCTGTCCACGGTGCGGGCGGCGGACCTCATCCTCGTCGTGGAGGACGGCCGGATCGTCGAGCGCGGCACCCACGACGCGCTGCTCGTCGCCGAGGGGCGCTACGCGGAGCTGTACCGCACCCAGTTCGAACAGCGCCCCGCGGCGGGAGAGGCGGCGAAGGCGCTGAGCCGGCCCGCGTAGGCTTGGGGGTGATCACCCCATACCTTCCGGAGCACATTTCCCGTGAGCCCCCAGCCCGGCACTCCCCGTCGCAGCCGCCCCGGCAAGCCCTACCGCCGACCGAAGAAGGACCCCGTGCGGGCCCTCGCCTTCGAGGCGCTGCGGGCCGTCGACGAACGGGACGCGTACGCCAACCTCGTCCTCCCGCCCCTGCTCCGCAAGGCGCGGGAGGGCGACGGCTTCGACGCCCGGGACGCGGCACTCACCACCGAGCTGGTCTACGGCACCCTGCGCCGCCAGGGCACCTATGACGCGATCATCGCCGAATGCGTGGACCGCCCGCTGCGCGAGGTGGACCCGCCCGTCCTCGACGTGCTGAGCCTGGGCGCCCACCAGCTGCTGGGCACCCGCATCCCCACCCACGCCGCCGTCTCCGCGAGCGTCGAACTGGCCCGGGTGGTACTCGGCGACGGGCGCGCCAAGTTCGTCAACGCGGTGCTGCGCAAGATCGCCGCCGCGGACCTCGACACCTGGCTGGAACGGGTCGCCCCGCCGTACGACGAGGACCCCGAGGACCACCTCGGCGTCGTCCACGCCCATCCGCGCTGGGTCGTCTCGGCGCTGTGGGACGCGCTCGGCGGCGGCCGGGCCGGGATCGAGGACCTGCTGGAGGCCGACAACGAACGGCCCGAGGTCACCCTCGTCGCCCGCCCCGGCCGGGCCGACCCCGACGAACTGGTCGCCGCCGTCGGCGCGGACTCCGCGCTGCCGGGCCGCTGGTCCCCGTACGCCGTGCGGCTCACCGAGGGCGGCGAACCCGGCGCGCTGGACGCGGTCCGCGACGGACGCGCCGGGGTGCAGGACGAGGGCAGCCAGCTCGTCGCCCTCGCCCTCGCGAACGCCCCGCTGGACGGCCCCGACCAGCGCTGGCTGGACGGCTGCGCGGGCCCCGGCGGCAAGGCCGCGCTGCTCGCCGCGCTCGCCGCGGGGCGCGGCGCGGCCCTGCTGGCCGCCGAGAAGCAGCCGCACCGGGCCCGGCTGGTGGAGCGGGCGCTCGCCGGTAACCCCGGCCCGTACCAGGTCATCGCCACCGACGGGACCCGCCCGCCCTGGCGGCCGGAGAGCTTCGACCGGGTGCTGGTCGATGTGCCGTGCACCGGCCTCGGCGCGCTGCGCCGCCGCCCCGAGGCGCGCTGGCGCCGCCGCCCCGAGGACCTGGCCGGGTTCGCCCCGCTCCAGCGCGGCCTGCTGCGCGAGGCGCTGGCCGCGGTACGCGTCGGCGGCATCGTCGGCTACGCGACCTGCTCCCCGCACCCCGCCGAGACCCGCGCCGTGGTCGAGGACGTGCTCGGGGAGGCCCGCAAGGGCCAGGGCGCGACGGCGGAGTGGATCGACGCCCGCCCCCTGATGCCCGGCGTCCCCGCCCTGGGCGAGGGCCCCGACGTCCAGCTGTGGCCGCATCTGCACGGCACCGACGCCATGTACCTGGCCCTGCTGCGCCGCACGGGCTGAAGGGGCGGGGGGCGTTCGAACGGGAGCCCGTCACGGGATATCTTGATGTCGAGCAATGTTGCAGACGTGGAGCGGAGCACCCGGTGACTGACTCGACCATCATCTATACGCACACCGACGAGGCCCCGGCCTTGGCGACGTATTCGTTCCTGCCTGTGGTCGAGGCCTACGCCTCGACGGCCGGGGTCTCCGTGGAGCGGCGGGACATCTCCCTGGCCGGGCGCATCATCGCTCAGTTCCCCGAGCGCCTGGAGGCGAGCCAGCGCATCGAGGACGCCCTCGCCGAGCTGGGCGAGCTGGCCAAGACGCCCGGGGCCAACATCATCAAGCTGCCGAACATCTCGGCGTCCATTCCGCAGCTGAAGGCGGCCATCGCCGAGCTGCAGGAGCAGGGCTACGCGCTGCCGGACTACCCGGACGACCCGAAGACCGACGAGGAGCGGGAGATCGGCGCCCGGTACGACAAGGTCAAGGGCAGCGCCGTCAACCCGGTCCTGCGCGAGGGCAACTCCGACCGCCGCGCCCCGGCGTCGGTCAAGAACTACGCCAGGTCCAACCCGCACCGTATGGGCGCCTGGTCGGCCGATTCGAAGACCAACGTCGTCCACATGACCGGCGACGACTTCCGCTCCACCGAGAAGTCCGCGGTCATCGCCGAGGACGGTGCGCTGCGCATCGAGCTGACCGGTGACGACGGCTCCACCACCGTGCTGCGCGAGTCGGTGCCGGTGCTCGCGGGCGAGATCGTGGACGCGTCCGTGCTGCGCGTCGCCGTGCTGCGCGAGTTCCTCAAGGAGCAGATCGCGCGGGCCAAGGCCGAGGGCGTGCTGTTCTCGGTGCACCTGAAGGCCACCATGATGAAGGTCTCCGACCCGATCATCTTCGGCCATGTCGTACGGGCCTTCTTCCCGAAGACGTTCGCCGCGTACGGCCAGGCGCTGGCCGCGGCCGGGCTCACCCCGAACGACGGGCTCGGCGGCATCCTCAAGGGCCTGGAGTCGCTGCCCGAGGGCGCGAAGATCAAGGAGTCCTTCGAGGCGGAGCTGGCCGAGGGCCCGGAGCTGGCCATGGTCGACTCCGACCGCGGCATCACCAATCTCCACGTCCCGAGCGACGTCATCGTCGACGCCTCCATGCCGGCCATGATCCGCACCTCGGGCCACATGTGGGACACCAAGGGCGACGAGGCCGACACCCTCGCGGTCATCCCGGACAGCAGCTACGCGGGCATCTACCAGGTCGTCATCGACGACTGCCGCGCCAACGGCGCCTTCGACCCGTCGACCATGGGCTCGGTGCCCAACGTCGGCCTGATGGCGCAGAAGGCCGAGGAGTACGGCAGCCACGACAAGACCTTCGAGATCCCGGCCACCGGCACGGTCCGCGTGACCGACGGCCAGGGCGCCCTGGTCCTGGAGCAGACGGTCAGCGAGGGCGACATCTTCCGGATGTGCCAGACCAAGGACGCGCCGATCCGGGACTGGGTCAAGCTCGCGGTCACCCGTGCCCGCGCGACCGGCGACCCGGCGGTGTTCTGGCTGGACGAGGGCCGCGCCCACGACGCCAACCTCATCGCCAAGGTCAAGCAGTACCTCCCGGAGCACGACACCGAGGGGCTGCGGATCGAGATCATGTCGCCGGTCGACGCGATCGCGTTCTCCCTGGAGCGCATCCGCCGCGGGGAGGACACGATCTCGGTCACCGGCAATGTGCTGCGTGACTATCTGACCGACCTGTTCCCGATCCTGGAGCTGGGCACCAGCGCCAAGATGCTGTCGGTCGTGCCGCTGATGAACGGCGGCGGGCTGTTCGAGACCGGCGCCGGTGGCTCCGCGCCCAAGCACGTGCAGCAGCTGGTCAAGGAGAACTACCTGCGCTGGGACAGCCTGGGCGAGTTCCTCGCGCTCGCGGTCAGCTTCGAGCACCTCGCGCAGACCACCGACAACGCGCGGGCCCAGGTGCTCGCCGACACCCTGGACCGGGCGACCGCCACGTTCCTCCAGGAGAACAAGTCGCCCAGCCGCCGGGTCGGTGGCATCGACAACCGCGGCAGCCACTTCTACCTGGCGCTCTACTGGGCGCAGGAGCTGGCCAAGCAGACCGAGGACACCCAGCTCGCGGAGTCGTTCAAGGCACTCGCCGCGACCCTGACCGAGCAGGAGCAGACCATCGTGGACGAGCTGCTCGCCGTCCAGGGCTCGCCGTCCGACATCGGCGGCTACTACCAGCCCGACGGGGCCAAGGCGTCGGCCGTGATGCGTCCGTCGCAGACCCTCAACCAGGCGCTGTCCGCCCTGCGCTGACGGTCGCCGCTTCCGTACGTTCCGCCCCGGCCGGTGCTCGCGCACCCGGCCGGGGCGGTTCCGTATCCGCCCGCACACCGCTACGGCACCGCGGGCATCACTTTCCGCGGGGTGGGGGACAGGGTGTACGGCTTCGCTGCGGCCGCCGTCGAATTGAGGTCCTTGTTGAGGTCCTTGTGGACAGCGCGGGCCACGGCCTGGATCGTGGCGACCCCGTCCCGCATCCGGGCGTTGTCCTGGGTGAGCACCGTGATCGTGTAGTCGTGGCCGGGCCCGGTGAACGCGCCGATGCTGTGCACCCGCCAGCCGTGCGTGGCCCGGGGCAGCCAGCCGTTCTTCACCTGGATCGTGGTGCCGCGCGGCGCGCCCGCCGGGGTGCCCCAGCGCTGGGGCGCCACGACCCTGCGCATCAGCCCGAGGGCGTACGCGCGGGACCTGTTGCCGAGTACCGGGTTGCGGTGGGTCAGCAGTTCCAGCAGCCTCTGCTCGTCCTTCGCGGTGATCCGGGTCAGTCCCCAGTGGCCGCCGTCGCCGGGCACGGTCCTCGTCATCCCGGCGAGCCGCAGGAGTGCCGTGACCCTCTTCACCCCGAGCCGGCGCCACAGGGCGGTCGTGGCGGCGTTGTCCGACCTGGTGATCATGGCGGTGGCCAGTTCGCTCTCGTGGCGTGTCAGACGCCGGTGATCGGTCCGCGCGTCCCGCAGCAGGGCGGCCAGAACGGTCACCTTCACCACGCTCGCCGAGTCGAACCACCGGTCGCCGCGGAGCGTGCAGCGGGTGCCGGTGGTGTGGTCGCGCAGGGCGACCGCGGTGGTGGCGGACCTGCCGCGCAGTGCGGCGGCGATGTCCCGGGACAGCCTGGCGGCGAGCCCGGCCCTGGCCGAGGCGCAGACCACCGCCGGGCTCTCCGTGGCGGCTCCCGCTCGGGTCACCGGAGCGGTGAGGATTCCCGCGGCCAGCGCGAGGGAGAGGGCCGCGCGGGAGCGCGTGTGTACGTGCTGCCCTGTCGTGGTCGGTCGCATCGTCGCCTTCGCCTTCGGCCTTTTCCAAGATCCACGATCACGACATCGCGCCGCTCGCACGGCCGCAAGCGGGACGAGGCAACCGGGGGCGACCGGGCGGGCCGACAGGGCGGCGACCGTATCGTGATCATCCCGGGTCCATGGCCCGGCGCCGGGCGTGGCAGGCTGGTCCCATGGCCGTGCAGATCAACCCCAGCATCCTGTCCGCGGACTTCTCCCGCCTGGCGGACGAAGCCAAGGCCGTCGAGGGTGCCGACTGGCTCCATGTCGACGTGATGGACAACCACTTCGTGCCCAATCTGACCCTCGGAGTGCCGGTGGTCGAGGCGCTGGGCAAGGCGACGGACACGCCCATGGACTGCCATCTCATGATCGAGGACCCGGACCGCTGGGCCCCGCAGTACGTCGAGGCGGGCGCGGGCTCGGTCACCTTCCACGTCGAGGCCGCGGCCGCGCCCGTACGGCTGGCGCGCGAGATCCGGGCCAAGGGCGCCCGCGCGGCGATGGCGCTCAAGCCCGCGACCCCCATCGAGCCGTACGAGGATCTGCTGCCCGAGCTGGACATGCTGCTCGTGATGACCGTGGAGCCCGGCTTCGGCGGGCAGTCGTTCCTCGACATCATGCTGCCCAAGATCCGCCGCACCCGGGAGCTGATCTCCCGGCACGGTCTGGAGATGTGGCTCCAGGTGGACGGCGGTGTGTCCGCCTCGACGATCGAGCGGTGCGCGGAGGCGGGCGCCGATGTGTTCGTGGCGGGTTCCGCGGTCTACGGGGCGCGGGAGCCGGACAAGGCCGTACGCGACCTGCGCGCCCTGGCCGAGAAGGCGGCGGGCACCGCCGGACTGTGCGGCCACGAAGCTACTGGTCGGTGAACGTCACAGTAAAGCGCGAACCAACTCCACCGTTTCTGACAGGATGAACGGTGAGGCCGGAACATTTTGACAAGTGAGGAGACCGCGGTGTCGACGGGCCGTTCAGCCACGCGGATGGGACCCGCCGAACTGGTGCAAGCGGCGGCCATGGCGCGCCGCTTCTACCTCGAGGGCAAGTCCAAGATCCAGATTGCCGAGGAGTTCGGGGTCAGCCGCTTCAAGGTCGCGCGGGTGCTGGAGACCGCGCTCGAACGCGACCTGGTGCGGATCGAGATCCGGGTCCCGGCCGAACTCGACGCCGAGCGCTCCGACGCGCTGCGCGCCCGCTACGGGCTGCGCCACGCCGTCGTCGTCGAGTCCCCGGCCGACGCCGAGGCCGACAGCCCCGACCCGGAGAACCTGGGCGAGGTCGCCGCGGATCTGCTCGGAGAGCTGGTGAACGAGGGCGATGTGCTCGGGCTGGCCTGGGGCCGTTCCACCATCCACATGGCCGCGGCGCTGCACCGGCTGCCCCCGTGCACCGTCGTCCAGCTCACCGGCGTGTACGACGCGGGCACGGCCGAGCGCGGATCGGTCGAGGCGGTCCGGCGGGCCGCCGCCGTCGCCGGCGGCGAGGCCCACCCGATCTACGCGCCGATGCTGCTGCCGGACACCGCGACGGCCGACGCGCTGCGCGCGCAGACCGGGATCGCCCGCGCCTTCGAGTACTTCGACAAGGTCACCGTGGCCTGCGTCTCCATCGGTTCCTGGGAGGCCGGGATCTCCACGGTGTACGACATGATCAGCGAGAAGGAGCGGGCCCACTACGAGAGCCTCGGCGCCGCCGCCGAGATGTCGGCCCACCTCTTCGACGCCGAGGGCCGCCGCATCGGCCGCGACCTGGGCGAGCGGTGCATCACGGTGGAGGCCGACCGGCTGCGCCGGATTCCCGAGGTGGTGGCGATCGCGGGCGGCCGCCGCAAGGCGGAGGCGATCGGTGCGGTCCTGCGGTCGGGGCTGGTCACCAGCCTGGTGACGGACACGGCGGCGGCCGACCACCTGCTCTTGGAGGCGGACCCCGGCCCCCGCCCCGCCCTCGACCGCGCCGACCCTGACGGCGTGTAAGCGGTGTGCTCCCGGCGCCCGCGGGCGCCGGGGCCGGTTCGTATCACGGTTCGTATCACGGTTCGTACCGTTTGTATCACGGTTCGTATCACGGCCCGCATGGGACACTGAAGTACGTGCGTTTCCTCAATGATCAGAAGCCGCCGTATGACCTGACCTACGACGATGTGTTCATGGTGCCGAGCCGCTCCGCGGTCGGCTCCCGCCAGGGCGTCGACCTGGCCTCACCCGATGGCACCGGCACCACCATTCCGCTCGTGGTCGCGAACATGACCGCCATCGCGGGGCGCCGGATGGCCGAGACGGTCGCCCGGCGCGGCGGCCTCGTCGTCATTCCGCAGGACATCCCGATCGACGTCGTGACCGATGTCGTCCGCTGGGTCAAGGGCCGCCACCTGGTCCTGGACACCCCGATCGTGCTCGCCCCCTCCGGTACCGTCGCCGACGCCCTGTCGCTGCTGTCCAAGCGGGCGCACGGCGCGGGGGTCGTGGTGGAGGACGGGCGGCCGGTGGGGGTGGTGACCGAGTCCGACCTGACCGGCGTGGACCGGTTCACGCAGCTGTCCGAGGTGATGTCCACGGAACTGCTGCTGCTCGACGCCGACATCGACCCCCAGGACGCCTTCGGCCGCCTCGACGCGGCGCACCGCAAGTTCGCCCCGGCCGTCGACGCGGACGGGAAGCTGGCCGGCATCCTGACCCGCAAGGGCGCGCTGCGCGCCACGCTGTACCAGCCCGCCGTGGACGCGGGGGGCCGACTGCGGATCGCCGCCGCGGTGGGCGTCAACGGCGATGTGGAGGGGCGCGCCAAGGCGCTGCTCGACGCCGGGGCGGACGCCCTGGTCGTGGACACCGCGCACGGCCACCAGGAGTCGATGATCACCGCGCTCAAGGCGGTCCGCGCGCTCGGGCCGGACGTCCCCGTCGTCGCGGGCAACGTGGTCGCCGCCGAGGGGGTGCGCGATCTGATCGGGGCGGGCGCCGACATCGTCAAGGTCGGCGTCGGACCGGGCGCCATGTGCACCACCCGCATGATGACCGGTGTGGGCCGCCCGCAGTTCTCGGCGGTGCTGGAATGCGCCGCCGAGGCGCGGAAGTTGGGCAAGCACGTCTGGGCGGACGGCGGCATCCGGCATCCGCGCGACGTGGCGATGGCGCTCGCGGCCGGGGCGTCCAACGTCATGGTCGGCTCGTGGTTCGCCGGTACGTACGAGTCCCCGGGCGACCTCCAGCACGCCGCCGACGGGCGGCCGTACAAGGAGAGCTTCGGCATGGCGTCCGCGCGCGCCGTGCGCAACCGCACCAGCGAGGAGTCGCCCTACGACCGTGCCCGCAAGGCCCTGTTCGAGGAGGGCATCTCGACGTCGCGGATGTTCCTGGACCCGACCCGGCCCGGGGTCGAGGACCTGATCGACTCGATCATCGCGGGGTTGCGCAGCTCCTGCACCTACGCGGGCGCGGGCTCGCTGGAGGAGTTCCACGAGCGCGCCGTGATCGGCGTACAGAGCGCCGCGGGCTACGCGGAGGGCAAGCCGCTGCACGCCAGCTGGGAGTGACGAGGCGGTGCCCCGCGAGGGCACCACATGACGGTGGCCCCACTCGGCTCGGGTGAGTGGGGCCACCGTCATGTCGCTACCGGCGCTACCGGCTCTACCGGATGACGCCTCGCGGGTCACCGCCCCGGCGGGGCAGGGCGTGCCGGGGCGGGCTGGTGAGGGTGATCTGGCGTACCAGCTGGTGGAACGAGACCAGCGCGGCGACCGGGGGGAGACCGGCGACGGCCATGCTGGGCGCGTTCCTGGGGGCGTGCGCGACGCACAGGAACACCGCGATCGTGGAGAAGAGCACGACCACCGCCCAGGAGTGCGCCGCCCCGCGGCGGTGCAGCGCGGCCCGCAGCACGGACAGCGAGGCGACCAGCCAGGGGCCGTAGACCAGCAGGGGCCACCACGCCGCCATGGACTCCGAGGTGCTGGGGGAGGCCAGATAGCGCAGCGGGCGGTACGAGATCATCCCGCCCAGCACGCTCAGCATGCCGACGATCACGGTGGTCATCGCCGCGAAGAGCAGGCTGATCAGCTGGAGCCACGGCATGGTCGGCACCCGGAAGCGGACCCGGCGGCGCTTGCCGCGCCCGCGCCCATGGGTGGGGGAGGGGGGCCGGAGGGGGATCGGTCCGGTGGAATGCACCGGCTCCTCGGCGGATACGGGACCGGGGACAGGGCCGGGGACAGGGCCAGGGAAGGACTCGGGGAAGGGGCCGGGGAAGGACCCGGGGACAGCGCCGGGGAAGGGCCCGGGGAAGGACCCGTGTACGGGGCCCGGGACCGGGCCGGGGACGGGGTCCGGGGCGGGGACGGTGGGGATGGCCCCGGTGCCCTGGAGCAGCCGCGCCAGGTCTCCTTCCAGGTCCCAGCGGCCCTCCAGGGAATCGGGGTCCGGCAGGGGGAAAGGATTCATCTGGTACGCGAACCCCGTGTCGAACCGCTCCGCCGGGTCGGGCGGCGGGCGGTGGCCGGTGGGAGGGGGCCCGTAGCCGCCCGGCCTCGGCTCGGTGTACGTCATGCCTGGACGCCCGCCTCGACGCCCGGCTCCGCCGAAGCGGAGCGCTGGAGGAAGTCGTCCTCGATCCTGCCCAGGGTGGTGAGGAAGTCCTCCCAGACCCTCGAACAGTATTCGAGGGGGTAATCGTGCGGGAACCGCTCCTCCTCCGTCCCGTGGTCCCGGGCCCGGAACACGGGTTCGGCTGTAAGCGGAGCGTGGTCAGGGGGCTGCAGCCTGTCAGTCGTCACGTCCCCACCAACGACCGCCAAATTGGTGCCGTATCGCGGCATTCGGGTGAATCGGGGGGTGACGCGCGCACGGGTGTCGCAATGATTCCCCGGCGAGCGCCCCCGCGCGCAATGTTCGGACACGTATGCGCAAGGATGGTGCATTACGGCCGTGGCCGGACGGCTCATAGGGTCGTGCGCTGACGCTGAGTGGCGGAGGCCGTCAGCTCGGCGATTCCCACCTGCGGATTTGTCACCGGGCATTCCTATGCCCGCGTTCGGTCGTCACTACCAGATACGAAGCCGATGGCAGCGATTAAGGAGCCACCCACGTGTTGGAGCACGGCGCAGCCCCTCCCACCGCCCAGCGACCGGAGGGCAAACCTCCGGCCGGCGGGCTCGGCGCCCGCTTGATG
Organism: Streptomyces sp. NPDC005962; assembly: GCF_040629205.1. Classification (NCBI taxonomy): domain Bacteria; kingdom Bacillati; phylum Actinomycetota; class Actinomycetes; order Kitasatosporales; family Streptomycetaceae; genus Streptomyces; species Streptomyces sp. NPDC005962. The sequence continues at coordinate 66,642 of NZ_JBEXVE010000011.1, read as the reverse complement.
CGCCGCAAACCGGTGGAGCGGCTGGTCGCCGAGGGCGGCCAGGGCGAGGGCGGGAGTCTGCGGCGCTCCATGGGCGTCTGGCAGCTGACCATGATCAGCATCGGCGCGACGCTGGGCACCGGCATCTTCGTCGTCCTCGGCGAGGCCGTGCCGGACGCGGGCCCCGCGGTCATCGTGTCCTTCGTGATAGCCGGGATCACCGCGCTGTTCTCCGCGCTCTCGTACGCGGAGCTGGCGGGCACGATCCCGGTCTCCGGGTCCTCGTATTCGTACGCGTACGCCACCCTGGGCGAGTTGATCGCCTGGGTGTGCGGCTGGTGCCTGATCCTGGAGTACGGCGTCTCGGTCGCGGCCGTCGCCGTCGGCTGGGGGCAGTACCTCAACGAACTGCTGGACGGCACGCTCGGCCTCACCATCCCCGACGCGCTGGCCGCCCCGCCCGGCGACGGCGGCGTCTTCAACCTGCCCGCGCTGCTCGTGGTGCTGCTGGCCATGGCGTTCCTGCTGGGCGGCGCCAAGGAGAGCGCCCGCGCCAACACGATCATGGTCGCGGTGAAGATCGCCGCGCTGATCCTGTTCTGCGCCGTCGCCTTCACCGGCATCCGGGCCGGGAACTACACGCCGTTCATGCCGCTGGGCATGGCGGGCGTCAGCGCCGCCGGGGCCACCCTCTTCTTCTCGTACATCGGCTTCGACGCCGCCTCCACGGCGGGCGAGGAAGCCAAGAACCCGCAGCGCGACCTGCCCCGGGCGATCATGCTCTCGCTGGTCATCGTCACCGCGCTGTACTGCCTGGTCGCGGCGGTGGCGGTGGGCGCCCTGCCGTGGAAGAAGTTCGCGGGCACCGAGGCCGCGCTCGCCGGGATCATGGAGAACGTCACCGGTCAGAGCTTCTGGGCGGTGGTGCTGGCGGCCGGAGCGGTCATCGCGATCGCCTCCGTGGTGCTGACCGTGCTCTACGGGCAGACCCGCATCCTGTTCGCGATGTCCCGCGACGGGCTGGTGCCGCCGGTCTTCTCCAAGATCCACGCCGGAACCGGGGTGCCGCGCGCCAACACCGTGATCGTCTCCCTCTTCTGCGGCGTCCTCGCCGCCGCGATCCCGCTCGGCCAGCTCGCCGACGCCACCAGCATCGGCACGCTCTTCGCGTTCGCGCTGGTCAACATCGCCGTGATCGTGCTGCGCCGGACCCGGCCGGAGATGCCGCGGACCTTCCGGGTGCCGCTGTCGCCGCTCTTCCCGCTCATCGGCTTCGGGCTGTGCCTGTGGATGATGAACAGTCTGGAGTTGGTGACCTGGGTGGTCTTCGGTGTCTGGATGGCCGTCGGGCTTGTGCTGTACTTCGGATACGGCATGCGCCGATCCCGACTGGCCACAGCAGAGAAGTGACGCCCCCGCAGTGCGACTGAACGACCTCGACGAACGCATCGTCCACGCCCTCGCCGAAGACGCCCGCCGCTCCTACGCCGACATCGGCGAACTGGTCGGCCTGTCCGCCCCCGCCGTCAAACGGCGGGTGGACCGGCTGCGGGCCGACGGCGCCATCACCGGCTTCACCGTACGGGTGGACCCGGCGGCGCTGGGCTGGGAGACCGAGGGGTTCGTCGAGCTGTACTGCCGCCACAACACCTCGCCCGGCGACATCCGCCGCGGCCTGTCCCGCTACCCCGAGGTGGCGTCCGCGTCGACCGTCACCGGCGACGCGGACGCCGTCGTCCAGGTGTTCGCCGCCGATATGCGCCACTTCGAACGGGTGCTGGAGCGGATAGCGGGCGAGCCGTTCGTGGAGCGCACCAAGTCGGTGCTGGTGCTGTCGCCGCTGCTGCGGCGCTACACCTCGGGCGCCCCGACGTAGGGGGCGTCCCACGCGGTGCCCCGGGCCGGAGTGGCGGCAGCCGCTCCGGCCCCGGCGCAACGAATCGCCGTACCCGGCCAAAAACACGTAACGAATCCACGCGGAGCGCGCAACGATCGCGGCTTGTCGGCCGATCTCGGCGCAACGTACCGTTTTCCGTGTACGTCACGTCTCCCCAGAGGTCTCCATGCCGCCGCTGCGCACCGCCCTGCTCCAGAGCTCCGGTCACCCCGGCGACCCCGCCCGCAACCTCAAGGCCCTCGACGCCGCCGCCGGGCGCGCCGCCGCGGACGGGGCCGGGCTGCTGGTCACGTCCGAGATGTTCCTCACGGGCTACGCCATCGGCGACGGTGTGCACCGGCTGGCCGAGCCCGCCGACGGGCCCGCCGGGCGGGCCGTGGCCGAGATCGCCGCCGAGCACGGCATCGCCGTCCTCTACGGCTACCCGGAGCGCGCCGGGCAGGCCGTCCACAACTCCGCCCGCCTGGTCGGCCCCGACGGCACCGCGCTCGCCAACTACCGCAAGACCCACCTCTTCGGCTGCTTCGAAAACGACTGGTTCGCCCCCGGCGACACCCCCGTCGTCCAGGCCGAGCTGGGCGGGCTGACCATCGGCATCATGATCTGCTACGACGTGGAGTTCCCGGAGAACGTCCGGGCCCACGCCCTGGCCGGAACCGATCTCCTCCTGGTGCCGACCGCGCAGATGCACCCCTTCCAGTTCGTCGCCGAATCGCTCGTCCCGGTACGGGCCTTCGAGAGCCAGATGTACATCGCGTACGTCAACCGCAGCGGCCCCGAGGGCGAGTTCGACTTCATCGGGCTGAGCTGTCTGGCCGGTCCCGACGGCACCATGCGCGCCCGGGCGGGCCGCTCCGAGGAGCTGATCCTCGGCGACGCCGACCCCAGGCTGCTGGCCACCTCGCGCCGGATCAACACGTATCTGCGCGACCGCCGCCCCGGGCTGTACGGGTCCCTCGACCGACCCTGACCCGCCCCGCTCCCTCCCCTCCCTCCTCACCCTCGCCCCGGCTCGATCCGCAAGGAGTCCGTACCCGATGACGTCCACGGTGCCCACCGCCGTCCACGACGAGCACGCGTCCGAGCACACCGACACCCTCCCGCCCGTCACCATGTTCGGCCCGGACTTCCCGTACGCCTACGACGACTTCCTCGCCCACCCCGCGGGCCTCGGCCAGATACCGGCCACCGAGCACGGCGCCGAGGTCGCGGTCATCGGAGGCGGACTGTCCGGCATCGTGACGGCGTACGAGCTGATGAAGATGGGCCTGCGGCCCGTCGTGTACGAGGCCGACCGGATCGGCGGACGGCTGCGGACCGTCGGGTTCGAGGGCTGCGACGGGGAGCTGACCGCCGAGATGGGCGCGATGCGGTTCCCGCCGTCCTCCACCGCGCTCCAGCACTACATCGACCTGGTCGGCCTCGTCACCGAGCCGTTCCCCAACCCGCTGGCCCCGGAGACCCCGTCCACCGTCGTCGACCTCAAGGGCCAGTCCCACTACGCCCGCACCATCGACGACCTGCCGCAGGTGTACCGCGAGGTCGCCGAGGCGTGGAACGCCTGCCTGGAAGAGGGCGCCGACTTCTCCGACATGAACCGCGCCATCCGCGAGCGCGACGTCCCGCGCATCCGCGAGATCTGGGCGAAGCTCGTGGAGAAGCTCGACAACCAGACGTTCTACGGCTTCCTCTGTAACTCCTCGGCCTTCACCTCCTTCCGCCACCGGGAGATTTTCGGCCAGGTCGGCTTCGGCACCGGCGGCTGGGACACCGACTTCCCCAACTCCATCCTGGAGATCCTCCGCGTCGTCTACACCGAGGCCGACGACCACCACCGCGGCATCGTCGGCGGCAGCCAGCAGCTGCCGCTGCGGCTGTGGGAGCGCGCGCCCGAGAAGATCGTCCACTGGGCGCAGGGCACCTCGCTGTCCTCCCTGCACGACGGCGCGCCGCGCCCGGCCGTGACCCGGCTGCACCGCGCCGCGGGCGACCGGATCGTGGTGACGGACGCGGGCGGCGACATCCGCTCGTACCAGGCGGTCGTCTTCACCGCGCAGTCCTGGATGCTGCTCTCCAAGATCGACTGCGATGACTCGCTCTTCCCGATCGACCACTGGACGGCGATCGAGCGCACCCACTACATGGAGTCCAGCAAGCTCTTCGTCCCCGTCGACCGGCCGTTCTGGCTGGACAAGGACGAGGAGACCGGCCGGGACACCATGAGCATGACGCTCACCGACCGGATGACCCGAGGTACGTACCTCCTGGACAACGGCCCGGACCGGCCCGCCGTCATCTGCCTCTCGTACACCTGGTGCGACGACAGCCTCAAGTGGCTGCCGCTGTCCGCGAACGAGCGGATGGAGGTCATGCTGAAGTCGCTGTCGGAGATCTATCCGAAGGTGGACATCCGCAAGCACATCATCGGCAGCCCGGTCACGGTGTCCTGGGAGAACGAGCCGTACTTCATGGGTGCGTTCAAGGCCAACCTGCCCGGCCACTACCGCTACCAGCGGCGGCTGTTCACCCACTTCATGCAGGACCGGCTGGAGGCGGGACAGCGCGGCATCTTCCTTGCGGGGGACGACATCTCCTGGACCGCGGGCTGGGCCGAGGGCGCCGTACAGACCGCGCTCAACGCGGTGTGGGGCGTCATGCACCGCTTCGGGGGCGCCACCGATCCGGGCAACCCGGGGCCGGGCGATGTGTACGACGAGATCGCGCCCGTCGAACTCCCCGAGGACTGAGCGCCTTTACCCGGTGGACGGCAGGGGAGTGAGCAGACAGCGCCCGACCAGACCCACGGTCTTGTCGATCCGCTCCGTGAACTCCTCCACCAGCTCCGGCAGCGCCCGCAGACCCCAGAGGGCGCGGAACGACGCCCACGCGGCGTCCCGCGCCTTGTCCAGGCTCCAGGAGCCGACGAGATGGGTGAGCGGATCGGCCGCCTCCAGCGGATCGGGGCCAGGCATCAGCTCCTCGCGGATACGCTCCTCCATCTCCGCCAGCAGCGCCCCGACCCGGCCGAAGTCGCCCTCCAGGGCGGCCGGTTCCATCCCCCGGGCCCGGCAGGTGTCCACCAGCGCGAGCGCCAGATCATGCCCGATATGGGCGTTGATCCCGGCGAGCGCGAACTGCACCGGACGGACCGCGGGGTGGCCGCGCAGCTCGAACAGCGGCCGCCAGCAGGCCGGTGGCCGCCGCCCGGCCGCCCCCGCGTCGACCGCCGCCAGATAGCGGCAGGCGAACCGTACGTCCAACTCCTCGGTGGCGGCCGGGTCCTGGAAGCCGCCGGTGCCGAGGCGGCGGCCGACCTCCTCGGTGACCGACAGATACACCCGGTTGAAGACCGCCACCCCGTCCTCGGGCGGCAGCGCCGCGCCGAGCGCGCTCATGCGCGCCACGACGCTCTGCACGGTACGCGGCGCATCCAGCCGCTGGGCGGGCATCGTCATGGGGAACAGCGTGGCAGCGCACGCCCCCGGCCGGATACTGGTGTGCCGTCACATCCCCCGTACGGCGGAGCGTTTCGGCAAGACCGTTACAGCGCGCCCGCGTCGTAGGCCGTCCACATCGTCGGGTACAGCGGACGCCAGCCCAGCTCCTCGCGCAGCCGCCGGTTGGAGGTGCACCCCCACCAGGTGTCGCCGTCCGTCCGCTCGGTCATGCCCTCGGGGAGCGGCGCCCCGAGGATCTCATGCAGCTCGACGGCGGTCGCCGGGGCGTCGTCCACGATGTTGTACTTCCGCCCCGACGCCGAGCCGCCCGCCGTACCGCCGGGCGCGCGCAGCAGCCGCAGCAGCGCCTGGGTCACATCCGCGTGGTGGACCATGGCCAGCCGCTGGTTCCCGGGCCAGGCCCCGACCAGCTGGAGCGCCTCGGCCAGATGCGGGTCGCCGTCCCCGTACACGAAGGACAGGCTGCCGATCCGCAAGTCGAGGCCCTGGTCGCGATGCAGCGCCAGCAGTTCCCGCTCGGCCTCCGCCTTCGCGGCGGGGTACGCGCCCCACAACACGCCGCCGGGCACGCTCTCGTCGTCCTCCACCAGCGGCCGCCCGCGCGAGGCGCCATAGACGAGATTCGTGCTGACCTGCACGAACCGGCTCGTGCCCGCCTCGACCGCGGCCCGTCCCAGCGCCACCGCGGCGTCCCGGTTGACCGCCCACGCCTCCTCGTCCGGCACCCCGCGAAACGCCGCCGCGATGTTGACCACGGCGTGCGCCCCGTCCATCGCCTTCCGCAGATCCTTCTCCTCGCGCAGATCCCCCACCGCGACCCGCGCGCCGAGCGCCGCGAACGGCGCGCCCCGCTCCTCGTCGCGGACCAGCACCCGCACCTCGGTCCCGGGCCGGGCCTCCGCCAGCAGCCGCTTCGCGAACCGCTGCCCCACCCGGCCTGTCACACCCGTCACCAGAATCATCGGCATGCGATCAGCACCCTCTCGTTTTCGATCGGCTTCTTCCCGATCACTCTGGGCCGAGGGGCCGCGGCACCGGGAGAGACCTCCTCATCCAGGGATCGGCAGACCCTGGATACGGACCGGCCGCGGCGCGACGATGGAGGCGTGCACCGAACGGAACTCGCGGACTTCCTGCGCCGCCGCCGCGCCCGCCTCGGCCCCGCCGACGTGGGGCTCACCCCCGGCCCGCGGCGGCGTACGCCCGGACTGCGCCGGGAGGAGGTCGCCCAGCTCACCGGCATGTCCACGGACTACTACACCCGGCTGGAACAGGCCCGCGGCCCGCGCCCGTCCCGCCAGATGCTCACCGCGCTGGCCCGTGCGCTACGGCTCACCGACGACGAGCGCGACCACCTGTTCCACCTGGTCGGGGAGGAGCCGCCGCGCGACGCGACCACGTCCGGGCATGTGCGTCCCGGTCTGCTGCGGGTCCTGGACCGGCTGTACGACACCCCGGCGCAGGTGGTCACCGACTGGGGCGATGTGCTCGCGCAGAACGCGATGGCGGCCGCCCTGGTCGGCGACATCACCGCCCGCCCGCCGGGTGACCGCAACTTCGTCCGGAGCTTCTTCCTCCGGCGGCGGCCCGACATCGGCCTCTTCCCGCCCGAGGACATGGCCGAGCACGCCCGCATCCACGTCGCCAACCTCCGCGCCGTGGTCGCCGCCCGCCCCGGCGACCCGGCCCCGGCGGCCCTGGTCGCCGAACTGCGCGCGGCCAGCGCGGAGTTCGCGGCCCTGTGGGAGACCCACGAGGTCGCGGTGCGCCGCTCGACCGTCAAGCGGTTCGTGCACCCGGTGGTGGGGGAGCTGGAGCTGGACTGCGAGGTGCTGCTGAGCGCGGAGCACGCCCAGCGGCTGATCGTCCACACGGCGGTGCCGGGCAGCGAGTCGTCCGAACGCCTGGAACTGCTGCGCGTGGTGGGCCTTCAGAACCTGACCCCGAGCGGCTGACCCCTGCGGGGGCCGTCATCCCCACCCCGCCCCTTCCCGAACCGGGGACACCCCGGCCCCCGCGCAGGGCGGCCCCTGGCCCCCGGCTGGGGCCGCGCCCGAGCCCCACGCAACCGCCCCGCGACGACTTTCACACGACGCCCCGAGAGCCTCCACGCCGGGGCCCGGGGTACCCCCGGACAGGGCGTACGGCGCGCGGCCGCCGTCGTACGCGCGCCCGCGCCGCGCTGCTTGCGGACGAGCGGCCACGCAGCACCCGCGCCGGGGCCGGGGTGTCCCCGGTTCGGGAGGGGGTTGGCTTGGGGCACAGGGCCTTACGGTGCGCGGCCGGATCACCGCGGCCACGCCGACGAACGACAGGCTGCACCCCGGATGGCTGGGCACCCGGCACGCCGACAGTGCGGTACTCACAGAAATCCATGATCGGAGTGCTGGCGATCTTGGGCAGGTATGGGAACCTTTGTGCGGGCGATCACTGGTGTGCCGGTCGCGGTACAGCGACTGGAGGGGCTTCGGTGTATCCGGGTGACGGTGTTCGGCTACTACTGACTCGGCTCTGTGATGTGCAGGGCATCACAGAGACGGAGCATGATCATGGCGAGCTTCGGATGGAAGCTGCACGGGGACGGTAAGGAACTGCGGCCGGGCGAGGTCGTGAAACCCGGCGAGCGTCTCACGTGGAGCCGGACGATCGGGCTCGGCGCTCAGCACGTGGTGTCGATGATCGGCGCATGTTTCGTGGCCCCGGTGCTCATGGGGCTGGACCCCAGCCTGGCCCTGATGGCCTCCGGTGTGGCGACGCTGCTCTTCCTGCTGATGACGCGCGGGCGGGTCCCCAGCTACCTGGGTTCCTCCCTGTCGTTCGTCGGTGTGGGCGCGGTGATCGCCGGCCAAGGGGGAGACACCGGGACCTTGACGGGCGCGATGCTCGTGGTGGGCGTCTGCCTGGTCGGCTGCGGTGTCGCCATCCAGATCCTCGGGGCTCGGGTCATCCACGCCGTGCTCCCGCCCACGGTGACCGGTGCGGTCGTCATGCTCATCGGATTCAATCTCGCGCCGGTGACCGCCAGTACCTATTGGCCTCAGGACCAGTGGACGGCCCTCGCCACGATGTTCTTCACCGGCCTCGCCCTCGTCGTGCTGCGCGGTTTCTGGTCGCGCATCGCGATCTTCCTGGGCCTGGTCTTCGGCTACGTGCTGTCCTGGGGCCTCGATCGGACCGCGGGGCAGATCCATTCCGCCAATGGCTCCGGCAAGATCACGGACCACTGGCGCATCGACTTCTCCGGCGTCGCGAAAGCCGACTGGATCGGCCTTCCCGTCTTTCACGCCCCAAATTTCTCAGCCTCCGCGATCCTGGTCGCCCTGCCCGTACTCGTCGCGCTGGTTGCCGAGAACGCTGGACACGTCAAGGCGGTGGGGGAGATGACTGGCGACTCCCTGGACGACAAGATGGGAACGGCCATCGTCGCCGACGGTACGGCCACGGTCCTCTCCACCGCGGTCGGGGGCCCGGCCACCACGACGTACGCCGAGAACATCGGCGTGATGGCAGCGACCCGCGTCTACTCCACCGCGGCCTACTACGCGGCCGCCGGCTTTGCCTTGCTCTTCGGCCTGTGCCCGAAGTTCGGGGCGGTCGTGGCTGCCATCCCCGGAGGTGTGCTGGGCGGCATCACGGTCATCCTGTACGGCATGATCGGCCTGCTCGGCGCACAGATCTGGATCAGGAACAAGGTGGACTTCACCACGCCGCTGAACCTCATTCCCGCCGCCGCGGGCATCATCGTCGCCATCGGCGGGGTCTCGTTGACGATCACCGACGACTTCGAATTGAACGGTATCGCTCTGGGCACCCTCATCGTGCTCACGGGGTATCACGGTCTGCGCTGGCTGTCGCGGGTAGCCGGCCAACCGCAGGGGCCGCTCTTGGATGGTGGAACTGCCGCCTACGGTGATGATGCGGCGAAGCTCGACCGAGGTTGACACAGAAGCCCGCTGCGGCGCTGCCCGGCATGCGTCTGGACGGGGGCATGAGGAGCGGCCACTATGGCGCCCAGGCGCGCCGGAGCCGGCGGAGCCGCGTTCGGGCACCATCCCCCTCCCATGGGAAGGCCACATGCCGACCAGGAGAACAGCCCGTTATCTGATGGGGATCGCGTCGATCCTCGCGCTGCTGGCCACGACCCCGGGGCCGACCGCCACGGCACAACAGCTCACGGCCCAACGGTCCACCGCGCCGCCCGCCGCCACCCCCTTGGCCGACACCTGGCAGCCGCCCCTGTCGACCCGCGGCCGGTACATCGTCGACGCCAAGGGTGACCGCTTCCGGCTGAAGTCGGCCAACTGGGACGGCGCCCAGGGGTCCTGGACGGGAAGTGGAGCCAAGGACGATCCCGCCAACCACCAAGCCGGACAGAACTCCTACGGCATCCCCCTCGGCCTGGACCGTGTCCCGCTGGCCACACTGCTCGCCGACTTCCACCGGCTCGGCATCAACAGCGTCCGGCTGCCGTTCTCCAACGAGATGATCCACGCGAGCGCGTCCGTACCGGACCGCGCCGTCGCGGCCAACCTCGAGCTGCGGGGGAAGACACCACTCCAGGTCTTCGACGCCGTGGTGTCCGCTCTCACCGGCGACGGGTTCGCCGTCATCCTCAACAACCACACCAACACCAGCCGCTGGTGCTGCGGAATCGACGGCAACGAGCGGTGGAACAGCGGCCAGTCCACTCAAGCGTGGACGGACGACTGGGTCTTCATGGCCCGCCGGTACGCCGACGATCCCCGTGTGGTGGGCGCCGATCTGTACAACGAGGTGCGCCGAGATGTGTTCGACGACCCCAACTGGGGGCTCGGCGACGAACACGACTGGTACGCCGCCGCGCAGCGCGCCGCCGACCGCATCCTCACCGAGGGCGACCCCGACCTCCTCATCGTGATCGAGGGCATCAACTGGACGGGACTCCCCGTCGACGGGCTGCCCCATGGGCGTCCCACCCTGGCCCCCGCGCGCACCGTTTCGCACACCCTGGTCGACACCCACAAGCTGGTCTACTCCGCACACTTCTACGGCTACACCGGCCCCCGCCACAGCGGCGCCACCGGGATCGGCGAAACCCATGACCCCCGCTACCAGGACCTGAGCCGTGAGGAGCTGTTCCGCACCCTCACCGATCAGGCGTTTTTCGTCGCCGAGGACACCGGAAAGCACTACACCGCACCCGTGTGGATCAGTGAGTTCGGCATCGGCTCGGGCGAGACGGGCACCGCTCCGCGTGCCTGGTTCGCGAACATCACCGACTACTTCGCCGACCACGACGCCGACTTCGCCTACTGGCCGCTCGTGGGCTGGGAGGGCGGCAGCGACTGGTCGCTGCTGCGCTACGACACCGCGGGCCGCCGCTACGGGATTCTGGACCAGGCGGACTGGCGCGCCACGGCGTGGCAGCGGCTGATGACGGCGCCCGGACGCACCGGGCCGGTCGCCCCCGTCACCAGCTGGCGGATGCTCGACACCGACCACGGCGATCGTGTGCAATCGCGGATCGAGCGGGCTCAGGGCGACTGGGATCCGGGCGCCTACAAGGCCACCTGCCCCGACGGGCTGCGGCTGATCGGCCTCGGCCACACCACCGGGCGCGGACTGTGCACCGATGCCACCGCCGACGATCCGCGCGCGCCCGGCACCGCCCACACGGTGGTAACGGACGCGCGGTATGTGCCCGCCGGTGGCGACTGGGCCTCCGGCTACACCAAGTTCCAGTGCCCTGCGGACACCTTCCTCATCGGCTACAGCCGCCGCGGCGCCCGGGTGTCCGCCGCGCTGTGCGCCCCGGCCCGCGCCCCGCTCGGCACCACGGGGCGCACCGTGTGGTTCGACCGGTCCGACAACCGGCCGGCCGACGCCGCCGGGGGCGACTTCGCCCACGGCGACTACAAGGGCCAGTGCGCGGCCGGCGAATACGCCGCGGGCATCGCCTTCACCACCCGGGTGGGCAGCTCCGGGAGCCCGGACGCGCTGCTGTGCCGCGGTCTGACCTGAGCGATTCCCCCGTCGCGGACTCACCCCGGGCTGCTCCGACCCTTGCCTGAATCTGACGGAACGTCATATCTTGAAGAGGGCGCGCAGCCGTTGTCGTACGACACCCGACCGACACCCGACCGCATCGGATTCAGGAGTTACGGGGTGGAGCCGCACACCACACCCGGGGCCGTACCGAAGGTGCGTGCCCGCGCGGTGACCCGCACCTTCGGGCACGGCACCAGGCAGGTGCACGCTCTGGGACCACTCGACTTGGAGATCGGACACGGGGAGTTCTGCTGCATCGTCGGCCCGTCCGGCTGCGGCAAGTCCACGTTTCTGCGCATCGTCGCCGGACTCGTCCGTCCCAGCGGCGGCGAGGTGGAGATCCGCGCGGGCCGGCGGCATCCGGCCGCGATGATCCCGCAGGATTACGGCATCTACGACTGGAAGAGCGTGCTCGCCAATGTCCGCTTCGGACTCGATGTGCAGCGCGTGCCGCGCAAGACCGCCGACGCACGGGCCCGGGACTGGCTGGACCGGCTCGGCCTCGCCGACTTCGCCGATGCCTACCCGGCCACTTTGTCCGGCGGGATGCGGCAGCGGGTGGCGATCGCCCGCGCGCTCGCGGTGGAGCCGGAGGTGCTGCTCCTGGACGAGCCGTTCGCCGCGCTCGACGCCCAACTGCGCACCATCCTCCAGGACGAACTGCTCGCGGTGTGCCAGGCGACCCGTACCACCGCGCTGTTCGTCACCCACAGCCTGGAGGAGGCCATCGTGCTCGGGGACCGGGTGGTGGTGATGTCGGCCAGACCCGGCCGGGTGATCGCCGAACGGCACCCGCCGTTCGAGCGCCCGCGCACCGGGGCGATGCGCCGCGCCCCGCGGTTCGCCGCGCTCCAGGCCGAGCTGTGGGAGCTGCTGCGCGACGAGGTCCAGCGGACGGGTACCGGCGCCGCCACCCCGGCGGACGCGGCGGGGAAGCCCTCATGAGCCGAGAGAGCGCGGCAGGTTCGACCCGGGCCGCGCAGCCCGCTCGGCGGCCCGGCGGGGCGGACGGGGGGCCGGCCGAAACCGTGCTGGTACGGCGCCCCGGACCCCGGGAGCGCGATCCGGCCCGCGCCCACCGGCGGCGCCGTGGCATCGAGCTCTCCCTCGCCCTCGCCGTACCCGCCGTATTGATCCTGCTGTGGCAACTCGCCGCCGAACGGCACTGGATCGACGCGCGCATCTACCCCGCGCCGTCCACGATCGCGGCGGACGGCTGGCAGCGCGCCGCCGACGGCAAGCTGTGGCCGGACGTCCGGGCCACCCTCACGCGGGTGATCCTCGGCTATGCGGCCGGCACGGCCGCGGGTTACGCCGCCGGACTGGTGATGGGAGCGCTGCGGATGGTCCGGGCAGCGCTGGAACCGCTGCTCGACGCGCTCTACGTGGTGCCCAAACTCGCGCTGCTCCCGGTGTTCCTCAACATGTTCGGCCTCGGCGAGGGCCCGCAGATCGCGCTCGTCGCCACCACCGTGTTCTTCTTCGTGTGGATCTCCACGATGGCCGCCGTGATGGGCGTGGCCGAGGGCTACCGGGAGGCCGGGCGGGTGTTCGGCGCCGGCCCCTGGCAGATGTTCCGCCATGTCCTGCTGCCCGCGTCGCTGCCACAGGTCCTCGTCGGCATGCGGGTCGCGGCCGGAGTGGCGGTACTGGTCATCGTCGCCTCCGAGCAGATCGCCGCGGACGACGGCCTCGGCCACCTGATCTTCGACTCCCGGACGCTGTTCCAGAACGATGTGATGTTCGTCGGCATCGTCTGCGTGGCCGTGGTCGGCGTGGTGTTCTCCGAGGTCGTCCGGTTCATCGGCCGTCGGCTCACCCCCTGGGCGCCGCGCGACCGCGGCCGGCCCCAGTCCTGACCCCCCACCCGAGATCCCGTACGAACCCTCGAACCTGGCCCCCACCGGAACCCGGAGGCGACACCCATGGCACGGATACCCTCCCTCGCCCGCGCCCTGATCGCGGGCGTGACCCTGTTGGGCGTCCTCGGCCCCCTCGCCGCTTGCGACGCGCAGACCTCGGAAACGGCGCGTTCCGGCACCTCGGGCAAGCCCCGCCCGATCACCCCGGTCGCGGGCTGCGCCAAGGGCTGGACCGACCCCTCCGACAGGTCCGCCGACCGTCGCCCCGCCCGCTGCGCGCCCGGCGCGCCCGCGCCGAAGCCCCTGAAGAAGCACACGAAGGTCGTCGTCTCCGCGAGCACCCTGACCGCCGAGTATCTGGCGCCCCTGCGGATCGGTATGGCCAAGGGCGAGTTCCGCGAGGAGAACCTCGATGTGGAGGTCAAGCTGCTCCCCACACCGGATGCGCTTCCCCTGCTGGCCAAGGGCGATGTCGACGTCCAGTACGCGGCGCCGGAGGCCGGTGTGCTCAACGGCATCCGGCAGGGGTTCGACATCCGCTGGGTGGCCGGTAACTTCACCCCCGCGCCCGGCTCCAAGAGCGGATTCTGGGCCCGGCTGACGCAGGGGGAGACGGCGGACGAGGTGAGCCTCAGGAACCGTACGGTCGGCACCCTCATCGGCAAGGGCTCGGTCATCATGTACCCGATGGAGAAGGTGCTCTCCGCACACCGGGCCGATGTGGACAGCGTCCGCTTCCAGCAGCTCGGCCCCACCGAGGTCCTCACCTCGCTGAAGAACGGCGGAGTGGACGCGGCCTGGCTGCTCGACCCGGTGTGGCGCGAGGTGGACGGACACGCGGGCTATGCCTTTCTCGGCGGCCAGCCGCGCGGCGAACCGCTCGGTGGGCTGCTGTTCGGCCCCGATCTGCTGACCAAGGACCCGGACGCGGGCGTGGCGTTCCTGCGCGCCTACATCCGCACTGTCAATACCTACTTCGCCGGGGACTACAAGAAGGACGAGGCGTTTCTCGACGACCTCGGCGAGGCGCTCAAGACCGAGCCGGAGACCCTGGCCGCTGTCCCGTCGCTGCGCATGGACTGGGAGATCCGCCACGGCACGGTGGAGCGCCTTCAGAAGGCGTACGCCGCCGCCGGGGTGACCGAGGGCGATCCGCTGCCCGAGGACGAGGTCGTGGACCGCTCGCTCTACGCGGAGGCGGTCGGCCACCGGCCGTAGGCCCAGGCCGGCGGAGCCCGCACCGGGTGGAGACGGTCGATGTGCCGGGGAGTGCCGGGCCGGTGGCCGCCGCGCTGTTCAGGCCACCATCCGTCCAGGTCGGTGGTGGTGAACTTCCACTGGAACGGGCGGTCCTGTGCCGCGAGCAAGGCCATGACGTATGCGTCACCTGGCCGCTGGGCGCGGCGAGTTGTGCGAGGCAGACGCGCCGAGGATGCTGACTTGTGGCGTGCCACGTGACACGTCGGAGAACCGGGGGAGTCCATGGCTGCTGTGCGGGGGAGCGACGTCCTCGAGGCGTCGCAGGTGCGGATCTACTCCGCCGCCGGTGAGGTGATCGGTGCCGGGTTCCTCGTCGCCACCGATGTGGTGTGCACCTGCGCCCATGTCGTCACCCGGGCACTCGGAGTGCCGCATGCCGCGGAGCAGGCGTCCGGCGAGCCGGTGGACATTGACTTTCCGCTGCTGGAGGACCGTCCCCGGGCCCGGGCGGCCGTGGTGTCCTGGCGGCGCGGCGGGGCGGACGTCGCGCTGCTGCGGCTCGACGCGACAGTCGAGGGCGCCCGGCCAGTGCCGCTTGTCGACGGGACCGGCGTATGGGGGCACACGTTCCGGGCGCTCGGCTACCCGGTCGGCGCCGACCGCGGCGTATGGGCATCGGGCACGCTACGCGCCGGGCAGGGCTCGGGCTGGGTGCAGATGGAGGCGCAGGAGCCGGGGCCGCGCATCTCTAAAGGGTTCAGCGGAGCGCCGGTCTGGGACGACGCGCAGGACGGCGTCATCGGGATGACGGTCGCCGCGCACCAGGGCGCGCGCACCGCGTATCTGTTGCCGTCGGCCGACCTGGTCGACGAACGGACGCTGCGGCCACGCTGTCCGTTCCAGGGACTCGCGGCGTTCACGGAGGACGACGAGGAGTTCTTCCACGGCCGCGACAGCGACACCGCCCGTGTGCACACGGCCGTGCGCAGGCGGCCGGTGACACTGGTGGCGGGGCCCTCGGGGTGCGGGAAGTCGTCCCTCTTACGGGCAGGGGTGCTGCCCCGGCTGCGGGCCGAGGACATGAGCGTGTCCGAGTTGCGGCCCGTGCCCGGGGTGCGGGCCACCGCCGTGCTCGCCCGGGCGCTGATCGGGGTCCTGGAGCCGGGGCTCGGCGAGGTCGAACGGCTCGCCAAGTCCGAGGAGCTGGCAGGGCTCCTGGAGACCGGCGACGATGTGCCCGCCGAGCTGCGTGGCAGGGTCCTCGCCCGCGGGCAAGGCGCCGGGCACGTCCTCTTCGTCGACCAGCTCGAGGAGTACGCGGGCGCCGAACCGGACGCCGCGCGGGGGTTGTTCGGGCTGCTCGCTGCCCTGGCAGGCAAGGACGGCGCGGCCGTGCTGCGGGTCGTCGCCACTGCCCGGCCGGACTCCCTCGACGTGCTGGTGACGGCCGCCACGTCCGACCTCGTCAGCGACGCCGTGCAGTTCCTCGCGCCGCTGGCCGCCGACGACCTGGAGCGGGCGGTGACCGCGCCGGTCGACGCCGTGCCGGGGCTGTGGTTCGAGCCAGGGCTGCCGGAGCGGATCGTTGCGGACGCGGGTGATGAGCCCGGGCGGATGCCGCTGGTCCAGTTCGCCCTGACTCAGCTGTGGGAGCGCCGTACCCGCTCGATGCTCACCCACGCCGCCTACGACGACTTGGGCGGCATCGCTGGCGCCCTCGTCACCTACGCGGACGACGCGCTCGCCGCACTGCCGCAGGCCCAACAGGACTGTGCCCGTCGGCTGTTCGTCCAGCTGGCCCGGCCCGGCGAGGGAAACAGCTTCTCCCGCAGGCCCACCCGCGCCGCCGATCTCGCCCCCGAACTTCTCGGCCTGGCACGGGAGCTGGCTCCTGGCAAGCTCGTCGTTCTCTCCCCTGCACCGGGCGGTGGCGAGCGGGAGGAGATCGTCGACTTGGCGCACGAGGCGCTCACCGCACTGTGGCCGCGCCTGAATCAGTGGCTCGTCGATTCCCGGGACTTCCGCTCCTGGCAGGAACAAATGCGGGCCGACCTGCACCGCTGGCAGGCACAACACCGTGAGCCCGCCCGTCTGCTGAGCGGAACCGACCTGGCCGAGGCCGACACCAGGCTGGCCGAGCACCGAGATGACATGTCCGCCGACGAGCGCGGCTACATCCAGCTCAGTCGCCGACACTCCCGGCGCGCCGCCCGTTTCCGGCAGACCGCTGTCGGGGCGCTGGCGGTCCTCACGGCGCTCGCCGTCGTGCTGGCGCTCACCACGTGGCAGAGCCTCCAGCGCACCGAGGAGCAACTGCGCACCCAGGCCGCGGGCCTGCTCGCCCAAACTGTCGAGGATTATCCCGGCAGCGACCCCGCCACGGCGCTGCAACTCGCCCTGGCCGGGTGGAACACCAAGAAGACCGCTCAGACCCGGCAGGCCCTCCTTGGCCAGTACGCGCGGGGGCAGTACCTGGTGGGCAGTTACCCGTCGGTCTGGCGGGGGCGGGTCACGGGCATGGACGCCACCCCGGATGGGCGCACACTGATCGTGCGGTCGAGGCCTGATGGCGACAGGGAAGCACTGACTGTCGTGACAGGGGCACTCCAAGACAAACCCCGAGCACAGGAGTTGAGGGGCGTTCCAGGAGGGGACCTGGGGACCGCTGTCAGTCCGGACGGCCGCTACTTCGCCGCGACGGGCGGTGGGGGAGTGCGGTTGTGGCGGCTGGGTGGGCCGAAGAACCCCGTCGTTCTGGGCCTTGGTCACCAGGCTGCCGAGAAGGCCGGTGGAATCCTGGACTTCAGCAGTGATGGGAAGCGGCTGCTGCTGATGATGCGCGATGACTCCGCGGAGTGTCTCAAAGACTATGGACAGTGTGCCCGCGGATTCGTCGAAGCGTGGCGGGTACGTTCCGGCACCCAGATTGACGTATCGGACAGGCTCGTGCCCAAGGCACGCGTAACGGAAGCCGCGTTCACCGCGGACGCGGACACCGTGGTGACGATCCATTGGACTGTTAAACAGGGTTATCGATTCGAGGCCAGAGACCTCGCTTCCGGCCGGGTGCGGTATGCCTTTGCCGATCAGCTGGGGAGCGACAGCCCGGAGCTGTGGGCGGGCGGTGAGCTCCTGCACAGGTCGGACGGGGCCACCCCGTACTTCCAAGCACTCGGCCGCACACTAGGACGCAAAACCAAACAACCCGCCCCGGGCGCGCGGGACGCCACTTCACGGTTCGCTGTCGACCGCGGCGCCGACTCATACGATGCAGGGCTTCAGAAGGGGGCGGGCTATGCCGAGCCGACGCTGACCGACTCGCGCACCGGGCGCAGCTACCGCACGCGCATCCCGACTTCGGGCGATGCCCCCGCCGCGTACAAGGGCGTCGCGGCGGCGCCCCGGGCCGAGGGCGGGCTGACCGTCCTCGTGCCGGTCGGCACGGCGCTGATGGCGGTGCGTGCCGAGCCGGCGGGCATGGAACGCTTCGCCGCTGAGCACGAGGACACGTACGCGCTGTCGCCCGACGGACGCTTCGTCGCCCTTGCCACCGGACGGCGCCTCGAAGTCCTCGACGCCTCCCGCACCCGCCACCGGTCGGTGTCCCTGCCACCGCCGCCTGCTGGCGTGCTATGGACACCGACGTGGACGGCAGACTCGAAGCGGATCGTCGTGTGGGGTCATAACGGCAGCCTCCATCGGGCGTACTCCGTTCAGGATCTGCGCGACAGCGTGCCGCTCGACAACGCGGCCCCCACGGCGAAGTCCGTGGGCAGCGTGGCCGCGCTGCAGGGCAGCGAGATCGCGCTGGTGACCGAGGATGGCAAGCTCGCTCGCGTCGATGCCGCAGGCGGGGCCGCACGCACCAAGCCCTTCCGGGTCGACCCCGGGCCGAGTCTCAGCGGCAACGCCGACCACCTGCTGCGCGGCCCGCTCACCGCCCGGCCAGGGCACCCCGGCCAAGTCGCCGTGGCCACCATAGCGGGAGGCCAGCGCGGCGAGATCCTGCTCTGGGACACCCGAAGCCCTCGGCGTATCGCAAGGCTGCGGGGACCAGCCATCAGCATGCCGTGGGGCCGCTTCGACTCGGTGAGCAGCCCGCTCGCCTTCGACGCTGACGGCTCGCACCTCGCCGTCCAGAACTCCGACGGACAGGTGCGCGTGTGGGACGTCGACCGCCCGAAGCAGTCGGCCCGCAGCGTCCCCAGCTCGACCGGCGCCCAACTGGTCGGGTTCGGACCCGGCAACAGCATCGTCACGTACCACTCCGAGAAGAAACTGATCAAGATCCACGCACTGACAGGCGACGACGCCCCCGCCACTCTGGCCGTAGCGGCCGGGGACACCGTCGCCGGAGACGTGGTAGCGGCATTTGTACGTGACCAGCGCCTGACCCTCGACACCGGCGACCTGCGCCAGTCCTTCGACCTGCGCCCCGATGCTCAGTTCCGTGCCCTATGTGCCGCCGCAGGACGCGACTACACCAAAGCCGAGCGCAAGCTGCTGCCGGACGGAACCCCGTCGAATGCGCCCTGCACCTGACAGATCCCTCAGGCATCATGTGCCGCTCGGGCGCACCCCAACTGCCACGATCTTGTAACCGAGTTACTCACGGCCCGATCCCCAGGGCGCCCCTTCTGCACACTTCTGCTCATGACCGGTTCACAGGAGTTCAGCCTCGACGACGGCACGACTGTTCGGTTTCTGATCGCAGGGGAAGGCCAACCCGACCTGGAGGAAGCACACTTCGCGGACGGCATCGGCCCGCTCGTACCCGTGGCCCGGCGTGGGCATGCCGTCGCCGCCGTCGCCGCGGATGTGCTGCGAAGTACGCTCAAGCCGCTCGGCCCCCTGGTCCAGGAGGTGCACGAGGCGGTGAGCGCCGGGCCTACACCGCCCAACGAGGTCGCCGTCACCTTCGGCGTGCAGCTCGGAGAGGACCTGAAGCTGGGCATCGTAAACGGCAGCGGGCAGGCGCATCTGACGGTCACCGCCACCTGGAAGCCCGAGACATGACGGATGCTGAGGCCCATGACTGCTCCACTTCGTTGGCCGAATATGTGTGCCTTACACCTGATGGCCGGTGCGCAATCCGACGACTGATCAACAACTGGGCAACAGTCGTTTGGCAGCGCTGGAGTTGAGGCCGCGCGGAGTGTGAGGGTGGCGCGCATGGCATCTCGATCCACCTCCCACGTCCTCACCGTCGGCGCCGTCTGCCTGGTCCTCGTCCCGCTCACCGGATGCGGTCCTGACGGCGGCGGACCGTCCTCCTCGAAGGGGACGTCGGCCGGGCAGCCCAGCGCGCCCACCGAGAGCCGGGCGCCGTCCCGGGGCAAGGGGTCGAAGGACCCGGACGACCTCAACGGGGACGGCCACCGCGACCTCGTACTGCCCGCCCCGGCCCGGCGCGATCCGGAGAAGACCGGCCGTGACGAGCGGGTCGGGGTGGTCTACGGCTCGGCGAAGGGCCTCGACCCCGCGACGCGCACCGTCCACGGCCGCGGCGACCTGGGCCTGCCCGCCGTGGGGGACACCACTCCCGGCGCCGGGCCCGACCACGTCCCCACGGACGGCGTGGTGACCGCCGATCTGGACGGCGACGGCTTCTCGGACGTCGTGACGACCGTGGAGGGGGAGATGGCCGACGACGGGAACATCAGCGCCGCCCGTAGCGTCCCGCATGTCACCTGGGGCGGACCCGGTGGGCCGGAAAAGGGGGCCGGGGCGACGCCGGTGAAGCTGCCGGAGGGCGCGTCGAAGCTGGGCGTGACCTCCGTGGTGCGCGGCGACTTCGACGGCGACGGCCACCACGACGTCGCGGGGCTCGCCCAGAACCAGTCCTCAGCGGTGGTGCTCTACGGCCCGTTCACCCGCTCCGGCGAGCCGAAGCGCACCGACACCAGCCTGCCGTTCACGGACGGAGAGCTGGCCGCGGACGCCATCGACCCGTCCGGCAAGCCGCGCGCGACCTCCCTGCTGGCCCACGCGGTCAGCGACGGCGAGCAGTCCGGCAACACCCTCTACCCGGCCCGTCGCGGCACCGGCCTGTCCGCCGAGGGGCGGAAGCTGCGGGCCGGGAACGCCCAGGCGTTCGGGGACTTCGACGGCGACGGGAAGCGCGATGTGGCCATCGGGGACGACGGCTCCCGCAACGACGAACCCGGCAACGAGACCGAGCCGTCGGACGTCTCCGGATCGCTGACCGTCTACCCCGGCAGCGGCGGCGCCCCGGTCGACCAGCGGTCGCCGGTGGCGGCCGAGGACCCGGAGGGGTACGAGGGCGCGGGCGGGTACACGGCCGCCGATCCGGACGGCGACGGCCGCGACGGCATCCTGGTCGCCACCTACGCGGGCGCCACGTTCGTCGACGGCGACCGGCGGACCCCGGTGTCGCGCAAGGGCCCCGCGAAGGCCGACGGCCGGAAGGTCCGCGCGAAGGACCGGGCCGCCCGGCCCGTGGGAGCGGCCGACTACGACGGCGACGGCAAGGACGAACTGGTCCTGAACTGGGGGTCCGGCGATTCCACCGGCCCGTACGGCCAGCAGCCCACCCACTGGTGGATCACCGACGGCACCGGCTCCCGGGACAAGACCTCCTTCGCCACGACGGAGTTCGCGAAGGACTAGCCGGATTGGTTCGTGCCCGACTGGTTCAGGCCCTAGGAGTGCGTCGTATCGGGGGCGCGCTCCGCCCGGCCGGGCGCGGGGGCGGCGTCCGGGGCGGCCGCGGCGGAGCCGCGCAGCACCCCGGCCCCGGCCACCAGCCCCAGCGCACCCACCGTGACCAGGCCGAACGAGGCGGTCAGCGACGTCATGTCGGCGATCGAGCCGATCGCCGCCGGGGCGATCAGACCCGAGGTGTACGTGATCGTCGCGACGCCCGCGATCGCCTGGCTCGGGGCCGGGCCGCTGCGCCCGGCGGCGGCGAAGGCGAGGGGGACGACGACCGCGATGCCCAGGCCGATGAGGCCGAATCCGGCGATGGCGGGCACCGGGCCCGTGGCCGTGACCACCAGCACCCCGCCGAGTGTGGCCAGCACGCCGCCCGCCCGTACGGTGCGCACCGGACCGAACCGGCCCACCACCGCGTCACCGGCGAACCGGGCCGCGGCCATCATGCAGGAGAAGGCCGTGGTGCAGGCGGCGGCGACGCCGGGGGAGGAGTCCAGCACCTCGCGCAGATAGACCGCCGACCAGTCCAGGCTGGCGCCCTCGGCGAAGACCGCGCAGAACCCCACCGCGCCGATGACCAGCGCGGAGCGGGGCGGCAGCGCGAAGCGCGGCGGTGGATGCTCCTCGGGGGCGCTGCGCAGGTCGAGGACCCACCGGCAGGCGACGGTGCCCAGCAGGGTGAGCACCGCGGCGGCGATCCCGAGGTGCGCCCGGGCGTCGGTGTCCGCGTGCGCGGCCACCGTGCCCGCCGTCGAGCCGAGCAGCGCTCCCGCGCTCCACATGCCATGCAGCCCGGACATGATCGACCGGCCGAGCCGTTCCTCGATCTCCACGCCGAGGGCGTTCATGGCGACGTCGGCCATCCCGGCGGTCGCCCCGTAGACGAAGAGCGCCCCGCACAGCCACACCAGGCCGGGGGCGAGCGGGGGCAGGACAAGCGCCAGGCACCACAGGGCGATCAGCCCGCGCAGCGCTGCGCGGGCGCCGAAGCGGTGGCTGACGGCTCCGGCCAGCGGCATCGCGCACGAGGCGCCGATGGCGGGAAACGCGAGTGCGATCCCTAGCTGGCCCGCGCCGATGCCCAACTGCTCCTGCACCCAGGGGATACGGGTGGCGAAGTTGCCGGTGACCGCGCCGTGGACCGCGAACACCGTGGCGACGGCGAGGCGGGCACGCCGTACGTCACGCATGGGCGGCTCCGTACCGCCGCTCATCGCGACTCACCCGCGGTTCATTGCCGCTCATCGCTGCTCGTCACTGCTCATGTCCGTACTCTGCGCATGCTCCGCGCTCCGGCTCAAGGCGATTTCAGCACGATCTCTTGTCGTGGTCATGATCCAGTCCTACTCTGACCTCCAATCTCGATTCTGAATTCGGTTCAGATATCTGATTGGAGTGCCCGATGGTTGCGACTCCAGCGGAGCGCGGGAGACCCGCCCGCGCGCTCGTCGCCCTCGCCGCCCTGCTCGCCCTTCTGGCCGCCTTGGTGGCGCCGTCCGCCCATGCCGCCGAACGCGGCCGGGGGCCCGGCCGGGTGCCGGACACGGTGGTGCTCGACGGCTCGAGGCTGGCCCTGACCAAGCTGAAACTGCAGCTCGGGGACCGTGGGCTGAAGCGGACCCTGCGCGACCTGACCACCCAGGCCGACCAGTGGATGACCCAGGGGCCCTGGACCGTCACCGACAAGGACCAGGTGCCGCCGAGCGGCGACAAGCACGACTACTTCAGCCAGGCGCCCTACTGGTGGCCGAGCAAGCCGAAGACCGACGACAATCCGTATGGCTGCCCCTACGTTCAGAAGGATGGCCAGCGGAACCCCGATGTGGACAAGATGACGGACCGCCCCGAAGTCGGGAAGGTCTTCGAGTCCGTCTACGAGCTGTCCCTCGCCTGGTACTACACCGGCAAACGCGGCTACGCCGAGCACGCCGCCGACATCCTGCGCACCTGGTTCATCACCCCGGCGACCCGGATGAACCCCAGCCTCAACCACGCCCAGTTCATCCCGTGCATGTACGACGGCCGCTCCATCGGCATCATCGACTTCTCCCAGGGCTTCACCAGCCTCCTGGACGCCGCCGCCATCCTCGACACCGGCGCCCCGGGCTGGTCGCGGGCCGACCACGCGGGCTTCCGCACCTGGAACAAGCAGTTCCTGGACTGGCTGGTGAACAGCGACTTCGGCAAGGAGGAGGGCGCCGCCGACAACAACCACGGCACCTTCTCCGACATGCAGATCGCCGCCATCGCCGCCGCCGTGGGTGACCGCGAACTTGCCCGTACGGTGCTGCGCGAGGCCCGGACCAAGCGCATCGACACCCAGATCGCGCCCGACGGCAGCCAGCCCCAGGAACTCGCCCGCACCCGCAGCTTCCACTACTCCACGTTCAACCTCGTCGCCTACACCCGGATGGCGGCCGTCGGGCGGCACGTCGGCGTCGACCTGTGGCGCTACACCGGCCCCACCGGCTCGAACCTCTTCAAGGCCGTCGACTTCCTGCTGCCCGCCGCCACCGGGGCGAAGCCGTGGCCGTACCCCGACCTGGAGTTCAAGGCGTACGCCGCCAGCGACATCGTGCACGCGGCAGCCGACGCGGGCGACCGCCGAGCCCGCGCGGCCCTGGCCAAGCTCCAGCCCCCACCGGGCGGCGACCTGTGGTCCCTGCGCCCCGCGGTGGAACAACTGGACAGCATCGCCCAGGGCTGAACGGGCTTTCCCCCACCCCGCCCCTTCCCGAACCCGGAGACAAGCCCCCGGCCCCCCGCCCCGGGAAGGGGCACCCCGCCCCCGCCCAGCCCTTCCGCCGCCCTCCGGGGGCGGCAACCCACCGCCGAGACTCGCGCACAGTGACGCCGCCCCCGCCCGTCCGGCGCGATGCCGTTGCCGCGACGGCCTTGGGTCGAGCCGGGTGGCGCCCGCTGCCAGCGCGACGGCGCCCGGGCGCCTGGCGCTTCCGTCGCCGTACCGTCGCCCTTCGGGGCAGGGCCTCGGTAACCCGCGACGACTGGATGCCCACCGTCGCCGACCGCTGCGGCTCGCGTGACACGGACGCCGATCCCGCCTGTCCGGCGCCACGCCGATCCCGTGATGGCCTCGGGCCGAGCCGGGTAGCGGTGTCTGCCAGCCCGACGGCGCCTGGGCGCCCGGGGCTTCCGTCGCCGTACCGTCGTTCTTCGGGGGCGGCTGCCCACCGCCGTCGGCTGCTGCGGGTTGCGCGTCAGTGGTACGCCCACCTGCGACCTCGGGGCGGTCCTACTCCCGTCGACGGCTCGACGCCCCGTCCGGGGATGTCCTCGCCATCCCTCAGCGCGCCTCCGCGCCCCGACCGCAGGTTCGGGCAGTGGCGCTGCCCGGCCGTGAAGCCGGGGGCCGGGGTGTCCCCGGTTCGGGAAGGGCCGGGGTGGGGAAACGCGGCCGGGTGGGTGAGGGAGGCCACACTTGGGTGGGGTCCCACCTGCGGTGATCGCCGTGGCACACTGGGGCCGTACCAGTGACGTCAGCGCACTCCGGGGTCGGTGAAAATCCGAACCGGCGGTTATAGTCCGCGACCCGTCCGCCGCCAGCGGCCGGTTGACCAGGTGAAATTCCTGGACCGACGGTTAAAGTCCGGATGGGAGGCAGTGCGCGGCGGTAGCGACATCACCGGTGCGCCGTCTTCGCGGCGGCCACGCTCTCGGCGTGGACCGTACGCGGCGATCCCGGCGCCCGGCGGCGGCGTTTCCGCTCGTTGTCGTTTCCGACAGCCCCGGAGTCCGTGCCCGAAGAGGCAGGAGGACCCGGTGGCCCCCGCAGCCGAAGCAGCGGCAACCGCAGCGGCCGAAGACCGTGCGATGCGCCGCGCCGTCGCGCTCGCCGCCCGCGGTCTCGGCCACACCAGCCCCAACCCCGTCGTCGGCTGCGTCATCCTCGACGCCGGGGGGCAGCCGGTCGGCGAAGGCTGGCACCAGCGCGCGGGCGGCCCGCACGCCGAGGTGCACGCCCTGCGCGCGGCGGGGGAGCGGGCCCGCGGCGGCACCGCGCTGGTCACCCTCGAACCCTGCAACCACACCGGCCGCACCGGCCCCTGCGCCCAGGCGCTCATCGACGCCGGGGTCGCCCGGGTCCGTTACGCGGTCGCCGACCCCACCGCCCAGGCGCGCGGCGGCGCCGCGACCCTGGCCGCGGCCAGGGTCGACGTCGCGGCGGGGCCGGTGGCCGACGAGTCGGAGGCGGTCAACGAGGCCTGGCTGACCGCGATGCGCCGCGGCCGCCCGTTCGTGCTGTGGAAGTACGCCGCCACCCTGGACGGCCGCAGCGCGGCGGCCGACGGCACCAGCCGCTGGATCACCTCGTCCGCCGCCCGCGCCGATGTGCACCGGCTGCGCGCCGAGGCGGACGCCGTGGCCGTCGGCTCCGGCACCCTGCGCGCCGACGATCCGCACCTCGCCGTACGCGACCGGGAGGGCGCCACCCAGCCGCTGCGGGTGGCCGTCGACACGAACGCGACCGCGCTGAAGCCGGGCGCCCGCATCCTGGATGACGCCGCGCCGACGCTGGTCGCCGTGGCCGAGGACGCCGACACCGGGCAACTGCCGCCCGGGACGGAGACCGTACGGCTGCCCCGCTCGACAACGGGCCCGGGGCTCGACGTCGCCGCGCTCCTCGCCGCCCTCCACGGCCGCGGCGTCCGCTCCGTCCTGCTGGAGGGCGGGCCCACCCTCGCCGGGGCGTTCCTCGCCGCGGGCGTCGTCGACAAGGTCGTCGGCTATCTCGCCCCCGTCCTGCTCGGCGCGGGCCCCGCCGTCCTCGCCGACGCCGGAATCACCACGATCGCGCAGGCGTTGCGCCTGGATACGGCCGACGTCACCCGGCTCGGCCCCGATCTGTGCATCACCGCCGTCCCCGTCGCACCCACCACCACCCTCGCCGAGGAGAACTGACGTGTTCACCGGAATTGTCGAAGAACTGGGTGAGATCGTCGCCGTCGAGAAGCTGGACGACGCGTCCCGCTTCCAGGTACGCGGCCCCGTCGTCACCGACGGCGCGCGGCACGGCGACTCCATCGCCGTCAACGGCGTCTGTCTCACCGTCGTCGACACCGGGGACGGCCGGTTCAGCGCCGACGTCATGGCCGAAACCCTGGACCGCTCCAGCCTCGGCGCGCTCACCGTCGGCTCCCGCGTCAACCTGGAGCGCCCCATGGCGCTCGGCGGGCGCCTCGGCGGCCATCTCGTCCAGGGCCATGTGGACGGCACCGGCACCGTCGTCGACCGCAAGCCGTCCGAGCACTGGGAGATCGTCACGATCTCGCTGCCCGCCGGACTCGGCCGCTACGTGGTCGAGAAGGGCTCCATCACGGTCGACGGCATCAGCCTGACCGTCGTCGACGCGGGCCCCGACTCCTTCACCGTCAGCCTCATCCCGACGACGCTCGCCCTCACCACCCTCGGGGTCAAGCAGCCGGGCGACCCGGTCAACCTCGAAGTGGACGTCCTCGCCAAGTACGTGGAGCGGCTGCTCTCCCACAAGGACAAGGAAGCGATCGAATGATGTCCCCCGACTGGCTGAGCGCCGAGGCCGGGCAGATATTCGGCCAGCACATCCTGTGGTCCGACGCGATCGGCAACACCATCGGCCTGGCCGCCCTCGCCCTCGGCCGCCGCCGCTCCCTGTGGACCTGGCCCGCCCAGCTCGCCTCCGGCGTCGTCCTGGTCGCCGCCTACGCCTCCGCCCACCTCAGCGGCGGTGTCGGCAAGCAGCTCCTGGTCATCGGCGTCGCCGCCTGGGGCTGGCGGCAGTGGCGGCGCGGCCGCCGCGACGACGGCGGCGCGGTCGCCGTCCGCTTCGCCACCGGCCGTGAGCGCGCGGCGCTCCTCACCGGCCTGGCGGTCGGCACGCTCGCCGTCGGCGCCCTGTTCACGGCGGTCCCCGAACTGTCCTGGAACCCCTGGCCCGACGCCTACATCTTCGTCGGCACCCTCGCCGCAATGGTCGCCCAGGCCCGCGGCCTGATCGAGTTCTGGTTCGCGTGGATGCTGGTCGACGTGGTCGGCGTCCCGCTCGCCTTCAGTAGCGGACTGGCCTTCTCCGGCCTCGTCTACGTCATCTACTTCGCACTCGTCCTGTGGGGCGCGCGCGACTGGTGGCTGCGCTCCCGCACCGAGAACACCGGGACGTCCCCGAACACCCGGACGTCACCGGAACCCCGGACGGCCCCGAGCGCGACCACACCCGCAATGGAAGGAGTGTCAGTGTCATGAGCGAGTCCTACCCGACGACGCAGCCGCGACCGGCAGCCGAGGACCACGCCGACGACGGCCCCGCGGGCGCGTGGCCGCCCGACGAGCTGGCGCTGAACACCATCGAGCGGGCGATCGCCGACATCGCGGCGGGCCGCCCCGTCGTGGTCGTGGACGACGAGGACCGGGAGAACGAGGGCGACCTCGTCGCCGCCGCCGAGACGATCACCCCGGAGATCGTCGCCTTCATGATGAACGAGTGCCGCGGACTGATCTGCGCCCCCATGGAAGAGGCCGACCTCGACCGGCTGCGGCTCCCGCAGATGGTCGCGGAGAACACCGAGTCCATGCGGACCGCCTTCACCGTGACCGTCGACGCCACCGCCGAACACGGCGTCAGCACCGGCATCTCCGCCGCCGACCGGGCCACCACGCTGCGCCTGCTGGCCGACCCGGACATCACCCCCGGCGACTTCGTGCGCCCCGGCCACATCTTCCCGCTGCGCGCCCGCCCCGGCGGAGTGCTCGCCCGCGACGGCCACACCGAGGCCGGGGTCGACCTCGCCCGGCTGGCCGGACTGCGCCCGGCGGCCGTGATCTGCGAGATCGCGGGGGAGGACGGCGTGATGCTGCGCCTGCCCGACCTGGTCACATTCGCCCACAAGCACGACCTCGCGATCATTTCCATCGCCGACCTGATCACGTACCGCAGGGCCGCCGAGCCCGCCGTGCGGCGCGAGGCCACCACCCGGCTGCCCACCGCCTTCGGCGACTTCCAGGCGTACGGCTACCGCGCGACCGCCGACGGCGTCGAGCACATCGCGCTCGTCCAGGGCGACATCGGCGACGGCGAGGACGTGCTGGTCCGCGTCCACTCCGAATGCCTGACCGGCGACGTCTTCCACTCGCTGCGCTGCGACTGCGGACCCCAGCTGCATGCCGCCCTGGAGCGGGTGACCGCCGAGGGCCGCGGCGTGGTGCTGTATCTGCGCGGCCACGAGGGACGCGGCATCGGGCTGGTGTCCAAGCTGCGCGCCTACCAGCTCCAGGAGCTGGGCCGGGACACCCTGGACGCCAACCTGGAGCTGGGCCTGCCCGCCGACGCGCGCGACTACGCGGCGGGCGCCGAGATCCTGGCCGACCTGGGCGTGCGCTCCCTGCGGCTGATGACCAACAACCCCGAGAAGACCACCGCCCTGGTCCGCCACGGGCTGCGGGTCAGCGGCCGGGAGCCGATGCCGGTCCAGGCCGGGGAGCACAATCTGCGCTATCTGCGCACCAAGCGGGACCGGATGGGGCACGACCTGCCCTGGCTGGAGGGCGACCGCCGGGCGGAGAGCCCGGAGCCCGTGTCCGCCTGCGGCAACCAGTAGAACCACCTGCCAGTAGAACCACCCGTACGTACGAAAGAACTGAGGAGTGACGTGAGCGGTAAGGGTGCCCCCGAACTGTCCGTGGAGAACTGCGGGGACCTGCGTGTGGCCGTCATCGCCGCGCAGTGGCACGAGCAGGTGATGGACGGTCTGGTCGCCGGCGCCCGGCGGGCCCTCGGCGAGCTGGGCATCGCCGAACCGGCCGTGCTGCGGGTGCCCGGCAGCTTCGAACTGCCGGTCGTCGCCAAGGTCCTCGCGGACCGCGGCTACGACGCGGTCGTGGCGCTGGGCGTCGTCATCCGGGGCGGCACGCCCCACTTCGACTACGTGTGCCAGGGCGTCACCCAGGGCCTCACCCAGGTCAGCGTGGACACCGGCGTGCCCATCGGCTTCGGCGTGCTGACCTGCGACACCGAGGAGCAGGCGCTGGACCGGGCCGGGATCGCCGGTTCCAGCGAGGACAAGGGACATGAGGCGGTCACCGCCGCCGTCGCCACCGCCGTCACCCTGCGGTCCGTTGCGTAGACCTGCGCGAAGTCGAGCCGTCCGACCCAAGTAGGATGGCGCACACCATGTCCAAGAAGACGTTCGAGGAGCTCTTCGCCGAGCTCCAGCAGAAGGCCGCGACGGCCGACCCCGCCACTTCCCGTACCGCCGAGCTGCTCCAGTCCGGCGTGCACGCGATCGGCAAGAAGGTCGTCGAGGAGGCCGCCGAGGTGTGGATGGCCGCCGAGTACGAGAGCGACGCGGCGGCCGCCGAGGAGATCTCGCAGCTCCTCTACCACCTCCAGGTGATGATGGTCGCCAAGGGTCTGACCCTCGACGACGTCTACGCCCACCTCTGAACCACCCCCGTTCACCACCCACCCCTCGTACGAAGGAATCACCCCTCATGCTGCGCATCGCCGTCCCCAACAAGGGTTCACTGTCCGAGCCTGCGTCGGCGATGCTCCATGAGGCGGGCTACCGGCAGCGCAAGGACCGCAGGGAACTCGTCCTCGTCGACTCCGACAACGACGTCGAGTTCTTCTTCCTGCGCCCCCGCGACATCGCCGTGTACGTCGGCTCCGGCCGCCTCGACATCGGCATCACCGGCCGTGACCTGCTGCTCGACTCCGGCTCCCAGGCCGAGGAGATCCTGCAGCTCGGCTTCGCCGGGTCCACCTTCCGCTACGCCACCCGGCCCGGCACGGCCACCGATGTGAGCGAGTTCGGCGGGATGACCGTCGCCACCTCCTTCTCCGGCCTGGTCACCAAGCACCTCGCCGACCACGGGGTGGACGCCGCCGTCGTCCACCTGGACGGCGCGGTGGAGACCGCCATCCAGCTCGGCGTCGCCGAGATCATCGCGGATGTCGTGGAGACCGGCACCACCCTGCGCAACGCCGGTCTGGACATCATCGGCGAACCGATCCTGGAGTCGGAGGCGGTCGTGATCCGCCGCACCGGCGCGCCCACCGACGACCCCAAGGTGCGCCAGTTCCTCCGGCGGATGCAGGGCGTCCTGGTGGCCCGGCGCTACGTGATGATGGACTACGACATCCGCGTCGAGCAGGTCGAGCGGGCCGTGGCGCTCACCCCCGGCCTGGAATCGCCCACCGTCTCCCCGCTGCACCACGAGGGCTGGGTCGCGGTCCGCTCGATGGTCCCCTCCAAGGACGCCCAGCGGGTCATGGACGAGCTGTACGAGCTCGGGGCGCGGGCGATCCTCACCACGGGCATCCACGCCTGTCGCCTCTGAGCCCCGGCCCCCTGTTCACCCCCTCCCTCTCACGAGAGACCCATCACACGTGTCCGCCGTCGCCCAGCCGCCCGCCCTCCCGGTCACCTTCCGGCCGACCGTCACCCGGATCGTCCTGCTGACCACCGGCGCGGCCCTCGTCGTTGCCCTCACCACGATCGCGCTGCTCCTGGAGAACCTGTCCCCGGGCGAGCAGCTCAGCTTCGTCGTCACCGGGCTGCTGTTCTTCGCGGGTCTCGCGCTGTTCAGCCGCCCCAAGGTGGTGGCCGACGAGGCCGGGGTGACGGTGGTCAACCTCATCTCCAGCCGCAAGCTGGCGTGGGCCGAGGTGCTGCGGGTCAATCTGCGGCCCGGTGACGCCTGGGTCCACCTGGATCTCGCCGACGGCACCAGCCTGCCCGCGATGGGCATCCAGCTGGGCATCGCGAAGACGCGGGCGATCAATGACGCCCGCGCCCTGCGCGCCCTCGCCGAACACCACGGCATGGGCGGCGGCACGTCCTGACCCCGGGGCCTGCCCCTAAGGGCCCATCCTTGTTTACTCTGTTGCCGGGGCCGAACGATGCCCCACCCCGCCTCGACCTGTCCGCGCACCGCGCGCAGCCGGCGGGCCCACCTGCGACCCAAGGAGTGACTCCCTCCAGAGATGGACGGATCGTCCTGTAGTACCTGCGCCGCCGCCGACCCCGAGGCGGCGGCATGAGCGTCACCCTGTCTCTCCTGCTGCTCGCCGCGGCACTCGTCCTCATCCTCGCCAACGGCTTCTTCGTGGCCGCCGAATTCGGCCTGGTCACGGTCGAGCGGCCGGACGCGGAGCGGGCCGCCGAAGAAGGCGACCGGCGCGCCCGTACCGTCGTCGAGGCGCTGCGCGAGCTGTCCTTCCAGCTCTCCGGCACCCAGCTCGGCATCACCATCACCTCCCTGGTCGTCGGCATGCTCGCCGAGCCCGCGCTCGGCCATCTGCTGACCGTGCCGCTGTCCGCGGTGGGGCTGCCGGACGGCGCCGTCTCCGGCGTCGCCGTCGTCCTCGGCATGCTGGTGGCGTCCGCCGTGCAGATGGTGATCGGCGAACTCGTGCCCAAGAACTGGGCGGTCTCCCGGCCGCTCCAGGTCGCCCGCTTCGTCGCGGGGCCGCAGTCCGCCTTCGCCCACTTCTTCCGGCCCGTCATCGCCCTGCTCAACACGGTCGCCAACCGGCTGGTGCGGACGCTGGGCGTCGAACCCACCGAGGAGCTGGCGTCCGCCCGTACCCCCGGCGAGCTGGTCTCGCTGGCCCGCCACTCGGCGCTGGCCGGGGCGATCGAGCAGGACACCGCCGATCTCTTCGTCCGCACCCTCTCGCTCGGCGACCTCACCGCACAGCATGTGATGACGCCACGGGTGCGGGTCAGCGCGCTCCAGTCCACGGCGACCGCCGTGGATGTGCTCAACCTCACCCGGGCCACCGGACTCTCCCGGTTCCCCGTCTACCGCGACCGCCTGGACGAGGTCATCGGCATGGTCCACCTCAAGGACGCCCTCGCGGTGCCCTCGGCGGAGCGGCTGCGCACCCCCGTCGGGTCCATCGCCCAGCCCCCGGTGCTCGTCCCCGAGACGCTGCCCGTCCAGCCGCTGCTGGAGCGGCTGCGCAACGAGCAGCCGATAGCCGTGGTCGTCGACGAATACGGCGGCACGGCCGGTGTCGTCACCCTGGAGGACATCGTCGAGGAACTGGTCGGCGAGGTCCGCGACGAACACGACGACGAGGCCGCCGACACGCCCGACCTGGCCCAGACCGTCACCGAGGACGGCCGGACCGCCTGGGACGCCGACGGGGCCTGCCGCGTCGACATCCTGCGCCGGATCGGTCTCGACGTGCCCGACGGGCCGTACGAGACGGTCGCCGGTCTGGTCGCCGATCTGCTCGCCCGGATTCCCGCCCCCGGGGACACCGCCGAGCTGCCCGGCTGGAAGCTGGCCGTCCGGCAGGTCGGCCACCACCGGGCGGAGCGGGTACGGATCGTCAGGACCGGAGCGGGTACGAGTGCCGCAGCCGGTTCCGCGACCGGTGCCGGGACCGCCGCCGCTGCCCCGACGACCGCCGCCCCCGCCGCTACGACTGCTGCCGCTGCCGCTACCACTGCCGCCCCCGCTCCTACGACTGGCGCTGTTGCCGAGAAGGAAACTGAGCGATGAGCCTCGTCCAACTCCTCTTCGCCGTTCTTCTGGTCCTCGCCAACGGGTTCTTCGTCGGGGCCGAGTTCGCCCTGGTCTCGGTACGCCGCAGCCAGATCGAGCCGCGGGCGGCCGAGGGCTCGGCGCGGGCCCGTACGGTGCTCACCGGGCTGGAGACCCTGCCGCAGATGATGGCCGCCGCGCAGTTCGGCATCACCATCTGCTCGCTGACCCTCGGCGCGGTCGCCGAGCCGACCGTCGCCCAGCTGCTGGAGCCGGTCTTCCACGCCGTGCGTCTGCCCGAGGGGCTCGTCCATCCGCTCGGTTACGCCATCGCGCTCGCCGTCGTCGTCTGCCTGCATCTGGTGATCGGCGAGATGGTGCCGAAGAACCTGGCCATGGCGGCGCCCGAGAAGACCGCGCTGTGGCTCGCCCCCGGCCTCGTCGGCTTCGCCCGGCTGTGCCGTCCGGTCACCGTGATGCTGGGCGCCTGCTCCCGGCTGGTGCTGCGGCTCTTCCGGGTCGAGCCCAAGGACGAGGTCGAGGCCGTCTTCACGAGCGAGCAGCTGACCCATCTGGTCGAGGACTCCCGGCAGGCCGGACTCCTCGGCGACGGGGAGCACGAGCGGCTCTCCGACGCCCTGGAGCTGGGCAGCCGCCCGGTCACCGACGTGCTCCTCGACCCGGCGGGCCTGGTCACCGTCGACCCCTCGGTCACGCCCCGGCAGATCGAGGAGCTGACGGTGCGGACCGGCTACTCGCGCTTCCCGGTGTGCGGGGTGGGTGGCGCCTTCATGGGCTACGTGCACGTGAAGGACGTCCTGGACCTGGAGGCCCCCGAACGGGCCGTCCCCCAGCGGGTCTGGCACCCCATCGAGACCCTGCGCGCCGAACTGCCGCTGGACGACACGCTCAGCGCGATGCGGCGGGCGGCCTCGCATCTGGCGGCCGTGGCCGACGCGTCCGGCAAGGTGCTCGGGCTCGTCGCGCTGGAGGACGTGCTGGAGATGCTGGTGGGCGAGGTCCGCGACCCGGCCCACCGGGACAACGGGCGCGGCCGCACGGCCGAACCGCGCGGCGGAACACCGGTCCAGGCCCCGGCCCCGGTCGCGGCGCCGGAGGAGCCCGCGATGGTCTCCCGGTAGAAGTCCGGGAGAAGTCCGGCAGAGGGTTACGGCAGCGGGGGGTCCTCCGGGTCGCGGTACATGGGACCGCGGCCCGACAGGACCTCCCCGTACGCCTGCATCAGATCCGGCAGCCGCAGCGTGGCCAGGTCGTCCCGGGTCGGTATGCCCGTCCACCCCGACAGCCGCAGGTCCCGGTACGCGCAGCTCTTCTCGTACAGGGTGCGCAGGAAGCGCCCGTTCCCCAGCTCGTCGATCCAGCCCTGCTCGACCACGTGCCCGCTGATGCTGCGCAGCTCCTCCAGGGACTCCTCGTCCCACACATCACCGTTCTCCGCGGCCAGCACCTCACCTATCCGGGTGAGTTCGAGCGGACGGTAGCTGGGGAAGTCGACGCGCGTGGTGAAGCGGGAGCCGAGGCCGGGATTGGCGGCGAGGAGGCGGTCCATGCCTTCGGGGTAGCCCGCGAGTATGACGACGAGCCGGTCGCGGTTGTCCTCGGCGCGCTTGAGCAGCACCTGAAGCGCCTCGTCGCCGTAGGCGTCGCCCTTGCTGTAGCCGGAGTTGGACAGGCTGTACGCCTCGTCGACGAAGAGGACCCCGCCGAGCGCCGAGTCGATCAGCTCGTTGGCCTTGACCGCCGTCTGCCCCAGATACTCGCCGACCAGATCGGCGCGCCCGGCCTCGACCAGATGGTCGCCGCCGAGCAGCCCGAGCGCGTAGAAGACCCGGCCGAGGATGCGGGCGACGGTGGTCTTGCCGGTGCCGGAGGGGCCGGAGAAGACGAAGTGCCGCTTCGGCGGCTGGACCGGCAGGCCCTGCCCGGCGCGCAGCCGGGCCATGTGCAGCTGCGCGGACAGCGCCCGCACCTGCCGCTTGACAGGCTCCAGG
Source organism: Streptomyces sp. NPDC005962 (assembly GCF_040629205.1). NCBI lineage: Bacteria > Bacillati > Actinomycetota > Actinomycetes > Kitasatosporales > Streptomycetaceae > Streptomyces > Streptomyces sp. NPDC005962. Next base: position 32,042 of record NZ_JBEXVE010000011.1, on the reverse strand, counting down.
CCGACCATGCGCTCCAGCTCCTGCAGCGCGCTCTCCAGCAGGGCGGGGTCGGAGGGCCCGGGCTGGGCGGGCAGACCGCCCCGCTCGCGAGTGCTGCTCGCGCCGCTCACCGGCGTGGCCAGGAGCGGCGGGCCATCGGCGCCGTCGCCGCCGGTGCGCAGATCGCGGCCGTCGGCCGGGTCGCCGGGGGGCGACAGGGTGTCGGCGGGATCGGTGATGGTGCCGTCGGTGGCGTCCTGGCTGCTGACCCCGGACAGGGTCACGGCCGCGAGGTCGGCGGTCTCGTCCAGGCCGTCGGACTCGGCTATGGCGGCCAGCCGCGCCGAGGTGTCCATGAAGGTGGGGTCGATGCGGTGCACCGCGCGGTAGAGGGGGAGGGCCGCGGCGCTGCGGCCGGTGCCCTCATGGGCGCGGGCGAGCCAGTAGCGCAGCTCCTTGCGCTGGGGCTGTTCGCTGCGGCACCGCATCAGGGCGGCGGCGAGCAGTGGTTCCGCCTGGCCGTACATCTCCAGCCGGACCCGGGCCATGCCGCCGAAGAGCCCGGCCTCGATGCCGAGGAAATGATCGTCGAGCAGCGGTTCGGTGTGCCGGACCAGCTGCTCCCAGTCCTTGACGAGATACGCGCGGCACGCGTGCAGGAAGCGGGCCTGCGGATCGGCCTCCACGGGCGGGCAGCCGGCCAGCGCCCGGTCCAGCTCGGGGACGTGGCGGCCGTCGAGCCAGTGCGAGGCGTGCGCCAGCAGCAGGTCCCGGTTGGTCTCCAGCACGGGCTGGACCCACCAGCCCAGCCAGTACCAGGAGTTGAGGGTGCGGCGGTGGCGGGTGCGCTGTTCGCCGAAGCGATCGCGGTGCCGGTACATCCTTAACAGCGCGGTCGCCGTGTCGGCGCGCAGCGCGTGCAGGCCGAGCCATGCGTCGGCCATGCCCGGATCGTGCCGCACCGCGGCCCGGAACTCCTCCTCGGCCTGTGCGTAGGCGCCCATCGTGTAGGCGTCCACGGCACGCAGCCAGGCGAGATCGGCCGGGGTGTGCGAACCCTGCGTGCCGAAATCCATCACGTCCCCCACAACCCCTGCCCCCGTGGATGCCGCCGGGGCGGCTGCCCTTTTCGCATCGTACCTGCGCAGGCCGCACCGGCCGAGGGTGCCGCACTGTTGTTCGTCGCAATCGCACAAGGCTTGGCAGGCGTACGCGGGGGCGTGTAAAGGGCGCACGCGGCCCGGACGACTAGATGACCGAGAGTGACGGCGTGATGTCGTACGGCAGCCGGAAAATGTGGCCGAACCGGGTGCGGACAGGACGAAGCCCCCGATCACGGGGGAACAACCGGGGGCTTCGCGTACTGGGGCGACTCGTACGAGTCCGCACATTGAGAACGTAAGACCTGTATGGGCCCCAGGTCAAGCCGAGTTGGGGCGTCCGTGGCAGGTCGGACGCGGGGTGCCGTCAACCCGGTTCCATCCGGTCACGCTGGGTGACGCCAAGGGTCGATTCGGGTGGTCACGGCGGGCCCCGTGAGTACCGCGTACCCCATCTCTCGCTGGGCTATCAGGGTTTCCGCGTGGGGGCGAGACGGGTCGGCGGCGAAATGCGCGCGCTCAGATGGCTGCCAGCCGTCCCAGAATGTGGACAGTTCGGGGCCGTCGCGCTGCCTTCCGCGTCGCCAGGCGTCCCGGTCGGACAGTTCCATCCACACCAGATGGGCCAGGTGCGGCCGGACCGCGCGGCGTCCGGCGCCCACACCTTCGAGGAGGATGACCGGTGCGGGGTCCAGTCGCCGCGGGGTGGTCGCGAAGCGGCGCTCGACCCAGTCATACGGGGCATACCGGGCGGCGGTGCCGTGGCTCAGCGGGGTCAGGATGTGCTCCTGCAACCGCCCGGTCCACCCGAACGGCTCCTCGTGCGTGGCGAGATCGTCCGTATGGACGACGGGCGCGCCGCCCAGCGCCTCCGCCAGCCGCCCGGCGAAGGTGGTCTTCCCCGAACCGGCGTGACCGTCCACGGCGACGAGCCGGACCGGCCCGCAGGACGGCGGCAGGGCGCACAGCCGCCGGGCGAACGCGCGCAGCGTCTCGGTGGGGCGGTCGGCGGTCTCCATGGGGCGCCACTCTACGACTACCCGGGAGTATTCACTCCATTGGTCCACACCAATATTGGTATGCGGGCGGGACGGGAAGCACTGGCCTGACACCACTCGCAGCGGCCATAGTTGTGCGACTGTCGCGCATCCGCCGCCGCTGGACGACGACTGGGGGAGCCCCGTATGACCAGTTCCGGATTCACGCCCCGCCGCTCCGTACTCGCCGCCGCCCTCGGCGTCGCGGGCGTGGCCGCCGTACAGACGGCCTCCGCCGCGGACGCCCCCGGGCCCGCCCGCCCGGACCCCACGGGGTCGTCGCGCGCGAAGAAGGCGGCCGCGACCGCCGAGTACCACGGCTGGACGAGCCGCACCGACTGGCTGGCCGGAGCCGCCAAGGGCGTCCGCGCCGAGGCCGGGGCCCGCCCCGGCATCGTCATCTCCCGCCCGGCCGGCACCGTCGACTACACCGACCCGCACACCGGCACCAAGGCCGCCTGGGAGTACGCCACCTGGACCTCCCCGGTGCGGCGGCTCACCGTCCCCGCGACCGAGGCCATCGTCTCCTGGAACGCCCGCACCCCGGCGGGCACCTGGATTCAGGCCGAGCTGAAGGGCACCTACTCCGACTCCACGGCGACCCCCTGGTACGTGATGGGCCGCTGGACCTCCGGGGACGGCGGGGACTCCATCCGGCGCACCTCGGTGGACGACCAGAGCGACGACAAGAGCTCGGTGTGGACCGACACCCTCGCCGTCGACGACCCCGCCGGTGGCCTCCGGCTGACGGCGTACCAGCTGCGCCTGACCCTCTACCGCAAGCCCGGTACCACCCGCACCCCCACCGTGTGGCGGGTCGGCGCGATGGGCTCGGACGTCCCCGACCGCTTCGAGGTGCCCGCCTCCAAGCCCGGCCTGCCCACGGGCCGAGAGCTCGCCGTACCGCGCTACTCGCAGGAGATCCACAAGGGCCAGTACCCGGAGTACGACAACGGCGGCGAGGCCTGGTGCAGCCCCACCTCCTCGCAGATGATCATCGAGTTCTGGGGCCGCAAGCCCACCGCCGACGACCTGGCCTGGGTCAACCCCGACTACGCCGACCCCCAGGTCTGCCACGCGGCCCGCGCCACCTTCGACTACCAGTACGACGGCTGCGGCAACTGGCCCTTCAACGCCGCCTACGCCGCCACGTACCGCGACCTGCAGGGCGTCGTCACCCGGCTCGGCTCCCTGAACGACGTGGAGAAGCTGGTCGCCGCGGGCATCCCGGTGATCACCTCGCAGTCCTTCCTCAAGGGCGAGCTGACCGGCGCGGGCTACGGCACCGCGGGCCACCTGATGACCGTCATCGGCTTCACCTCCACCGGCGACGTCATCGCGAACGACCCCGCCTCACCGGACAACCCGTCCGTCCGCCGGGTCTACAAGCGCAGGGAGTGGGAGAACATCTGGCTGCGCACCAAGCGCTACGACGCGAACGGCCAGGTCAAGGGCGGTTCGGGAGGCGTGTGCTACCTGTACTTCCCGGCCAGGCCGACACCAACTCAAGCCCGGGTTCTGCGGGGGCTGGGAATCCGCTGAGGTGAGGTGGCCGTAGCCGTGCGGGCCGTGTCGCTCCAGGGTCACCCGCGTGGCCCTGGAGGGCTTATGGCGCCTCGCCCGCCGGCGCGGTGTAGTGGTACTCCTCGATCCGGTCGATGAGACCGCTCTCGAACCGGAAGTGCACGAATGCCTGGATCTCGCTGCGGGACCCGTCCGTCTTCACCAGGTGAAGTACCTGCTGCTGGAGCACCTCGTCCGAATTCCGGAACTGGCGGATCACGTCGTACCGCATCGAATCAACGGTAGCGACAAAGGACCTGAACTGGTCCAGTCGCTCGTCGATCACCTGCTCTGCCTCACCGTCGTTCTCCCACACAATGGCCTTTTCGGTACACATCTTCTGGGCGCCGGCAAAGTCATACGCCTCCAGACGCCGCAGAAACTCATTCACTTTCCCGCTGAGGTTCTGCTCCATGGCGAGTTCCCCTTTCGCTGCTTCTCGTCGTATGTGTCGAAGTGTCACTGGAGCAGGCCGAGCCGGCGCAGGTCGGTGACGTACTTGCCGATGAGGGCGGCCGACAGATGGGGGATGTCCTTGTCGGGGCCGACCTTGGCGGCTCGCACAGCGGTGTGGAACCGCTCGGCGGGGATCGCGGAACCAGGGACACCTTTCTCGGGGTGCGCCACGGCGTGCAGCAGGGGCAGCAGCGAGTGCTGACGCTGCTTCTCCGGCAGAGCACGGATCGCGGCCGTTATGCGGGCGAGCCATTCGTCATAGCCGTCGATTCGCCGGATCGGCCGGCCGGCCTCGGTGAGCCAGTCGACGAAGGTGTCCAGCGAGATGCCGTCGTCGTGCGGATTCACCACGTTGAAGGTCTGGTAGCCCTCGGTGGCCCGCGCGCCCAGCGAGGTGATGGCCTCGGCCGTGAAGTCGACCGGCAGGCCGTCGTAATGCGCGCGCGTGCCGGTCCGGTAGAACGAGCCCGGCGCGATGCCGGTGGCGGCCAGGCTGAGCAGCAGGCGGGTGAACATGTCGGGCACATTCAACTGACCCGGGTACCTGCTGTGCGCGAGGATCATGTTCGACCGGAAGGTGGCGACCGGCAGGCCGCACAGGTCGTGTGCCTCCCGGAGCAGGACCTCGCCGGCCCACTTGCTGGTCGCGTACCCGTTGGCGTAGCTCTGATCGATCTGCCGCACCGGGCTCGCGCCGCGGATGTCGGCGTCCTCGTCGAGAGCCGCGGCCGTGGCTCCGGCCCGCACGGCGACGGTGGACACGTAGGTGACTGGCTTGATCCGCGTGGTGAGCGCCAACCGGATCAGTTCGGCCGTGCCGACGACATTGGGTCCGAACAACTGGCTGTAGGGCAGTACGTGGTTGACCAGGGCGGCCGGGTGAACGATCAGGTCCACGGTGTCGGCCAGCCTGTTCCAGGTGTCCTCCGCCAGGCCCAGACGCGATTCGCTGATGTCGCCCGCGAGTACTTCGAGGGTCCCGTCGGCCAGTTCCCGATACCGCCGGAGCAGTTCGGCGTCGCCGCTGTCGAAGGCGTCCTCAAGCCGTTTCGCCGCTACGGCCGCATCGCTTCCGCGTACGACGCAGATCAGCTTGCCACCTGAGGACGCCAGCCGCTCCAGCCATTCCAGGCACAGGAACCGGCCGAGGTAACCGCTGGCTCCGGTCAGCAGGACGGACCGCACGGAACCGCCGGGGCGAGGCAGCGTCGGGGCGGCGGCGAGCGTCGACGCGTCGACGAACTTTTCCAGGGTGAGGTCACCGGCGCGGACTTCGGTGCTGTTCTCGCCGTGTACGGAGGCGAACGTGGGCCTCTTCGCCCCGGACTCCCGTTCCGACTCGATGTACCTCGCCAACTGGGCCAGGTCGTTGGCAGGGCTGATGATCACCCCGACCGGAACGTCGATGTGGAAGATTTCCTTCATCAGCTGGGAGAAGGACAGCGCGGACAGCGAATCCCCACCCAGGTCGGTGAAGTGCGCGTCGGCGCTCAGGTCGGCGTTCGAGCAGCCCAGCAGTGCCTGGGCGGCCCGGCTGACCGTTTCCACCACCGGCCGGTCCGGCCCGGCTTGCCGCAGCTCGCGCAGTTGCCGGTCCTGTCCCTCGGCGAGTTCGGCGTACAGCCGTTCAAGGGCCTCGCCGTAGCGCGCCTTGAGCCTGGGACGCAGCATCTTGTGGCTGTCGGTGAGCAGGCCGTTCTCGGGGCTGAAGGGTTCGGTCTCGATCAGGAAGTCGCGCGGGATCTCGTACGAGTTGAGTCCGGTTCGCTTGGCGGTCCGCTGGAGCGATTCGCTGAGCAGCGGCTTGAGCGACTCGACGTCCTCGCCGCCCCTGGCCAGCACGTCCGGGGTGGGCACCACCACCGCGAGCAGGTGGGCGCGCTCGCTGTTGCCGTACACGTACATCTGCTGGATGAGGGAGCTGCCGCTGAAGACGGTCTCCAGGCGGGAGACGGCCACGAACTCACCCTGGGACAGTTTCAAGGTGTCCTTGGTGCGGTCGACGTAGACCAGCCGGTCGGGCTCGATCTCGGCCATGACGTCGCCGGTCCGGTAGTAGCCGTCCTCGTCGAAGATCTCGGCGGTGAGCTCGGGGCGCTTGTAGTACCCGGGGATGATGGTCGCCGTCTTGAGCCGCAATTCCCCGCGCGGATACGGCAAGTCCGTGCGGTAGTAGCCCAGTTCCGGGACGTCCACCAGCTTGTAGTCGATCACCGGTGGACGCTGCACCACCGAGTCCAGCAGCACCCCGCCGGCTTCCGTGGAACCGTAACCGGTGTACAGGTGGAATCCGAGGCAGGACTCGACGAAGTCCGCCAACTCGGCGGACAGCGGGGCGGTTCCGACGAACGCCTTGGCGACGCGCCCGCCCAGGAAATTCTCCCGCAGGTCCGCCTTGACAGCCGCATCGACGTCACCCGGCTCGCCCGCTCGCCGGTCCAGTTCGCTCCGGTACCGCTGGAACAGCATGTCGCACACGCGCGGGACCATGGTCAGCTCCGTGGGGCGGACCAGCGCGATGTCGTCGAACAGGGTGGACAGGTCGCTCTTGGCGGTGAAGTACCCGACACCGCCCTTGACGAGCGAGCCCATCAGCGCATAGCGGCCGCCGAGGTGGCTGTGCGGCATGTAGAGGACGCTGATCGCGGGCACGTCCGCCGACCCGTAGCTGAACCCGTACCACGCGGTGCCGACCAGCCGCTGTGTGTGCATGGCCCCCTTGGGAGCCCCGGTGCTGCCGGAGGTGTAGATGAGCAGGGACAGCGGATCGTCGCCGGGCTCGGCGGTGAACAGGGGAGGGTCCGGAAGGCCGGCTCCGCGGTCGATGACCTCGGCCAGCGACTCGACGCCCACCGGACGGCCGGCCTTCGCCAGGCGCCGACCGGCGGACTCGAAGGCGTCACGCTGGTCGGCGATTTCGGGGTGGTAGTCGAACACGATCAGGCGCTGGATCGACGTTCCCCCGATGACCGCGTCGACGGCGGTGTCCAGGTGCTCGACGCTCGCGGCGAGCACGCTCGGCTCGGCCTCCGCGATGATCGGCCCCAGCTGGGACAGCGGCGCGCTGGAGTGCAGGGGTACGGACACGACGCCCAGGTGGATGCAGGCCAGGTCGAGTACCGCGTAGTCGGTGCTGGTGAAGCCCAGGGTGCAGAGCCGGTCGCCCGCTCCCAGCGGGTACTCCGGGTCGTGGTACCACCGGCCGGCGACCGCACGGACGCGCGCCCACAGCTCGCGGTAACTGATGGTGTCGAATCGCGGGAGCAGGCCCGCCGTCGACGGGTCCGTGGCGCGTTCGCCGAGGGCCGGCCGGTCTCCGTGGCTTTCCATGATGGCCGCCATGACCTCGGCCAGCGCCCTGCTCGGATCGACGGACGCCAGGGCCTCGGCGAGCCCCTTGCCCTGATCGGGCACCGGCGCGGTGATCGCATCCAGTGGTTCGGCCATGATCAGCTCTCCTCTGGCGTTCCAGCGATGTCGGCGAGTCGTGCGGGAGCGTGGTGCCGTGCGCGTGCGGGGTGGGTTCCCACCGGCGTGGATCTCACCAGCTGACCGGCAGCGCCGCCACTCCGCGGATGAGGCGCTCGGTCCGCCAGGACAACTGGTCGGCCGGGACCGCGAGCCTCAGATCGGGCAGGCGCTTGATCAGGGTTTCGAGTGCGACGCGCAGCTCCACCCTGGCCAGCTGCGCGCCGAGGCAGTGGTGGATGCCGTACCCGAAGGTGACGTGCGGGATCTGCCCGCGGTGGAAATCGATCTCCTCGGGGCGCTCGAACACCTCGGGGTCCCGGTTGGCCATCCCCAGCTCGGACACCACCGCGTCACCGGCCCGAATGGTCTGCCCGCCCAGCTCCACATCCTCCTTGGCGATACGGGTGAAGCCGGCGGTGGCGCTGTTCGGGATGAACCGGAAGAGTTCCTCGACCGCGCCGGGGAGGAGAGAGGGATCGGCCTTGAGCTGCCGCCAGAGGTCGGGCTGGGTCAGCAGCGTGTAGACGAAGTTGCCGATCTGGTTGGCGGTGGCCTCCTGGCCGGCGGACAGCAGGCTGATTCCAAGGCTGACCAGTTCTTCCTCGGTGAGCTGGTCGTCCCCGCCACCGGAGGCCAGCTCGCCGAGCAGGTCGTCGGTGGGGGTGGTGCGGCGGAGCGCGATGAGACCGGCGAGGTAGTCGCCCAGCTCCTCGCGGGCCTGCTCGGACTGCTCCGGGTCGGAGAGCATCAGCAAGCCGTCCACCCAAGCGGTGAACCGCTCGCGGTCGGCGATGGGCACGCCGAGCACTTCGCAGATCACCGTGATCGGCAACGGCCAGGTCAGGGCCGTGGTCAGGTCGGCCTGCTCCCCTGAGGCGATCATGGTGTCGAGCAGGTCGTTCACGATCTCCTGGATGCGCGGGCGCAGGCTTTCTATGCGGCGTACGGTGAACGCGTGCGCCACCCGGCGCCGCAGTCGGCTGTGGTCCGGCGGGTCCATGCTGAGCATGGAGGTGCGGGGCAGACCGACCGCGACCGTGCGGGGCACATGGTCGCCCACGGCGGCGGCGCGGCTGAACCGGGGATCGGCCAGTACGGTCCTGACGTCCGCGTGCCGCGTGACCAGCCAGCCGTCGCCTCCAAAGGGCAGGCGCACACGCAGCACGGGCTGTTCGCCGCAGATCTCGACCAGCTTGGAGTCCAACTCCAGCCGGTGGGTCGGACCGAACGGGTAGGTCCGTACCCCCTCGCCTGTCGCTGTCATCGTGTCAGTCCTTCCCATGCTGCCGGCGGTTGCCTACGAAAGTTCGGTGACTCGTTCAACAGACGTCGCGGTCTTCGGCGGAAGAGAGCCGGAGATCCGCGCCTCAGGCCAGGCTCGCGGTCTTCCCGCCGTCGATGACGACATTGCTGCCGGTGATCCACGACGCGCGGGGCGAGACCAGGAAACCCACCGCGTCGGCGATGTCCTGGGACTCGCCGAAGCGGCCGAGCGGAATCTCGGCGGCCCACTCGTCGGAAATGTCGTCGAGGCCGCCGCTGCTGTCGCCGCCGAGGTAGTCGACGAGCTGGCCGCGCGCCGTTTCCGAGCCCGGTGTCGCCACGTTGCCCAGGCAGACGGAGACGACACGGACGCCGTCCGGCGCCAGCTCGGCCGCGAGCCCCTTGCTGTACGTCTCGAGCGCGGACTTGGCGGCGGCGTAGTGCAGGAGCATCGGGTACGCCGCGATGGTGGCGATGGACGAGACATGGACGATGGCCCCGCCGCCGCTCTCGCGCATGGCGGGCACAAGTGCCGCGTTGAGCCTGACGGAGGCGAGGAAGTTGATGTCCATCGTGTACTGCCAGTCGTTCTCCAGGTCCAGCACACTGTGGAACGAGCGGCATCCGCCGGCATTGTTGACGATGATGTCCGCGCCGCCCAGAGTGTCCAGCGCGGTGTCCGCGAACTCGCGCACACCGTCGGACGTGCTGAGGTCGGCCTTGACGAACGTGGCGCCGGAGGGCGTGTGTTCGGGCACGCCACGGGCGGAGGTGACGACGGTGGCGCCGGCGTCGAGCAGGTTCCGCACGATCGCGGCGCCGATGCCGCGGCTGCCGCCGGTGACCACGGCCCGCTTGCCCGCCAGCTCGTCGGAAACCGTTGCAGTGAGGCGGCTTTGGCTCGCCATGATGGTCCACCCTTTCCTTTCAGGCAGCCCTGTGTATTACACACACCGGTAGTGGAAAATCATCTGGCTGCAATACTATCGCCGCTCCATTTGAGGCGGTCAAACTCATTTTTTCGATGCACTGGATCGCATAATGCAATGCAGCCAGTTTCATTGCCGACTGGACAGTGCGGTAAATGGTGCCGATAATCGTGCACTGTCGAATTGCTGCCGGGAGGAATAATGGCCAGTCTGGACGAGTCGTTCACCGTGGGCGATCTGACGATCCCCAACCGGATCGTGATGGCCCCGATGACCAGAACAGCGTCCCCCGGCGGCGTGCCGGGCCCGAACGTGGCGGAGTACTACGCCCGTCGGGCGGCCCATCAGGTCGGGCTGATCGTCACCGAGGGCACCTATATCGACCACCCCGCCGCCGGGGCGTACGACAACGTGCCCGAGTTTTACGGCGAGCAGGCCCTCGCCGGCTGGGCCCACGTGGCACGCCGGGTGCACGACGCCGGCGGCAGGATCATTCCGCAGCTGTGGCACACCGGGGCCGCGCGCACCATGACCGATCCGCCCGCCGAGGGTCCGTCCGGGCTCGGACTGGACGGCGCCCCGGCCGGGAAGGCCATGACCTTGCAGGACATCGACGACGCGGTGGCCGCCTTCGCGGTGGCCGCCGCGGCCGCCGAGCGAGTCGGGTTCGACGGCGTCGAGCTGCACGGCGCGCACGGCTACCTGATCGACAACTTCCTGTGGACCGCCACCAACCGGCGCAGCGACCGCTACGGCGGCGATCCGGCCTCCCGCGCCCGCTTCGGCGCCGAGGTCGTGCGGGCTGTTCGTGCGGCCGTCAGCCCGGGATTCCCGGTCTTCTTCCGGATCTCCCAGTGGAAGCTCAACGCGTACGAGGCCCGCACCGCGGAGAGCCCGGATGAACTGGCGCAGTTGCTGACGCCGCTGGCCGACGCCGGTGTCGACGTGTTCCACGCCTCCACCCGCCGCTACTGGCTGCCCGAGTTCGACGGCAGCACCCTCAACCTGGCCGGCTGGGCGCGCAAGCTCAGCGGCAAACCCACTGTGACGGTCGGCTCGGTCGGCATGGACCAGCAGTACGGCGAGGGCGACTTCACCCAGGGCTTCACCGGGCCGTCCGGGGTGACCGGCATCGACGAGCTGGTGGCCCGCCTGGGGCGCGACGAGTTCGACCTCGTCGCCGTGGGCAGGTCGCTGCTGGCCAACCCGGACTGGGCGGAACTGGCGCTCCGCGGTGAGCTGGCCCGGACCGTCCCCTACGACCCGGCCGTGCTCCAGACCCTGGCCTGACGGCCCCCTCACTCACCGCTACTCCTACTGGGCGGGATTCCAGGATGAAACCCTGGAATCCCGCCCGACGAGTTTTCCGTGTCACACAAGCCGGGTTATGCAAGCCGGGTCACGCAAGGGAACGCGCGTCATGGTCGATCGAAACTGCCGATCGGAGGACTTTCAGGAAGGCCTTACCGCGGCTGCTCGCGGCCAGATCGGGCATCATGGCCACACCGAGGGACGCAGAAGGCAGATCTCCGGCGATCTCGACCTCCCGGACCTTCCCTCCGCCCAAAGTCGCCACATGCGAAGCGCGTTGATACATCAACGCGAACCCGGAACCGGCGGCCACAAGGCCGCGCATCGTCTCAAGGCTCGTCGCGGTAATCACTTCCGGCATGGGGACACCGGCGCCGGCGAACACCTTTTCGAGATGATGGACAACGGCCGGGCAATTCAAGGTGACAAGTGGTCGAGTGGCCAACTCGTCCAAACCGACCGAGACGGCCCTGCTCATCGGGTCGTCATCGGCGAGCAGGGCATGAGCGGGCAACTCGGCCAGGGAGTGGAACTTGGCATCACCCGACAGAAAATCATACGTCACAGCTAATTCGCATCGGCCATCCTGCAGAAATTCCAGGAGCCGATCGGCGTATGCCTCATGAACGTTCAATTGCAGCGCCCCGTACCGCTCTTTGGTCATCCGGTGGACGAAGGGAAGCAGAAACGGGGCGATCGAAGCGAAGAACCCGACGTCGAGCCGGCCGGCGGCGCCGCTCGCCAGGGCGTCGCCCTGCGCTTTGAGGTTCCTGGCCTGCCCCAGCAGCGCGCGCGCCTCGCCCAGGAGGTGCCGACCGCCTGGAGCCAGGGTGACCCCACGGGCATGATGGCGAAGGAGCAGCTGCACGCCAAGCTGACGTTCCAGCCTCATAATGGCCGACGAAACCGTGGACTGTGACGCACACAGTTTCTCCGCCGCCTCCGACATATTGCCAAGCTCGGCAGCTACCACAAAGTATCGCAATTGCGTAAGGCTGAATCCCAGGTGATCGGTCATAGGTGCCCATCCGGAGACATTTTCCTGGAGTCTGACCACGCGCCGGAGCGGCGCTCGCCCGACCGGTGAGGGGAGCAGCGCTCCCCTCACCGGTCGGGAGTCCCTCACGTACCGCTGCCCCGGCGCCTGAAGTCCGCCCGGGAGTCGCCCTGTTCGGACAGCCACTGATGGACCGCGAGTGCGGTTGATTCGGCGTGTTCCTCCAGCATGGAGAAGTGGTCCCCCGCCGCCGCCGTCCGGACGTGTTCCAGGGGCCAGCCGGCGTTCGCCTCGTCGCCGAGCAGCCCGTGCAGGGTTTTGCCCTCCGACGCCCCTACCAGCATGGTCGGGGTGGTCACCGGCAGCGGGCTCCAGCCGTCGAACAGGTCCGCGTACCACGCCATCGCCGTGAGTTGTTCGTCGATGACGGGCAATTGCGGGAACTGGTCGAACAGCCGTCGCGTGATCACGGACATTCCCGCGGTCATGGCCGCCCCGGTCGCCCGGAGCGTATCGAGCAGCACCAGCGCGACGGGCGGAGCGCCAACCTTCTCCAGCCGTCGTACGAGCTCGTGAGCAGGCCAGCCTCCGGAGGAATATGCCGCGAGCGCGAACGGCCGCCCCTCGAACCGCTTGAGCAGCGTCTCGGCCAGTCGGTCCGCGGCGGCTTCCAGGCTCACGGGCAGCTGCTCCCCGGGGGCGTATCCGGGGAGGGAGACCGTCGAGACCTGGCGGCGGCCGCGGAGTGCGGTGGCGAACCTCACGTACTGGTACGCCCCTGTGGGGGCGACGAGGGAGGGCAGGCAGACCAGGGCCGGTTCCTGCCCGCCGTCCGACAGCCGCAGGATCTCCGGCTCGGGTCCCGCGCCGGCGGCGAAGGTCGGCCGGAGCCGGGCGGCGATCGACAGAAGGTCACCGGCCTGCTGCGGGGTGCCGGTCTCCAGCGCTGTGCGGAAGAGCGTGGCGATGGGGTGCGACGGAGCCGGAGCGGGGGGCGTTGTCTGCTGCGAGGACGCCTTCGACGACCGGGAGTCGGCGTCGGAGCGGGGTTGCCCCGCTGTCACGGGGCTCAGGCGCGCCAGGAGCGCGTCCACAGGAGAGCCACCGGTTCCCAGGAAGTGGGCGGCGAGTTCCTCGACGGACTCGGCGTCGAAGAGCAGGGTGGACGAGACCTCGCCGAGATCCTCGCGCAGCGCGTTCGTGAGCTGAAGGACGAGGATGGAGTCCATCCCGTAGTCGCTGAGCGGCGCCGAGAGAGCGATCTTGTCCGCCGGGATGCCGAGGGTCTGCGCGGCCTGGTCACGGAGGTACCCGGCCATCAAGTCGGCCCGGGTCTCGGTATCGAGAACGGTTGTGGTCGCGGTGACGGGCTCTGCCGGGACCCGTACCGGTGCGGGAACGGGCCGGGGCGGTACGGGGGCCGCGGGCGGGGGCTTCGGGGCCGCTCGCCGAGTCGCGGACTTCCGGTCGGCCGGTGGGTCCACCACCGTTTGGCGCGCGATCCCGTTGCTCTCGGCGGCGATGATCTGCTGCCCGAGCTCATGTGCCTGTGGCAGTACGGAAACGACCGACGGGAAGCCTTCGCTCTCCAGCACTTCCCGCCAGCTCGCGGGCGACAGCGCGGGCGATCCCGGCACCCGCAGCGAGTGGTCCTCGAAGAGCCACCAGCCCTCCAGCAGTCCGAACGTGAGGTGGCTGGAGAGGTCGAAGGTGGCGAGTTCGTTCAGCAGGAGCCATCCGCCGTCGCGCATGGCCGCCTTCGCGTTGCGGATCGTGTTCCGGGTGTCGCGAGTCGCGTGCAGGACGTTGGCGGCGATGACCAGGTCGTAGCTCCCGCTCTCCAGGCCCTGCCCCGCCATCGGCTGCTCGGCGTTGAAGCGGGCGTAGGTGAGATACGGAACCTCCGGTCCGTACTCGGTCCGGGCATGGATCAGGAACGCCTGCGAGAGGTCGGTGTACGTGTATGTCTCGATGTGCTCCTGGAAGGGGCGCAGGGCGGCGAACATCCCGACGCTCGTGCCGCCCGTGCCGGCGCCGATCTCCAGGATGCGAAGCGTCGCGTCCGGGTCCAGGCGCAGCCGCTCCGCGACGATGGTGGCGGCGGCATCGGCCATGGCGCGGTTGTACATGTCGGCCACACGGTTGTCGCGGTATGTCCCTTCGACGAGTGCGACGGAGCCACGCGGGAACATGATGTCGGTCGGCCTGGTCCTGCCGGTGAGTATGTCCGGCAGCGCCCGGAGTGTGGCGTCCAGCAGGGCGAGTTCGGCCTTCTTGTCAGGGTCCTCGGACCACTCCGCGCGGCGCTGGTCCCACTCGCGGTGGAGGACGTCCAGCGACGGGGCCGACTCCGGCACGGTACGGAGCGCGTGGTCGAGCCAGGTGTCGTACCTGGGCAGGATTCCGGCACGTTCGCGGAGTTGGGCGACATCACCGGGAGACACTGGAGTGCCGGGGCCGCGCAGGCCGCCGAGCGCTTCGAGGTGCCCGCGGACCATTGTGGCGAGGAGCGGATCGCGTTCGGTCCTGCGCCATGCGGCGATCGCGCGCATGGCCTCCCACTCGGACGGCGCCGTGGCGGCCGCGGCGACGGCGGCGGGCGCGACGTGGGACCGTGCCCTCTCGTGGACCGTGAGGCGGGTGGCCGGGTCGATTCCCTTGATGGCCTCGGGCTTCGTCAGCTTGATGAAGCTCAACTGATGCTGCGGGCCCCCGAGGAGCGTGTCGAGCGCCTCCATCGCCTCCGGCGGTTCGATCGAGACGAGTCCCCAGCGTGCCATGTGTTCCCGGTGGAGTTCGGACGAGGCGCTGCCGATGCTTCCCCACCACCCCCAGTTCATCACCTTGACCGGGCACTCCCAGTGCCGGGCGAGGAATTGGGCGTAGGCGTCGCTGAAATTGCATCCGGCCGCGTAATTGGCCTGGCCCGCAGCGGTCGTGAACGACTGGACCGACGAGAAGAAGAGGACGAAATCCAGTGTCTCGTCCGCGAAGATCTCAGCCATCGCCACGCTGACGTCGACCTTCGAAGCGAGGCTCGCGCGAAGCGTCGCCTCGTCCATCCTGGCCAGGCTCTGGTCCCGCAGGACGAGCGCCGCCTGGATGACGCCGTGGATGCGCGGGTGATGCTTCTTGATCTCCGCGTAGGCGGTGCGCAGCGATGCGGGGTCCGCGGCGTCGGCGGATATGTAGCGCACACTGCCGCGGCCGCCGTGGCTCAGCTTGGCTTCGATCGACGCGTCCGAAGGACGCCGCCCGATCCAGATGACATGGGCGCCGTAGCGCTGGACGACGTGCTCGGTCCATGCGGTGCCGAGTCCGCCCGCACCTCCGATCACGACATAGACGCCGCCTTGCCGGTAGGCGTCCTCCTGTACGTCGCCGGGCTCGTTCGGCGCCCAGCGCCGTGCCAGCCACTGGCCCGCGCGGCGCACCAGGATGTCGTTCTCCGCGTGGTCGGGGAGCGCCGACAGGGCCTCCGGCACATCGGCGGTGTCGAGGTCTGTCCGGCGAACCGACCAGTTCGCGAACTCGTGTCCGAGCGACCCGAAGAGGCCGTGCAGCCCGGCGTGCGCGGGTGCCGTCGACTCGGTGTCGTGCGTGGCCAGGGCACGATGCGTGACCAGTGTCAGGACGAGCGGGCGTGCGTCGTGTCCCGTACGGACGAGGGCCTTGATCATGCGGAAGGCCGCGATGACGCCGTCCTCCTGGGCGGCGGTGAACCCGGCGGTGTCGGCCGGCGGGAGCGCCTGCCGGCCTTCCGCCGCCGCGTCGGGTGCGATCCACAGGAGATGGTCGATCGTGGCCGAAGCCCGGAGCCGGTCGGCGACCTCGTCCGTCGAAGCGCTCGGTGCGAGGTCCCACGTCGTGACACGCGGGTACTGACGGGCGAGAGCGGACCGCTGTTCGGCGGTTCCTCCCACGACGAGGACATGGTCCGTGTGCGGCAGGGCGCGTGCGGCCGACGTGTGCTCGGATACGGGTTCCCAGACCGGTGCGAACAGTGAGGGCACCGGTTCTTTCACCCGGCGCGAGGTGTAGCCGGTCATCCGGACACAGACCTCGCCGTCGCCGTCGACGAGATCCACATCGAGCCGGCTCAGCGCGGTCGCCTTCTCCGTCGAGTCCGCGACACGGACGACCGCCCACATCGAGGCCGGGCACGGGGCGAGGAGCTCGAACCGGTCGAGCGCGAACGGCACCACCGTCTCCAAGGAGGCTTCGCCATCGGTGAGATGCAGTGCGATCGAGGCCTGGATGGCCGAATCCAGGAGAGCCGGGTGCAGGACGTACGGCGCGCCGGCCGGGTCCGCGTCGGCCGGCAGGTCGAGCTTCGCCACGACGGTGCCGGTACCGACCTGTGCCTCGCGGATGGCGCGGAGCGACGGCCCGTGGACGATGCCCATCGACGCGAGCGCCTCACGGATGCGTTCGGCGGATACGGTCGCCGCACAGTTCGCGCGGAGCGACGCGAGGTCGACACGGTCGGGGCGGCCCGTGCCGGAGCGCGATACGCGCCCGGTGGAGAACACGACGGGTTCGGCGGCCGGCTCGGTCTTCAAGGCGATCTCGAAGGTGAGCTCGTCGCCGGTAGCCGGTTTCACCAGGACATCGACGCTCAGGGGCGCTCCGTCGAGGGCGACCGGTCGTATCCAGGTGATGTCGCGCATCCGCAGGGGCGTCGTCGCGTCGGTGCCCCACGCACGGGCCGCGGTCTCGCGTGCCATTTCGAGGTGGGCGACGCCCGGGAGGACGCGCTGCCCGCGCACCGTGTGATCGCGGAGGATGGCCTCGTCGCCCGTGAACACCGTTGAAGCGCGCAGGGTGGCAGGGCTGTCCGCCACAGCCGACGACTCGTGGATCAGTGGATGATCCGCCACCGGCACGCGTACCCCGGCGGGGCGGGTGACGCGCGGAGGAGACAAGGGCGGCTCCCCGGCCCAGTGGCTCTCCCTGGCGAACGGGTAGGTCGGCAGGGGGACTCGCAGGGAGGTTCCCGGCGCGAACAACGCGCCGTATTCGAGGGCGACGCCCAGGGTGAAGTGCCGGGCGAGGGTGGTGAGGTCCGCGCGGTACGCATCGGCATCCGCGTGGGCGCCCATCGGGTCCGAGCAGCGTCGGAGGCATTCGTCGCCGTGGCTCTTCTCCGTGGCCGACGTGGCCGCCGCCGCCCCGCCCTTGCGCGTCGGTACCACGTGGCCGGTGAACGCCTGTGATCCGTCGAGCCCGTCGTCGAGGATACGGAGCAGTTCGGTACGGTCCCGCACCACGCAGGCGAACCGGTGGGCGAACCACTCCCTTCCGACGGCGAGCGTGTGGGCGACGTCGCCCAGGTCCGGGATGTCCTCACGGCGGCAGTGGTCCGCCAGCCGGGCGACCTGTTCGGCCAGCTGCTCACGTGAGTGCGCCGAGAGGACGACGAGATACGCGGGCCGCGGCGCACGGGCACGGGCGGCGGACGGCGCCTCCTCGATGACGAGGTGCACGTTGGTGCCGCTCGCGCCGAAGGTGCTGACGGCGCCGCGACGCGGTCCGCCGTCGGACGGGGCCTCCCAGCTGTGGGTGCGCGTACTCAGGTAGAAGGGGCTGTCTTCGAGGCTGATGGCGGGGTTCGGCTTCTCGAAGTGGAGCGAGGCGGGGATCTGCTCGTTCCTCATCGCGAGGAGGATCTTGAACACCCCCGCGACGCCCGCGGCGAACTGGGTGTGCCCCAGGTTCGTCTTGATCGAACCCAGCGCGCAGAACCCGGATTTCTCCGTGCCGGCCCGGAACGCACGGCTGAGCGCCGAGAATTCGATCGGATCGCCGAGAGGGGTGCCGGTGCCGTGTGCCTCCACGAGCCGGATGGACTCGACGTCGACACCGAAGCTTTCGTAGGTGTCCCGGAGCAGGCGCTCCTGTGAGACGGAGCTGGGCGCCGTGATCCCGTTGGTCGCGCCGTCGTGATTGCTGCCCAGGGCGCGGATCACCCCGTGGATGTGGTCCCCGTCGGCAAGGGCGTCATCGAGCCGCTTCAGTACGAGGACACCGACCCCCTCGCCCGGCACGAAGCCGTCGGCACGGTGGTCGAAGGTGTGGCAGCGTCCGGTCGCCGAAAGCATTCCGGCGCGCCCGGCCAGCCCGTAGAGCCGCGGTGTCGACTGGACGAAGACACCGCCCGCCAGCGCCATCGACGTCTCGCCCGACCAGAGCCCGCGGCACGCCAGGTCGATCGCGACGAGCGAGCTCGAGCACGAGGTGTCGACCGCCAGCGCGGGGCCCTTCAGGTTGAGGAGGTAGGAGATGCGGGCCGGGACGAAGGACGCCATGTTCCCCCAGAAAGCCTGGGCGGGCGCGTCCTGGCCGAAGACCTCGTGGTAATCGCCGTTCCAGCAGCCCACGTACACGCCGCAGTGGGTTTCGCTCAGGTGACGGCCGGCGTACCCCGCGTCCTCCAGCGACTTCCACGCCTCTTCGAGGAGCAGGCGCTGCTGGGGGTCCATGGCGGCGGCCTCGACGCCCGAGATACCGAAGAACTGCGGGTCGAATTGATCGATCCGGTCGAGGAATCCGCCCCGCGTGCAGCGCGCCGATCCGTCGGCCCCGGTGTCCGCGAGGTCCCAGCGGGTGGCTTCGGTGACAAGATCGTCACCGTTCACGAGATGGGTCCAGAGGTCGTCGAGGCTGTCGGAGCCGGGGAACCGCCCGCTCATCCCGACGATGGCGATCGGCGCGTGGGCGGCGGACCGTTCGGTGGGGGGAGAGCCGGGAGCGGTCTCGGGAGCGATCCGCGGACGCGTTTCCACGGTGGCGGCAGGCGGAAGGGGAGCGGCGCCGATGTCGCCGTACTCGGCGAGCAGATGTGCGGCGAGACGATCGGCGGAGCTGTGGTCGAAGATGACGCCGGTCGAAAGGTCGAGCCCGAACGTCTCGTTGAGCAGATGGACGAGACGGACGGCGAGGATGGAGTCGAGTCCGTAGTCGGCGAACGCGAGCCCGGCGTCGAGCTCGTCCGGCGAGATGGCGAGCACTTCCGCGATCTTCGCGCGTACGGTGCCTGCGACCTGTTCGTCACGCGTGATGCCGGGCGCGGCATCGGGCTTGGCCTCGGGCGCGGCTTCGGGCCTGACCTGAGGTGTGCTCTCGTCGGGCCGCACGGCGATGGCCGGAGCGTCGCCGGGGATCACCCTCCGGACCGGCTCCAGGTCTCCGATCCAGAACCGGTCCCTCGCGAACGGGTACGTCGGCAGGGATATCCGGCGGGGCGACGCCGCTCCGTGAAGCGTCCGCCAGTCCAGCTCCACGCCGTCGGCCCAGAGCGCGGCCAGCTTGTCGTACTTCCCCGCCCGGGCCCACCGTTCGACCAGCAGCTCCCGGAGGTCTTCGTCGGCCGAGATCTCGGCGACGACGCCGGGGCCGTGCCCGGCGCTGCCCCGGTGGAGGCCCGGCGTTCCCGACGCGTCCCCGGTCTCCGCGTACCCGCGCAGCACGCGCCGGAGTTCGGGCAGGGAGGCCACGGTCACCGCCAGGCGCTCCTTCATCGCCTCACGTCCGACCTGGAGGGTGAAGGCGAGATCTGCCAGGCTGACCGCTTCCCGCTCCGCGTCCCCGGGTTCGAGGAACGCCAGCAGACGTGCGGCGGAGTGCCTCAGGCGCTCCGGCGTCCGCGCCGAGAGGACGACGAGTTGCTCGCCCCCGTCCGAGGCCGCCCGGTCCGAGGCGGCCTCTCCCACGTACTCCTCAAGGATCACGTGTGCGTTCGACCCGCCTGCCCCGAATGACGAGACCGCGGTGATCCGCGGTCGTTCGGACTCCCAGGGTGCGAGGGTCCGCTGGACGAAGAACGGCGTCTCCTCGAACCTGATGCCGGGGTTCAGCTCCTCGGCGTGCAGGCTCGGTACGAGCGTCCGGTGCCGGAGCTGAAGCACCGCCTTGGTGACACCCGCGATGCCCGCGGCGGCCTCCAGATGCCCGATCACCGACTTCACGGAGCCGATCGCGCAGAACTGCCTGTCGTCCGTGGACTGTTCGAAGGCGAGGGAGAGACCCTTCACCTCGATCGGATCGCCCAGCTCCGTACCCGTGCCGTGCGCCTCGACGTAGCTCACCTCTCGCGCCGGTATCCCGGCCCGGGTCAACGCGTCGCCGATCAGTTCTGCCTGGGCGGTCGGGCTCGGCACCGTATAGCCGTTGGACCGCCCGCCGTGATTGATGCTCGTCCCGCGGACCACGGCGAGGACCCGGTCTCCGTCCGCGAGAGCGCGGGAGAGAGGCTTCAGCAGTACGGTGCCCACGCCCTCGCCGGGTACGAACCCGTCACCACCCTTGCCGAAGCTCCGCACGCCTGCCCGCGACGACAGCATGGTCGAACGGCAGAGCTCGATGTAATCGGAGGGATGCAGATACAGGTTCACCCCACCGGCGATGGCCACCTCGCAGGAGCCCCGGCGCAGGTGTTCGCAGGCCTCGTGGATCGCTGTGAGCGATGACGAACACATCGTGTCGATCGTCAGGCTCGGCCCTTGGAGGTCGAGGACGTACGAGGTCCGTGCGCTGAGCGAGGCGAAGGAGAGCGAGGGCACGACCGTCTCGCCCGACGGCAGGCGCGCCTCGCCGTGCCGTGTGTGACCGGACTTGGTCACACCGGCGAAGACCCCGACCCGCCGCTGATGGCGACGCGCCAGCTCCTCGCGGGTATAGCCCGCGTCCTCGATCACTTCCCAGGAAGCCTGGAGGAAGAGGCGCTCCTGCGGGTCCATGGTGTAGGCGTCGCGCGGGGCGATCCGGAAGAAGTGCGGATCGAACGCGTCGAAGTCCTCCAGGAAGCCGCCCCACTTGCTGTAGCTGCGCCCGGTGGCGATGGCTGTGGCGCGGTCCGGCTCGTAGAAGCCGTCCAGCGGCCACCGGCCCGGTGGGATCTCCGTGATGGAGTCACGCCCCGCCTTGAGGTTCTCCCAGAACTCGTCGGTGTTCTCGGCCTGCGGATAGCGCCCGCTCATTCCGATGATCGCGATGGCGTCGTCCGGGGCGGGCGGGCCGGAGGCGTCGGCGCTCCCGGCTGTGTGCCGCGATACCGGCACGGGGACGGCGGCGGACGGTTCGTCGGCCTGTGTGACGGGAGCGGGCGGTGCGGGTTCCCCGGCAAGCTGCCCGGCGACGGCGCGCAGCGTGGGGAATTCGTAGAAGAGTGTCGTCGGGACCTCGCCGTACACGCTGGAGAACGCCCTGTTGAGTTGCACGACCATGACCGAGTCGAGGGCCAGGTCGTCGAGCGGCCGATCGGCGTCGACCGCGTCGAGGGGGAGCTTCGTGACGCGGGCGAAGAGCTCCACGACGGACCGGAGTGTCTCCCGGTCGGGAAGCCTGCCGGCCGTCTTGCGCGCAGGGGCGGGCGCGGGCGTGGGTACGGATGCGGGCACGGACGAGGGCACGGCCTTCGCCGTCTCACCGTGGTGCACCCAGATCTGGTCTTCGCCCGCCTCCCCGAGCCGCCAGGCGCTCAACAGGGCTTCGAGCCCTGCCTCCGACTCCATGGGAACGAGGCCGCGATCGCGCCGGAGGTAGGCGAGCGTCGCGTCGTCGACCGTCATTCCACCGTCCTTCCAGAGCGGCCACGCGATCGAGACCGTACGTCCCGGCCGTTCGCCCGCCGCGACGCGCCTGTTGCGGCGGGCGGCGTAAGCGCCGAGATAGGCGTTGGCCGTGGCGTAGTCCGACTGGCCGGGATTTCCGGTGATGGCCGCGCCGGAGGAGAAGACGAGGAAGGACTCCAGTGGCATGTGTGCCGTGGCCCGGTCCAGGTGCACCAGGCCGTCGACCTTGGGGGCGAGGACCTTGTCCCACTCCTCGACGGTCTTGTTCGTGAGGGAGGCGTCGTGGATCACCCCGGCGGCGTGGATGATCCCGTGGATCTCGCCGGTCTCCTCACCGACTCGCGCGATGAGATGGCGTACCTCCTCCCAGCGGGAGACGTCCGCGACGGCGTATCGGGCCACCGCCCCGGCTTCCCGCAGCTCGGCGAGGAGTTGGTCGATCCGGGTGTCCGGTGCCGACCTCCCGACGAGGACGAGCGTCGGGCGAACGGTGTCCCGTGCGATCCGACGGGCGACGACGGCGCCGATGCCGCCGGAGCCTCCGGTGATCAGGTACACGCCTCCCGAGCGCCACGGCGTGCTCGTGCCGTCGGCCGACTTCGGCACCCAGGTCCGCACCTGGCGTTCGGCGCCTCGGTGGAGCACGAGTGCGTCGTCCGCGTGCCGCGCGTTCTCCGCGACGATCGCCGCGATGTCGTCCGCGTCGCGCGGGCCGTCGAGACCGAGAACCTGTCCGGTGATCCGCGGGCTTTCGAGCGTCGTCGTCCGCAGGAGTCCGGCGAGGGCCAGCCCCACCGCTTCGTCGCCGTCCGTGCCGTCTGTAGATGTCACCACTTGCACGAGCGTGGTGCCATGGTGGCTCTCGCCGACGAGAGCGCGGACGATCTGGAACACCTGCTGTGAGATGTCGGTGAAGCTGCTCTCCGGGCGCTGCTTGGCGGTCGTGACGAGGTGGAAGTACGCGCCCGGCAGACGGCGTTCGACGCTGTCCCGCGCGGACCCCGTCGCCCCGCAGAGGATGACGGCATGACGCGCGTACGCGGCGTTCTCGCCGGTACGGTCCGGCGTCATGGGCTTCGGCGTCCAGCGGGGTACGAGCAGCGTCGTCCCGGTCGAGGGGGCGGGTTCAGCGGCGCCATCGGCTTTCGCGTCGCTTCCGGGGAGCCAGTAACGGTCGCGTGCGAACGGGTACGTGGGCAGATGCGCGCGCCTGGGCGGGGCGGAACCGGCGGCCTCGTACATCTCACGCCAGTCGACCTCGGCCCCTCCGCTCCAGCGCGCGATCACCTCCGCGAGGCCGTCCGGGGCCCGCCCGGTGTCACGCCGCGGCCCGGACTGCGCGCCGCTGACGAACGCACGCAAGTTCTCGGCGAGTTCCCGGTGCGAGGTGACGACCCAGCCGACCCGTACGGCCATGGCTTCGCGCCCGGCCTGAAGCGTCCACCCGATCGAACGGAGCGGGGCGGGGCGGGGCGTGTTCTCAAGGTAGGCGAGCAGGTCCCGCGCCCGCTTGCGGAGCTGCTGCTCCGTACGCGCCGAAAGGGGGACGGCGACCCGGCTCCCGGCACCCTGCGCCGGACTCTCGTCCGCCGCGGCCTCACCGGCGTAGTCCTCGACGACGACGTGGCAGTTCGCGCCGCCGAAGCCGAAGCTGCTGACTCCCGCCCGGCGTGGAGCGAGGACACCGTCGCGGTCGCGGGACCGCTGCCAGGGTTCACTGTCGCGCACGATGCGGAACGGGCTGCCGTCGAGCTGGATGTAGGGGTTGATCTCGTCGCAGTTCCGGGTCGGCGGCAGGGTGCCGTGCTCCATGGCGAGAAGCACCTTGAGGAGACCCGCGATACCGGCGGCGGCTTCCAGATGCCCGATGCTGGTCTTCACCGAGCCGAGCCCGCATGTTCCGACGCCGTCGCTCCCCAGCCGCTGGTAGGCGGTCTGGAGCGCACGCACCTCGACGGGGTCGCCCAGGGGCGTACCGGTGCCGTGGGCCTCCACATAGCCGACCGTCCGGGGGTCGATGCCGCCCATGGCCTGCACCACCAGGTCCGACTGCGCCGCACCGTTCGGCGCGGTGAGGGAGTTCGCACGCCCGCCGTGGTTCTCGGCGCTCCCGACGATCACGGCGAGGATCG
Source organism: Streptomyces sp. NPDC005962 (assembly GCF_040629205.1). Taxonomy (NCBI): domain Bacteria; kingdom Bacillati; phylum Actinomycetota; class Actinomycetes; order Kitasatosporales; family Streptomycetaceae; genus Streptomyces; species Streptomyces sp. NPDC005962. Next base: position 8,232 of record NZ_JBEXVE010000011.1, on the reverse strand, counting down.
CGTCCCCGTCACGCTCGGCCGCGGCGAGGGGCTTCAGTACGACGGCGCCGACGCCCTCGCCCCGTACGTATCCGTTCGCGTCGCTCGCGAAGGTCTTGCACCGTCCGTCCGGGCTCAGCATGCCGGCCCGGTCCGCGCTGACGAACGTGTCGACGCTGAGGAGGAGGTTCACCCCGCCCGCTATCGCGGTGTCGCACGCCCCGGACCGGATGGCCTCGACGGCTCGGTGGACAGCGACGAGCGAGCTGGAACAGGCCGTGTCGACCGGCTCGCTCGGACCGTGGATGTCGAGCACGTACGAGATGCGGTTGGCGAGCATGGAGTGTGCGTTGCCCGTGGAGGTGAACGCGTCCGGCGGGGTGCCATGGGCCGAGAGCAGCGTCGCGTAGTCGGTCCCCGAGACACCGAGGAACAGACCGGTGTTCCCCGGCAGGCCGGAGGGGGCGTACCCGCTGTGCTCCACCGCGTTCCAGACCGTTTGGAGCGCCAGCCGGTGCTGCGGGTCCATCAGCTCGGCCTCCCGCGGCAGGATGCGGAAGAAGGCGGCGTCGAAGGCGTCGACATCGTCCAGGACGCCCGCGTGGCGCGGAAAGTCGGATGCCTCGACGATCCGCGCGTAATCCGCGTCGTAACGGTGGAGGGGAAACGCCGTGACATGGTCGGTCCCCGCGGCCAGGTTCGCCCAGTACGCGTCCAGGTCGGGTGAGCCGGGGAAGCGGCCCGCGGCGCCGATGACGGCCACCGGCGGGGGTGAGCCCTCGGGCGCCGGGGGCCGGGGGACGGCCGTCACCACGTCGGGAACCTCGGTCGTCTCTGCCCGGAGCCGCTCCACGGGGTCCGGGGCGGGCTCCTCGGTGGATTGCGGCGGAAGCGATCGTTTGTACGCCGCGCGCAGGTCGCCCTCGTACTCTGTGACGAGGTGCCTGCCCAGCGATTCGAACGTGTTCCGGTCGAAGAAGACCGCGGGGGTCAGATCGATGCCGAGCCCCTCGCGCACCTGCTTCGAGAGGGCGACGAGCGAGACCGAGTCGAAGCCGAAGGCGTCGAACCCGGTGCGGGCGTCGAGTTCACCGGCCTCGAACTTGAGAATGGCGCCCGCCATGTGGCGTAGCTCGTCCACCGCGAAGGAGGCGAGGGCGTCGCTGCCCCCTACCGGCGTCTTCTCGGCTGTTCCCTCGGCTGCGTCCACCGCTCGTGCGCTCACGGTCGGGTCCTTTCGCGGTCCTTCGTCATCGCCGCACCGCATGTCGGAGAGCACTCCGACCACCTCGCCGTTCCGGTCGAGGAGGCCGACGGACCCGCTGAGGCCGTCTCCCTCGGCGGTCACGTCGAAGACGACGTACACCACCGATTCACCCGCGTCGCTCCCGTCGGCGAAGAGCCGGATCTCGTCGATCCGGTGCGGCACGGTGCGCGCCCAATACGGTGAGCCCGCCCGTTTGGCCTCCAGCTGGAGGCCCTGCGCGATGGCGGCGAGGAGGTGCGGGGGGAGGGTCACACGCGGCTTCACATGATCCCGCTGGACTTCGGGGGCGGTGACTTCGAGGACCAATCGGCCGTCCCGCAGGCGGTATACGCGCTCGGTGCCATGGAATTCCGGCGTGTATCCGATGCCGCCCCCGGCGAGTTCCGCGAGGAACTCGGCCCCGGAGAGCGCGTCGGGCGTGTCGGGAGTGAGTGCCCCGACAGGGATTCCCGCGAACGGCCTGGCGCGGGGTGAACCGGGCGACGGCGTACGGTCGTCGTCACCCGCTTGCACATCGAACGCCGCTACGGGCACCCGCGTCCCCGAGGCGTCCTCCGCGAACACCAGGCCGGAGGCCGTCTTCCGGTCGGCGGCGTCGAAGGACGTCACCAGGCGGGCGGCAGTCGTCCAGGTGACCGGGCCCAGCAGGCGCAGGCGGCGCACGACCGACCCGTCGGCGAATCCGGAGACCTTCGCGGCGGCGATCGCCAGGTCGATGGCGAATGTGGGGACTATGCCGCGCCTCTTGTCCTGCCTCTCTCCCGTCGTGCAGCCGTAATCGAGGAGATCGTCCAGGTGCACGTCGAGCACATACCGCAGCCCGTCCACGTCCGACTCGTTCCTGCCGAGGAACGGGTGGAGCTTCTCGCGGTGTGCGAGCGGCGCGAGCACGGACGGCGCGCCCTCCTCCTCGGCGACCCAGCAGCGCACGCGCTCGAAGGGGTACGAGGGGAGAGAGACCCGCCGGGGCGCGCGTGCGCCCTCACCGGCCTTGCTCCAGTCGACGCTCTTCCCGCCCACCCAGGTGGTCGCGAGGGTCCGCAGGCTCTCGGTCCGCGCGTCCTCGGTTCGCGGGTCACCGCCCACGAGCGCGGCACCGAGGTCCCGGTCTCCCGCGAGGTACCGGTCGACGGCCGAGATGGCATCGCCGATGGTCTTCGCGAGAAACGCCCAGCGGTGCGGGAGTTCGTTCTTGCCGACGCGGAGCGTGAACGCGATGGACGCGGGGTCCGCTTCTGCCCCGGCGGCCAGGTAGGCACGGAAACGCGCGAGATACGTGTCGAGAGCGGAGTCGTTCATCGCGGAGAAGACGAAGAGTTCCTCGCGCCCCTCACTCGCGCGTCGCGGGTCACGGACCGTACGCGGGGGCTCTTCAAGAATGATGTGCGAGTTCATCCCGCCCGCACCGATCGACGTGATCCCCGCTCGTCGCGGATGTGTGACCGTTCGCCCATCGACGGTGGTCACCGCCGGCTCCCAGGTCGCGAGCTGTTGCTGCAGACGGAAAGGCGTACGGGAGAAGTCGATGTCCGGGTTGGTCACCGAGCTGTGCAGCGAGGGTGCGAGCTTCCCCTTCTCGAACTGGAGGATGACCTTCGCGATGCCGATCATTCCGGCAGCGTGAAGAAGGTGTCCCATGTTCGACTTGACCGAGCCGATCGCGCAGAACTCAGTCTCCTGCGTGTATTTCTGAAAGGCAGTGGTCAGTGCCTTGGCTTCGATCGGGTCGCCCAGCGACGTCCCGGAGCCGTGGGCTTCCACATAGCTGATGGTCCGGGGATCGACGCCCGCGTCGTCGATCGCCTTCTCGATCGCACGCGCCTGCATACGAGGGCTGGGGACGGTGAACCCGTTGCGTACACCCGCGTTGGCGAGAGCGGTTCCCTTGATGACCGCGTACACGTGGTCGCCGTCGCGCTCGGCCTCGACGAGCGGTTTGAGGACGAGGGCACCGACACCCTCCCCGAGGATCGTCCCGTCCGCGCCCAGACCGAAGCTCCGGATCACGTCCGAGGTGGCCGTCGTGAAGTGCTCCTGCGAGGAAGTGATGAGGTTGTACGGATGCAGGAGAAGGTTCACCCCGCCCGCGACGACCATCTTGGTTTCGCGGGCACGGAGCATCTGCACGGCCTGGTGGACACAGGTCGAGGACCCCGAACACATCGTGTCCACGAACATCGAGGGCCCGGTGAATCCGTAGAAGTACGAGAGCATGTTGGGCAGCGTCCCCGTGTAGCTGCCGCTTGCCGTGGACCCGCGCGTCAGGCTGTTCTGAAATCCGTACAGGCCATAGTGGTTGCTCATGGAACCGGCGAGTACGCCGACATCGCCGTCGTACTGTCGCTGGATCGTCTCGCGCGAATATCCCGCGTCTTCGAGCGCCTCGACCCCGGACTGCAGGAACAGCCGGACTTCGGGCGACATGTTCTCGGCATCGCGCTTGGAGATGCGGAAGTAGCGGGGATCGAACATGTCGATGTCCCGGAGGAAGGTTCCGGTGCGGATGGAACTCTTGCCGAGGACGCCGCGGTCGCGGCTGTAGATCGCGTCGTGGTCCCAGCGGTCGCGGGGAACTTCCTCGAAGGTGTGCCGTCCTTCTTCGAGGAGTGTCCACAGGGAGTCGGGGCTGTCGGCTCCGGGGTACTTGCCCGACATGCCGATGATCGCGATGTCGTGGTAGTCGTCACGCGCATCCGCGGGCACGGGAGTGGGGTCGACCTCGGTCCTGTCCGTGTCCGGGGCCGTCTCCGTCGCCGTCTCCGTCGCCGGGGCCGTCGCCGCGTCACCGGACTCGGGCGCCGTCTCCTCGGAGCCCAGGATCGCCTTGGTCTTCTCCCGGTGCGTCTCGACGAAATAGCCGGCCACTTCTTCGATGCTCAGATACTCGAAGAAGATCGTTTTCGACAGCGGCCCGAAGAGCTCTTCGAGGTGCGAGGTCATCTCAAGGATGCTGAGTGAGTCGATCCCGTACTCGATGAGGTTGACGGTGTCCTCGATCGTCTCCGGGTCCCGGTGCAGTACCTCGCCCAGGAGACGCTTGAGCAGGGCAGCCGCCCGTTCCCTGAGTTCGCCGTCGCCGGCCCCGCCTCCCGTGGCGCCGCCCGCCGTGGCCTCGCGCACCACGGTCGGCTGCGCGGAGACGGACGCGGGGGTGGGAACGCTGGGAACGGAGGAATTAGTTCCGGAGGTCTGCTCTCCTCCGTCGGGCCGCTCGTACGAGAGCGTCGCGTCGGCGCCGTACGCGACGATCACCTGCGCGGGGATCTCGGCGCCGTCCAGAATCTGCCCGAAGGCCCGCAGGCCCGGCTCCGTCGGAAGGGGTTCCCAGCCGCGCAGCTTGCGCATGGACTCGCGGGTCACGGCGTCGACGGTCATCCCGCCGTCCGCCCACAACGGCCAGCTCACGGCGACGGTCCTGCCGCTCCGCTCACCGATGTCCACGAGGGCCCGCCGGTGGTGGGCGAAGGCGTCGAGGAAGGCGTTCGCCGCGGCGTAGTCGGCCTGACCCGAGTTGCCGTACACCCCCGCGACGGATGAGAAGACGACGAAGAAGTCGAGGGCGAGATCGCGCGAGGCCGCGTCGATGTTCAGGGTGCCGCGTACCTTCGGCATCGTCACGTCGGGGAGATCCGCGGCGTCCTTGCGGAGGATGTATCCGTCCCGGGTGATCCCTGCCGCGTGCACGATCCCGTCGAGCACCCCGTGCTTGCGCACGATGGCGCGGACGGCGCGTTCCACGTCCTGCTCGCTGCCGACGTCGACGGGGAGGTAGTGCGCGTCGACCCCTTCTTCGCGTAGTGCGCGCAGAGCCGCGTCGCTCGCGGCTCCGGGCGCCGACCGCCCGCTCAGGACGACGGTGACACCCGCGCGCCGGGAGAGATATCGCGCGAAGTGCAGGCCCAGCCCGCCGAGACCGCCGGTCACCCAGTAGACGCCGCCGTCCCGCAACGGCGGGACTTCCGGTCCCTGGCCCAGCTCGATGGAGACGGGACGCCACGCCTGACGGGTGCCGTCCGCCGCGTAACGGAGTTCGCAAACGGGCTCCGTGCCGGTGCCGGTCGCGCTGTCGTCCTCGTACGCCACGGCACGGAGGATCTCGGCGATCCGCTCAGGCGACGCGGTGTCGAGCTGTGCGACGCGGACGACGCGTCCGGAGACGAGCGGGTTCTCCAGAGCGGCGGTCAGGAAGAGGCCGGTGAGCGGCGCGTGGAAGTGCCTGGGGACCCTGTCGTCGATGAGGGCGACGAAGCGGTGCTCCTCGCGCGGCCTCGACTTCAGGATCTCCTGGAGCCGTTCGAAGACGGAACCGAGCACGGCGTCGACGCCGTCGGCGATCCCGTTGGGGCTGACGCCGGGAAGGTGTTCGAGCGGGAAACCGGTCGCGGTGGGGGCCACGGGGCCTTTCCCCGCGACAAACCCGTGCACGGTGCGGCCGGTCGCCCCGGCCGTCGCCCCTCGCTCCGCCACCCAGCGGGACGTGGCGGTGACGACACCGGGCTCCTCGCGGGCCGCCTTCGGGGTGGCCGCGCGCTGGACGAGCCCGCGCAGCCGGACGCTCACGGCTCCTTCGGCGTCACAGAGATCTATGTCGAACTTGTCGAGCGTGCCGCCGCCCGGGCTCCGCCGCACCCACGCCCAGGTCTCGGACGGGCAGGCGCCACGGATCTCTATCTGTTCGGCCACGAACGGCATGGCCGGCCCCGCCGCCGGCTCACGGGCGGTCTCCGCCATGAGGACCAGTGAGGCCTGGAGGGCCGCGTCCAGCACGCTCGGAGGCAGCACGAAGCCGCCCGAGTCGGCTCCGGTTCCGTTCGGTTCCTCGATACGGGCGAGGAGTCCCTCCGTACCGAGGAAGACCTCGGCGAGCCCACGCATCGCGGGCCCGTAGTCGAGCCCCTGGCCGTAGAACGCGCTATAGATGTCCGCGGGCTCGCGCGGTGTACGGCACGCCTTCCGGAGAGCGTCGAGATCAAGCGCCGCGGACTCGTCGGCCGCCCCCATCTCCGCGGTGCCCCGACCGTGGACCACTGCCGATCGGTCGAGCGCCGACGAACCCTGGTAGACCTGGAACTCGATCGTGTCGCCGTCCTTGGGGAAGAGCCCCACATGGACATCGGCCCCCGCATCGTCCACGACGAGCGGGCGTGTCCACGCGATGTCGCGGATACGGACGACCGTTCCCTCGGGCGCGTCGCGTCCCACGGCGTCCTCGACGGCCGCCCGGACCAGTTCCACCTGGGCCGCGGCGGGCAGCACCCGTGCGCCGCCTATCCGGTGCGACGCGAGGAAGGGCTCGTCTCCCGTGAACGCCGCGCTGTAGCGCCCCTCGGACAGATCGGACGTAGTGCGGTGCACGAGCGGACTCCGCCTCTGGAGCTCGGCGGGATTCCGTATCGGAGGCTCGGGTTCCACGACCGGAGTGACGAACCAGTGGCGCTCCCGCGCGAACGGGTACGTCGGAAGCCTCAGCCGTCGCGGACGCTCCTGGACACCGTCGTCGCTGTGGAGCTCGCTCTCCCAGTCCACCGGGTCTCCCTGGAGCCAGCGCAGCGCCGTCTCCCGCAGCCCGGCCGCCTCCTGGGCCGGCGTCCGCGCACCGATGTGCGCCTCGGAATCCGTGAGTGTTCCGTCCTCGAACGCTTCGAGCAGCGCGACGAGTTCCGACCGCGCCGTGACAACGAAAGCGACCCGGGCGGACATCGACTCGCGGCCGACCTGCAGCGTGTACGCGATGTCGGTGAGCGCCCGCGGTGGCCTCAGCGCCTCGGCGACCGCGTCACCCGGGTCCGGGGCACGAAGGTGGTCAAGAAGGCCACGGGCGACGGCGCGCAGCCGGTCCGGCGTCTTCGCCGACAGTGGTACGAGGCACGGCCGCTCGGGAGCCTCCGGCATCTCGGACGCCACGTCGTTCTCGTCGGAGCGGTACTTCTCGTCGTACTCCTCCAGGACGACGTGCGCGTTCGTTCCGCCGAAGCCGAACGAGCTCACGCCCGCGCGGCGCGGCGCCGTCCGCCCGTCCGCCGCCGCGGGCGGCTCCGCCCAGGGCTGAGTGTCCCGCACAACGTAGAACGGGCTGTTCTCCAGCTTGATAAGCGGGTTCTGATTCTCGAAGTTGACGGTCGCGGGCAGTACCCGACCCGCGAGAGCGCCGATCACCTTGACCATCCCGGCGACGCCCGCGGCCCCTTCGAGATGTCCGATGTTGGTCTTGATCGACCCCACTCCGCAGGCCGACGGACGCGCCTCGGTGCCCTGCGCGGCGTGGAGATTCTGAAATGCTCGCTTCAGCGCGACCATCTCGATCGGGTCGCCGACCGGTGTCCCCGGCCCATGCGCCTCGATGTACGACACCGTCTCGGGACGGATGCCCTCGCGTGTGTAGAGCCCTTCGATGAGATTCGCCTGAGCCGCTGGATTCGTCACCGTGAGGGAGTTCGTCCTCCCTCCGTGGTTCGTCGCGACACCCCTGATGACCGCGTACACGGGGTCACGGTCTTCCAGGGCCTTCGCAAGCGGCTTCAGCAGGAGAACCGCACCGCCTTCACCGCGGACATAGCCGTCCGCGCTCTCGTCGAAGGCGCTGGCCCGGCCTGTCCGCGACAACATGCCCGCCTGGCTGAAGGCGACGAAGTGCTTCGGCGACCAGCACAGGTTCACGCCACCGGCGAGGGCCAGGCCGCACTCACCGTTGCGCAGGGCGGAGACAGCCTCGTAGACCGATACGAGCGAGCTGGAGCACGCGGTGTCGTTCGTGATGCTCGGCCCTTGGAGATCGAAGAAGTACGAGACGCGGTTCGAGATGATCGAATACGCCGTACCCGTGGGAAAATAGACGTCGGTCTTCGCCTTTTCCCTCTCCATCAGCTCCGCGTAGTCCGCGTGGCACACGCCCATGAACACGCCTGTGCTCGTGCCGGCGGTCTATCGCGCCGGGCCCGACCCTCGCCGGTGGGAGCAGGGCGTCCCTCTCGCCGACCTCGTCGATG